>JAJYCZ010000012.1 GCA_021777915.1 Pseudomonadota bacterium | reverse complement strand
CGTGGTCATGGGCATAGGCTCGGGCGGCAACTATGCGCTCGCCGCCGCGCGCGCCCTGATCGATACGGATCTCGACGCCGAGACCATTGCCCGGCGATCGCTCCAGATCGCGGCGGACATCTGCGTGTACACCAATTCCAACATCGTCGTCGAAACCATCGACTCGCTCTGACGAAAGCGAAATTCAGGCCCCGCCCCATGACAGACCTCTCCCCACGGGAAATCGTTTCCGAACTGGACCGCTATATCGTCGGCCAGAAGGACGCCAAAAGGGCGGTGGCGATCGCCCTGCGCAACCGCTGGCGGCGCCTGCGCCTCGAGGGCGCGATGCGCGAGGAGGTTCTGCCCAAGAATATTTTGATGATCGGGCCGACCGGCTGCGGCAAGACCGAAATCGCCCGCCGCCTCGCCCGCCTCGCCAATGCGCCCTTCCTCAAGGTCGAGGCGACCAAATTCACCGAAGTCGGCTATGTCGGCCGGGACGTCGAGCAGATCGTGCGCGACCTCATCGAAATCGGCATCGCTCTGGTCAAACAGACGAAACGCAAAGACGTCGCGGCCCGCGCCCAACTGGCGGCCGAAGACCGGATCGTGACCGCCCTCGTCGGCGCCAACGCCAGCGCACCCACGCGCGACGCCTTCCGCCGCAAATTGCGGGCGGGCGAAATGGAAGACAAGGAGATCGGGGTGGAGATCGCATCTCCTTCCTCGTCGTCCATGCCGATGTTCGAGCTTCCCAATATGCCCGGCGCCTCGATCGGCGCGATTTCGCTGGGCGATATTTTTGGCAAGGCCAGTCGCGCCAAGAGCCAGAAACTGCTGGTCAAGGACGCACGCGAGCCGCTGGAGGCGGAGGAGAGCGAAAAACTGCTCGACCAGGACGAGATTGTGCGCCTCGCCATCCGCGAGGTCGAAAACAACGGCATTGTCTTCCTCGACGAGATCGACAAGATCTGCGCGCGCGAGGGCCGCGCCGGCGACGTGTCGCGCGAGGGGGTGCAGCGCGACCTGCTGCCGCTGATCGAAGGCACGACGGTGGCGACCAAGCATGGCGCGGTAAAGACCGACCACATATTGTTCATCGCCTCGGGCGCCTTCCACGTCGCCAAGCCGTCCGACCTGCTGCCCGAATTGCAGGGCCGCCTGCCCATTCGCGTCGAATTGTCCTCGCTGGATGAAGAGGATTTCAAGCGCATCCTGACCCAGCCCGAAGCCAGCCTGACCAAGCAATATTGCGCTTTGCTGGAGACCGAGGGCGTCACGCTGGATTTCACCCCCGACGCCATCGAAACCATCGCGAAGGTCGCCGTACAGGTCAATGCGAGCGTCGAGAACATCGGCGCGAGGCGCTTGCAGACGGTGATGGAGCGGGTGCTGGACGACGTAAGCTTTTCGGCCGCCGACCATTCCGGCCAGGTGGTGACCGTCGACGGCCCCTATGTCGAGGCGCGCGTCGGAGAATTGTCGCGCAATGTCGATCTGAGCCGCTTCATCCTGTGACGGTCCCCGCCGAATAATGATTTTTGGAGCGCCCTTGTCAGGAAATCCGGGCGCAGCCATAAGACGATTAAACTATCTCCCCTGGCGGATCGCGATGCCCACCTTTCCCGAACGCGTCTTTTCCGGAATCCAGCCGACCGGAAATCTTCATCTCGGCAATTATCTCGGCGCCATCGTCAAATTCGTCGCGCTGCAAAAGACCCACGAATGTCTGTTCTGTGTGGTCGATCTCCATGCGATCACCGTGCCGCAGGAGCCGAACGAGCTGCGCCGGGCGATTCGCAGGATCGCCGCCGCCTATATCGCCTCCGGGGTCGATCCGGCGAAGAACATCATTTTCAGTCAGAGCCAGGTCGCCGAACATGCGGAACTGGCCTGGGTTTTCAATTGCGTCGCGCGCATCGGCTGGCTCAACCGCATGACCCAGTTCAAGGAAAAGGCGGGCAAGGACCGGGAAAACGCCTCGATCGGCCTGTTCGCCTATCCGACCCTGATGGCGGCCGACATCCTCCTCTACAAGGCGACCCATGTGCCGGTCGGCGAGGACCAGAAGCAGCATATCGAACTCGCGCGCGACGTCGCGCAAAAATTCAACAATGATTTCGCCGAGTCCATCGCCGCCAACGGCCATGAGGGCGGCTTTTTTCCCTTGCCGGCGCCCTTGATCCAAGGGCCGGCGGCGCGGGTGATGAGCTTGCGCGACGGAACCAAAAAAATGTCGAAATCCGACGTGTCGGAATTTTCTCGCATCAATCTGTCCGACGACGCCGACGCGATCGCGCAGAAAGTGCGCAAAGCCAAGACCGATCCGGCGCCTTTGCCCTTGGACAAGGACGGCCTGAGCGGGCGCCCCGAAGCCGAAAATCTGGTCGGCATTTTCGCGGCCTTGAGCGATTCGACGCCGGAAACGGTGCTCCAACAGTTCGGCGGGGCGCAATTCTCGGCTTTCAAACAGGCCCTGATCGACCTCGCGGTGGCGCGGCTCGGTCCGATCGGCGCCGAAATGCGGCGGCTTGAGGCCGATCCGGCTTTCATCGATTCCGTCCTGCGCGACGGGGCGCGGCGCGCGCGCGCCATGGCGGAGCCGAACATGTCCCAGGTCAAGGATATTGTCGGATTCATTCGCTAAGCGGCGAGCGTTTTGTTCGGCCTTTCACTCTTTCGGCGAAAGGCTTATCTATCCGGTGGAACCATCTCCGGCCTTGAACCGGACGATCTTGGAGGCATGAATGTTCATCCAGACTGAATCGACGCCCAATCCCGCGACGTTGAAATTCATTCCCGGCGTCGCCGTTGTCGAGGGGGGACCCATCGACATGCCGAGCGCGCGAGCCGCCGAAGCCTCGCCGCTGGCGAGCGCCATTTTCGGGATCGGCGAAATCAGTGGTGTCTTTTTCGGACCCGATTTCATTTCGGTGACGAAATCGTCGGGCGACTGGACTTATCTGAAGCCGGCGATTCTGGGCGTGATCATGGAGCATTTCACTTCCGGCGCGCCCATCCTGACCAATGGCGGCGGCGAAGCCGCGGCGGACGAATATTTCGAGCCGGAAGACGCCGAAATCGTGTCCAAGGTCAAGGAACTGCTGGAGACCCGCGTCCGTCCCGCCGTGGCGGGGGACGGCGGCGACATTGTGTTCCGCGGATACAAGGACGGCGTGGTCTATCTGAAAATGAAGGGCGCCTGTTCGGGGTGCCCCTCCTCGACGGCGACGCTCAAGCGCGGCGTGCAGAACCTGATCTGCCATTTCGTGCCGGAAGTGAAGTCGGTCGAACAGATCTGAAGCTTCGAATGGACCTTGCGCTCGAGAGGAAACGGCTGGCGTGACGCGCATACTCGCGATCGACACCGCTCTGCCGGCCGTTTCTGTTTGCGTTCTCGACGGGGCGGCGAGCGAACCGGTCGCGCTCGACACCGTGGCCATGGAAAAAGGCCACGCCGAAGCTTTGATGCCGACGATCGAAAGGCTCATGGCGAAGGTTCAGGGCGGATTCGCGTCGCTTGATCGCGTCGGCGTGACGGTCGGGCCCGGCTCCTTCACCGGGATTCGGATCGGCGTCGCTGCCGCGCGCGGGATCGCGCTCGCACTTGGCCTCGACGTGGTCGGCGTCTCGACCCTGGCCGCATTCGCCGCGCCGCTGCTGGCGGGGGAGGCCGATGGCATTGTCGCGGCGGCGATCGACGCGCGGCATGGCCGTGTCTATTTTTCCGCCTATGGGCCGGGCGGCCGCATTCTCACTTCGCCGCGCATTCTGGCGGTGAAGGACGCCTGCCGGCTGCTGGGCGGCGGCCGTGTGCGCGCCGCCGGATCGGGCGCCGCTCTGCTGCGCGAGGAAGCGGCTTTGACCGGCGGGGACATCGTCGTCGTCAATGGCGCTTCGGCGCCGGATATATTGGCCGTCGCCCGTCTGGGTCTCGCGGCCTCGCCCGGCAATGCGCCGGCGCGGCCAATCTATCTCAAGGCCCCGGACGCCCTGCCGGCGAAACAACCGGTCACGATGTTCAACAGCTCATGAAGGCCCCCTTCTTCTTCGGCTGGCGCGACGCGCCCGCCACATCCCGCCGGCTTCGCGTCGCCGACGCGGCGTCCTGCGCCCGCCTGCATCGGACGAGCTTCGCCCATCCATGGTCGGTGCCGGAATTCGAGGCCTTGCTCAACGACCCGGCCTGCGTCGCCGACGGCATCGAGATCAAGTCCAGCCTCGCCGGCTTCATCCTGTCGCGCCGGGCGGCGGACGAGGCTGAAGTGCTGACCATTGTCGTCGCGCCTGGCTCCCGGCGCAATGGTCATGGACAAAGGCTCCTCGCCGCCCATCTGGCGCGGCTGGCGGCGCTGAGGGTCAGGAACCTCTTTCTGGAAGTCGATGAGGCCAATGCGGCCGCGCTGGCGCTTTACCGCCGGTTCGGTTTTACTGTCGAAGGCCGGCGCAAGAGCTATTACGCCAAAGCCGAAGGCAAGGCCGGCGACGCCCTGATCATGCGCCGGGCTCTCTCCTGACCGCGCCACGCGCGTGGTCATAAACATGTCATGATATCGACCTAACCGGCGGCAATGGCTTATTTTCGAGCTTTTTCATTGGTCCTGGCCCTGCTGGGCTTTTACGCGGTCGGCGCGCCGGTCCAGGCGCTGGCGCGCCGGCGCGGCTGGGCTGTGGCCCAAAGAATCCCGGTCTTTTTCTCGCGGACCATCTGCGCTCTTCTGGGCTTGAGGGTTCATTTCGAGGGCGAGGCGCTGCTGGGGCCGAAACCGCGCATGATCGTCGCCAATCATGTATCCTGGAGCGACATTCTCGCTCTGGCGAGCCGGGAAACGCCCTGTTTCGTCGCCAAGAGCGAGGTCGCGAACTGGCCTCTCCTCGGCGCCTTCGCCAGGGTTCAGGACACCATTTTCGTGCGCCGCGACAGCCGCGCCGACGTGCCGCGCGTGAACGCGCTGATGGCCCAAAAAATGATCGCCGGCGAGGACGTTCTGTTGTTTGGCGAAGGAACCTCCACCGACGGCGCGGGGGTCCTGAGCTTCAAGCCGTCGCATTTCGCGGCGGCGCGTGACGCGTTGCGGCTTTTTCCCGATGTCGAGGAAGTGACGATCCAGCCCGCCGCGATCGTCTACACCCACGCCAAGGGCAAGCCGCTCGACGAGGAGGGCCGACGCGCCCTGGCCTGGTTCGGCGACGCCGATCTCGCGCCGCATATCTGGCTGCTGCTGAAAGCCGCGCCGGTCGATTGCCGGCTGCGCTTCGGCGCGCCGCTCGCCTTTCGCGCCGGGAGCGACCGGAAGGCCGTCGCGGTGGAGACCGAAAACAGGGTGCGCGCTTTGGCCGAAGGGCGGATCGCGGAACCTGGCCTCGATGATAAAAAATCAGGAAATTCGTGGCGGAAAGGCGTAGGATCGGCGCTCGAAAAAATCGGTTCCGATGTCGCGGAGGAAATTTGAAGTCCGATCTCGAAGCAGCCGTGGTCAAGACCGACTGGACGCCCGCCCCGTCAGACCCGGGCGCCAAGGCGGCGAAAAAACTTCTCGTCAAATCCTTCGGTTGCCAGATGAATGTCTATGACGCCGCGCGCATGGCGGATGTGCTGGCGCCGGAAGGTTTTGCGGAGACGGGCGCCGCCGAGGACGCCGATCTCATCATCCTGAACACCTGCCATATTCGCGAAAAGGCCTCGGAAAAGGTCTTTTCCGAGCTTGGCCGGCTGCGGCGGCTGAAAGAGGAGCGCCGAGCCGAGGGCAAGGATCTGCGCATCGCGGTGGCCGGTTGCGTCGCCCAGGCCGAAGGCGGGGAAATCCTGCGCAAGCAGCGCGCGGTGGATATTGTCGTCGGGCCGCAGAGTTACCATCGCCTGCCGGAACTGGTGCGCCTTGCGGCTGACGGGCCGGTGGTCGACACGGATTTTCCGGTCGACGATAAATTCAATCACCTGGCGCCGCCCGCCGACGACAAGACCAGGACGCGAGGGATCAGCGCCTTCCTCACGGTTCAGGAAGGCTGCGACAAGTTCTGCTCCTTCTGCGTTGTGCCCTATACCCGCGGCGCCGAGGCCTCGCGCGACGTGGAAAGAATCGTGGCGGAAGCCGAGGCGCTGACGCGCGCCGGGGTGCGCGAAATCACTCTTTTGGGGCAGAACGTCAACGCTTTTCACGGACGCGGCGAGGGCAATGAGGTCTGGTCGCTGGCCCGGCTGGTCGCCCGGTTGTCCGCGTTCGAGGGGCTGGCGCGCCTGCGTTACACCACCAGCCATCCCAGTGACATGACCGACGAACTGATCCGCGCCCACGGCGAGGCGGCCAAGCTTATGCCTTTCCTGCATCTTCCCGTGCAGTCGGGTTCGGACCGCATTCTCGCCGCGATGAACCGCAAGCATCGGGCCGAGGATTATCTGCGGCTGGTCGAAAAAATCCGCGCGGCGCGGGCCGACATCGCCCTCTCGTCGGATTTCATCGTCGGATTTCCCGGCGAAACCGACGAGGATTTCGACGCCACGCTGGCGTTGATCCGCGCCGTTGATTTCGCCTCGACCTTCTATTTCAAATATTCGCCGCGTCCCGGCACGCCGGGCGCCGAGCGCGAGGATCAGGTGGCGGAAGAGGTCAAGGCCGAGCGCCTCGCCCGTCTCGGCGTACTGGTCGAGGCGCAGCGCCAGGCCTTCAACCGGGCGCTGGTCGGGCGAACCGTCGATGTGCTGTTCGAGAAGCCGGGCCGGCGTCCGGGCCAGATCGCCGGCAAGACCCCTTACCTCCAGGCGATTCAGGCCGACGGACCGCACGATATGATCGGCAAGGTCGCGGCGGTGGAAATCGTCGAATGCGGGTCGAACTCGCTGTTCGGCCATCTGACGGAAGAGGCGCGCCGAACATGAGCGCATTCGAGGACGCGTTGGACAAGGCCGAAGAGGGCGCGGCGACGGAATCCGGCCTGACGCTCGACGACAACCGCACCGCCTCGCTGGTCTTCGGCCAATATGACCAGAATCTCGCGCGCATCGAGCGGCGCCTGAATGTTTCGCTCAACGCGAATGGCAATCATGTCGTCATCAAGGGCGAGCCCGAGGCGGTGGGGCTCGCCCGGCGGGTGTTGCAGATTCTCTGGACGCGGGCGCGCTCGGGCCATCCGGCGACCATGGGCGATGTCGATGGCGCGATCCAGGAATGCGCCTTGCAGGGCAATCTTTTTCCCAGCGAGAGCCACGGTCCGCGCTCGACCTTCGAGCAGATTTCGACACGCAAGAAAGGGCCGGTTCGCGCCCGGACGGCGGCGCAGGACCTCTATATTCGAGAATTGAAGCGATACGAACTGGTTTTCGCGGCGGGGCCGGCCGGCACGGGGAAAACGTGGCTCGCCGTGGGTCACGCCGTCTCCCTGCTGGAGCAGGGCGTGGTCGAGCGCCTGATCCTGTCGCGCCCCGCCGTCGAGGCGGGCGAAAGGCTGGGCTTCCTGCCCGGCGACATGCGGGAAAAGGTCGATCCCTATCTGCGCCCGATTTATGACGCGCTTCAGGACTTCATGGATTCGCGCACGATCGAACGCGGCATGCAAACCGGCATGATCGAAGTCGCGCCCCTTGCTTTCATGCGCGGACGCACACTGACCAATTCCTGCGTTCTGCTGGACGAGGCGCAGAACGCCACCGCCATGCAGATGAAAATGTTCCTGACCCGGCTCGGCGAAGGCTCGCGGATGATCGTCACCGGCGATCCAACCCAGACCGACCTGCCCCCGGGCCAGAGATCGGGCCTCGGCGAGGCCATCGCCCTGCTGAAAAATCTGGAGGGCGTCGGCCTCGTGACCCTTTCCGAAGCCGATGTCGTCCGCCACGACCTGGTGCGGCGCATTGTTGGCGCCTATGAGGCGGCCACGCGGAAGGAGCGGGAAAAGGTGGTTCCACGCTCGAATATCGACAAGGATTGGTCGCCGTGAGTCTCGCCATTGAAATCGCGGTCGAAGATCGACGATGGGACGAGCTTGGCGACCTCGAAGCCCTCGCGGCGCAGTGCCTGGACGCCGCCTTGCGGGAAGCGGAAGAAAATCCGGGCGAGGACGCCGAGGTCAGTCTGCTGTTCTGCGACGATACGCGGATGCGCGCCCTGAACCGGGACTTTCGTGGCAAGGACAACCCGACCAATGTGCTGTCCTTTCCCGGCCCCGATCTGCCGGAGCCCACGCCGGTTCTGGGCGACATTGCGCTGGGCTATGAAACCATCCGCCGCGAGGCGCAAGAACAGGGCAAGAGCTTCGCGGATCACGCCCGTCACATGATCGTCCACGGATTCCTTCATCTTCTCGGCTACGATCACGAGACCGAGGCCGAGGCCTCGGAAATGGAAACGATGGAAATCCGCATTCTCCGGCGTTTAGGCGTCGGCAATCCCTATCGCGACCCTCTTCTTGAACCCGAGTCCGACGATCATGCCCGCTCCTGAAATTGAAAAGGACGAGTCACCCCCCATCGAGCGAAGTCCCGGCAAGCCCGCGGCGTCGCTGATGGATCGCCTGCGGGCCCTGTTCGGCTTGAGCGGCGCCTCGATCCGCGACGATATCGAGGACGCGCTGGAAGACGCTTCCGTGGCCGACGGCTTCAGTCCGCAGGAACGGACGATCCTGAAGAATGTGCTGGGATTGCATGAGATCAGGGTCAGCGACGTCATGGTGCCGCGCTCCGACATCGTCTCGGCGCCTATCGACGCGCCGCTCGGCGAGGTTCTGGCGATCTTCCGCACCGCCGGCCATTCCCGCCTGCCGGTGATCGGCGAGACGCTCGACGACCCACGCGGCATGGTTCACATCCGGGATTTCGTCGATTTCGTCGCGGCAAATGCGGAAACGAAGCACGACAACGAGGCCGGCGAGGCCACCGAGGGCGGGCGTTCGCTGGCGATCGATCTGACCCTCTCCCTCGAAGCGGCTGGCATCCTCAGATCGGTGCTCTACGCGCCGCCCTCCATGCCGGCGCTGGACCTGCTGGTGAAAATGCAGGCGACCCGGACCCATATGGCGCTGGTCATCGACGAATATGGCGGCACCGATGGGCTGGTGTCGATCGAGGATATCGTCGAAATGATCGTCGGCGACATCGAGGACGAGCACGATCTCGACGAAAGCCCCAAGATCGAGCCTGCCGGTCCCGATGTTTTTCTCGCCGACGCCCGGGTCGGCCTTGAAGAAGCTTCCGAAAAGACCGGGCTCGACCTTGTGGGGCTCGGCGAGCGCGATGATGTCGATACGTTAGGGGGGCTCGCCGCCGCTTTTGCCGGGCGCGTGCCCATTCGCGGCGAAGTCGTCGCCAGCCCCGATCGCGCCTTCGAATTCGACATCGTCGACGCCGACCCGCGTCGGGTCAAGCGTTTGCGCGTGCGGCTGATCGGCGCCGGCGCGGGTCCGGAGAGCGAAAAACCTGTTACCTGAACAATGTCTCCGCGCGCGCTTTGGCTGGGGAAAGTTCATGCGGCGCGCGGCAAGACATTCGCAATCGCGCAAACGCCGTCCTAAACTCGCCGGCGCCGTTCAAGTCTCCTCGCCTCCGCCCTGCCGGGAAAGCCGATGCTCGCAATCAGCCGATATGTCCTCCTTGCCGATGGTTGGCCACGGCGTCTGATCGCCTTGCTGGGAGGCGCCTGCGGCGCGCTGGCTCTGGCGCCGGTCAATTTCTTTCCGGCTTTCATCATTCCCATGGTCCTGTCGGTCTGGCTGCTGGATGGCTCGGCGGGCGGCTCGCTCTTCATGAGTCTTTGGCGCGCCGGCGAGGCCGGCTGGTGGCTGGGATTGGGCTATTTTCTCGCCGGCCTGTGGTGGCTCGGCGCCGCCTTTCTCGCCGATGGCGACCGGTTCGCCTGGGCCCTGCCGCTCGGCGTCGTCGGGCTCCCCGCCTTTCTCGCCTTTTTCCCCGCCCTGGGATTCGTACTCGCGCGGCTTTTGTGGTCTTCGAGCCCCATGCGCATTTTCGCGCTGGCGGCGGCATTGAGCTTTTCCGAATGGCTGCGCGGCTCGATCCTGACCGGTTTTCCCTGGAACGATTTCGGCATGGTCCTGGGCGGAAACCTGCATATGGCGCAGACTGCGTCGATCTGGGGCCTTTATGGCCTCACCATCCTCTCCGTCCTGATCTTCGCCTCGCCCGCGCTGTTCCTTGAGGGCGGCAAGAAAACCTTGCCGGCCGCAGGCGTGATCCTGTTATGCCTGCTCGGCCTTTTCGGCGCTTACCGTCTTTCGGCGCCGGAGCGGATCGTCAAGGGCGCGCATTTGCGGCTCATTCAGCCCAATGTCGCCATCGTCGATTTCCGCGCCGACCGGAAAGTGGAGCTCGTCGAGCAATATCTCTCGCTTTCCGACCGCGCGACCTCGCCCGACCGGAACGGGATCGCCGACGTCACCCACCTGTTCTGGCCGGAATCGTCCTTTCCCTTCATCCTGACCGAGGACGGCCCGGCGCTGGCGTTGCTCGCCTCGCGCCTGCAAAACGCCATTCTGCTCACCGGCGCGGCGCGGGCCGTGCGGGATGGGCGGAAGGCGGAATATTTCAATTCGATCCAGGTGCTCGCCGGGGGCGAAGTCAAGGAGAGCTATGACAAGATCCATCTTGTCCCTTTCGGCGAATATCTTCCCTTCGCCAATGTCATATCGCGGCTGGGCGTAACCCAGTTCGTCGCCATTCCTGGCGGATTCAACGCCGGCCGCTCGTCGCGGCTCCTGACCGCGCCCGGCCTGCCGCCGCTCCTGCCCCTGATCTGCTACGAGTCGATTTTTCCCAATGAAATCGCGAGCCGGATCAATGCCCAAGCCCTGCGCCCCGGCGCGATGCTCAATGTCACCAATGACGGGTGGTTCGGCATGACCTCCGGGCCTTACCAGCATTTCGCCCAGTCGCGCCTCCGGTCGATCGAGCAGGGCCTTCCGTTGATTCGCGTCGCCAACACCGGCATTTCCGCCATCGTCGATCCCTATGGCCGTACAACCGCTTACGCGCCCTTAGGCGTTGAGGCCGTGATTGACGGAGAGTTGCCGAAAGCTCTTCCCCCGACCCTTTTTTCGCGTTTTCCGTTTTTTTTCCCGCTCATCTTATGGATTTCTGCGCTTTTGGCGGCATTGAACGGTCGCCGCAAGGTTTGACTTTAGGTCAGCCCTTGGTGCAAACTAGGGTTGTAAATTTTATTGGCGGGTGCGGCTCGTGAGCAAGGTTCCCAATCCTATCGACAAACATGTCGGCGCCCGGGTGCGGATGCGCCGCATGCTCATCGGCATGAGCCAGGAAAAGCTCGGCGAAGCCTTGGGCCTGACTTTTCAACAAATCCAGAAATACGAGAAAGGCGCCAACCGGATCAGCGCGAGCCGGCTCCAGCAGATTTCGGAAGCTCTCAGCACGCCGCTGGCCTATTTCTTCAAGGGCGCTCCGGTTTCCGAAGGCGCGGCGCAAGGCGGCCTGGCGGAGGCCGACGCCGATCAAAATTATTTCGGCGATTTTGTCATGACATCGGAGGGGTTGAGCCTCAACCGCGCCTTTGCGCGCATCACGGACCCCAAGGTGCGCAAGAAGATCGTCGATCTGGTCAATGCTCTCGCCGAGGGCGAAAGAAAATCCTGACAGGGCCCGCGGCGTTCGATATAACGAACGATAAAGCTGATTTCGCTTGACGAAACGAACGCTGCCCCTATAGACAGGCCTCGCCGAACGCCCTTCATGGCGGACGTCTTTGCGCGTCCCAGGCCATGACGAAGCAGACCGCCCCACCCGGACGGGAGGGCGCGGCGCCGTCCAACCGTCCCGCATACAATTTGGAGAGCTCTCGTGGCCCGTCAAGATTTCCTGTTCACCAGCGAATCGGTGTCCGAGGGGCACCCGGACAAGGTCGCCGACCGTATTTCCGATGAAATCGTCGATCTCTTTTTCCGCGAAGGCCAGAAAGCTGGCCTGGATTCATCGCAGATCCGCGTGGCGGCGGAAACCCTGGTCACCACCAACCGCGTCGTGATCGCCGGCGAAGTGCGCGGCCCGGAAATCTCGCATGCGCGAATCGAGCAAGCCGCGCGCGAGGCGATCAAGGACATCGGCTACGAACAGACCGGCTTCCATTGGGATACCGCCGAGGTCGAAATCCTGCTTCACGCCCAGTCGGCGGACATCGCCCAGGGTGTGGACGCCGCGGGCAACAAGGATGAAGGCGCGGGCGACCAGGGCATCATGTTCGGCTATGCGTCGAACGAAACCGCCGATCTCATGCCGGCGCCCCTCCATTACGCCCACAAAATCCTCGAATCTCTTGCGGTCGCGCGGAAAGCCGGCGAGGGCGGCGCCGCCAAGCTCGGGCCCGACGCCAAGAGCCAGGTCACGGTGAAATATATCGGCGGCCGTCCGGTCGGCGTCACCCAGATCGTGCTGTCCACCCAGCATGTCGACGAGGATCTGACCTCCGAGGACGTCCGCAGGATCGTGGAGCCCTTTATTGTCGAAGCCCTTCCCAAAGGCTGGATTTCCGGCGAGACAGTCTGGCACGTCAATCCGACCGGCAAATTCGTGATCGGCGGGCCGGACGGCGACACCGGCCTGACCGGCCGCAAGATCATCGTCGACACTTACGGCGGCGCGGCGCCCCACGGCGGCGGCGCCTTCTCCGGCAAGGACCCGACCAAGGTGGACCGCTCCGCGGCCTATGCCGCGCGTTATCTGGCCAAGAATGTCGTGGCGGCGGGACTGGCCGACCGCGTCACCATCCAGCTGGCCTACGCCATCGGCGTGTCGGAGCCCTTGTCGATCTACGTCGACGCGCACGGCACGGCCAAGGTGGATGAGGCGGCGCTGGAGGAGGTCCTGTTCAAGATCGTTCGCCTTTCGCCGCGCGGCATCCGCGAACATCTCCAGCTCAACCGGCCGATCTATGCGCGCACTTCGGCTTACGGCCATTTCGGCCGCACGCCGGACGCCGATGGCGGGTTCTCCTGGGAAAAGACCGATCTGGCGGACAAGCTGAAGGCTCATTTCGCCTGAATTTGCCCCGGTGACGGATCAGGAACACGACGTCCCCCGTCGCGCGCGTCGCGACGCCGGGCTTTACGGACGGCGCAAGGGCAAGACCCTTCGCCCGCGACAGGCTGGACTGGTTGAAAAATTGCTGCCGCGTCTGCGGCTCGACCTGTCCCAGCCGATTGCGGCCCCCTTCGACCTGTTTCCCCAACGCCCGGACGATCTATGGCTTGAAATCGGCTTCGGCGGGGGCGAGCGTCTCGCCGCCGACGCCATGAACCATCCGCGGCGCGGCTTTTTCGGTTGCGAGCCTTTCATCAACGGCGTGGCCAAGCTTCTGGTCGAAATCGAGCGTTCCAACCTCGAAAATATTCGCGTTCATCCGGGCGACGCCGGTGACCTGATCGACAGGCTTCCGGACCAATGCCTGTCCGGAGTCTATGTTCTTTATCCAGATCCCTGGCCGAAAAGGCGCCACAAGGAGCGGCGCCTCATATCCGACGCCATGCTGGCGCGTGTCGCGCGGGCCATGCGGCCGGGCGCCGAATTGCGTTTCGCCACCGATATCGACGATTATGCCGCCTGGACCCTGGCGCGCGTGCTGCGCTCGCCCGACTTTTCGTGGCCGGCGCGTCGCGTTGCCGATTGGACCACGCCCTGGGCGGGTTGGGTCCAGACGCGCTATGAGGCCAAGGCGCGGCGCGAAGGCCGTAGCCCCGCCTATCTGACCTTCATTCGCCGTTGAGTGATGGAAGCGCCGCGCGACGCCCGTAACGATGCAGTTGCGCGCCGTGAGCCTTCAGCCAGGCTTCGGCCTCCCCGGTTCTCGGGCAAAGGCTTCTGGTCAGCGCCCAGAATTTTTCCGAATGGTCGTGGTGGCGCAGATGCGCTGTTTCATGCGCGGCGAGATAATCCAGAACGAAAGGCGGGGCGAGAATCAGCCGCCACGAGAAATTCAGGGCGCCCTTGGCGGAGCAGGAGCCCCAACGACTCGACGTATCGCGCAAGGAAAGGCTGATCGGGCGTTTCCCCGTTGTCGCCGCGTGGCGAAACACGGCCTGTTCGATGTCGCGGCGGGCCTCCCGCCGCAGGTAATCTGCGATACGGCGTTCAAAATGCGACGATTCGCCGCTGGCGCAAAGCGCGAGCGTCTCCTCCTCGCATTCCATCCAGACCGGACCGGCGCGGCGAACCGGATTCGGGCAATGGCGCAGGACATGCTCGACGCCGCGCAGGGGGATTTTCTCCCCCGGCAGGAACGGCGTGCGACGCGGGATGCGGGCCAGACGGGCGCCAATCCATTCGACATGGCGCTCGGCAAAGTCCCGCGCCTGCCGAAAACTGGTCCGCGCCGGCATGGTCAGGACGATATCGCCGGTCGCGCCCCTAATTCTCAACGTCAGCCGCCGCGCCGTTGTCGAGCGCTTGACCGCGATCCTGAAAGCCCGCTCGCCATGCCGCACGACAAGACAATCGCCTTCGCCTTGCGGCTCGCGCTGAAAAGCCTTCAAAAGTCCTGCGAAAGCCGGCGTCTTCATGGGGTGGAAAACTCTCCCGTCTTCATGTTTGGCATTTCGGGCAGAAAAAGGTCGAACGCCCGCTTTGGACGCGCCGCTCGATGGCGCCTTTGCATTTCGGCCTGGGGCAAGGCGCGCCCTCGCGGTCGTAAACACGGAAATTGTGCTGGAAATAGCCGAGCGAGCCGTCGGCCTGCCGGTGATCGCGCAAGGACGAGCCACCCGCCTCGATCGCTTCCTCCAGCACCGCGCGAATCGCCAAAGCGAGGCGCTCGGCCGCGCCTTCCCTTGCTGCGACCTTCGCCGCCGGCCCGTCGGGCGCAAGGCCCGCGCGATGCAGGGCCTCGCAGACATAAATATTGCCGAGACCGGCGATCAGGCTCTGGTCGAGCAAAGCCACCTTGAGCGGCGTCTTTTTTTTCGTGAACAGCCGCACCAAAGTCATGGCGTTGAATTCATTTGACAAAGGCTCGACGCCAAGCCTGGCGAAAAAGGGCAGCGCGTCCAGCTCGGTCATTTTCGCCAGGGTCATGAAGCCGAACCGTCGCGGATCGTTGTAAATGACTTTCGCCTCGTCGAGATGAAAGATGACATGGTCATGCGCCGGATTTTTCGAGCGCGACATTGCAAAACGGCCGACAGGTCCAGCGCCTTCGACGCGGAAGGAGCCGCTCATCCCGAGATGGGCGATCAGGGCCGCGCCGTCGTCCAGCGCGGCGATCAGATATTTCGCCCGCCGGTTCAGGGCGTCGATGCGCCGGCCTTGAAGGTTCCTGGCGAAATTCCCGGGAAAGGGCAGGCGCAGATCCGGCCGGCGCGTTTCGACGCGCGCGATCCGCGCGCCGACCAAGGTCGGAGCCAGTCCCCGCCGCACGGTCTCGACTTCTGGGAGTTCCGGCATTTCTTTCCTTCTATTCGCGGCGTCGAAGCGATAGATAGCCATTGGCCGGCGGCCGCGCTATGGTCCGCCAGCTTTTGGGGAGCAGGCAGATGCAGGACGCGCGGCAGCAGGACGCGGCTAGGAACCAGGACGCCGAATCGACCACCCATTTTGGCTATTCGGAAGTGCGTCTCAATGAAAAACAGGGACTGGTGGACGATGTGTTCCACAAGGTCGCGCATCGCTATGACGTGATGAACGACCTGATGTCGGCCGGCCTCCATCGCCTGTGGAAGGATGTGCTGGTCGCCCGGATCAAGCCGTCGCCGCGCGGATTCAAACATCTCGACGTCGCGGGCGGCACCGGCGACGTGGCTTTTCGGGTCGCGCGCGCCGGCGGGCCGCGCACCGAAGTGACCGTTCTCGACATCAATGGCGACATGCTGGCGGTCGGCCGGGAAAGGGCGAAAAAGGCGGGCCGTGAGAAGCAATTGCGCTTCATCGAGGCCAATGCCGAGGAACTGCCTTTGCCCGATGGCGAATTCGACGCCTATTCCGTCGCCTTCGGCATCCGCAACGTGCCGCGCATCGACCGCGCCCTGTCCGAAGCTTTTCGCGTGCTCAAGCGCGGCGGACATTTCCTTTGCCTGGAATTCTCCCATGTCGAGGCCCCGTTGCTGGCCCGGCTCTATGAGAGCTATTCCTTCTCGATGATCCCGGCCATGGGGCGGCTGGTCACCGGCGACGCCGCGCCCTATCGCTATCTGGTCGAATCGATCCGCCAGTTCCCCGGCGCGGACGATTTCGCGGCGATGATCGAGCGCGCCGGCTTTCAACGCGTCGATTACACGCGGCTGACCGGCGGGGTGGTCGCCATTCATTCCGGCTGGAAGCTATAACGGACGGCGCCCTTCGTGCTCGCAACCCTCGGTCACGTCCTTCGCCTCGGCCGCGCCGGCTTCATCCTGGCGCGGGAAGGGGTTTTTTCCGGCATTGACGCCTCGTCGCTGCCGCCGGAGGCGCGTCCGGCCTTATGGCTCGCTCGCCTCGTGGCGCGGCGCGACGGCGGCGTCGAGCGGCTCGCCCCGGCCATCGCGCGGCTGGGGCCGTCCTATGTCAAGCTCGGGCAGAGCCTGGCGACGCGCCCCGACGTGGTGGGCGCGGCGGTCGCGCGCGAGTTGGAGCGCCTTCAGGACAAAATGGAGCCTTTTCCGCGCGCTATCGCGGTTGGCGTCATCGAAAAGGCATTTGCGCGGCCGATCGGCGAAATTTTCTCGGAATTGAGCGAGCCGGTCGCGGCGGCTTCCGTCGCCCAAGTCCATCGCGCGACGGTGGTCGAAAGTGGGGTGGCGCGGCCGGTGGCGGTGAAAGTGCTGCGTCCGGGGATCGAACGGCGGTTCCATCGCGATCTCGGCGACATGTTCTTCGCCGCGCGTCTGGCGGAAAGATTTTTCGCCGAGGCGCGCCGGCTCAATCCGGTTGGCGTGGTCGACACCCTGGCCCGCTCGGTCAAGATCGAGATGGATTTCCGTCTCGAAGCCGCCGCGGCGTCGGAATTCGCGGAGAACACCCATGGCGACGACGATTTTCTGGTTCCCAAGGTCGATTGGGACCGCTGCGCGCGCGAGGTCATGACGCTCGAATGGATCGAGGGCGCGCCCTTGTCCGATAGCGACGCCCTGCGGCGCTCGGGCGTGCATCTGCCCAATCTCGGACGGGTCCTGATCCAGTCGTTCCTGCGCCATGCGGTGCGCGACGGCTTTTTCCATGCCGACATGCATCCTGGAAACCTGTTCCTGACGCCCGAGGGCCGGCTGGCGGCGGTCGATTTCGGCATCATGGGCCGTCTCGGCATGAAAGAGCGGCGCTTTCTCGCCGAAATCCTCTATGGCTTCATCACCCGCGACTACCAGCGGGTGGCGGAGGTTCATTTCGAGGCCGGCTATGTGCCGCCGCATTATCGCGTCGCCGATTTTGCCCAGGCGATCCGCGCCGTCGGCGAGCCGATCCATTCGCGCCGCGCCGACGAAATATCGATGGCCAAGCTCCTGACCCTTCTGTTCGAAATCACCGCCTTGTTCGACATGCAGACGCGGATCGAGCTGGTCATGCTGCAGAAAACCATGGTGGTGGTCGAGGGCGTCGCCCGCTCGCTCGATCCGCGGCTCGACATGTGGTCCACCGCCGAGCCGGTGGTCAAAAGCTGGATCGAGGACAATCTCGGCCCGCGCGGAAAAGTCGCCGACGCCGGGCGCGGCCTCGCGGCGCTGAGCCAGCTTGCGATCCAAACGCCCGACATGCTGGCGCGCGCGGGGCGGATCGCCGAGAAACTGGAATCGATCGCGGAATACGGGATCATCCTCGACTCGCGGACCGTGCGGGAAATCGGCAGGGCCAACGCCGCGAACCACCGGCTTTCGCGCTACGGATTGGCCGTGGCCTGCCTCGTCATTGTTTACCTGCTCTGGCGTTGAGGATTTTTCCGCATGACCGCGCCGACCAAGACTCCTTCGGTTCTCCTCATCGTCGGCGGTGGGATCGCCGCCTACAAGAGCCTCGAACTCATCCGGCTTTTGCGCGGCGCCGAGATCGGCGTCCGCACGGTCCTGACCGAGGCGGGGTCCCGGTTCGTCACGCCGCTGTCGCTGGCCGCCTTGAGCGGCGAAAAGGTGTTTCAGGACCTGTTTTCGCTGACCGACGAAACCGAGATGGGCCATATCGAGCTGAGCCGCTCCGCCGATCTCGTCGTCGTCGCGCCGGCGACCGCCGACCTGCTCGCCAAGGCCGCCCATGGCCTGGCCAACGACCTCGCCTCGACCCTTCTGCTGGCCTCGGACAAGCCGATCCTCGCCGCGCCGGCGATGAATGTGCGGATGTGGGAACATCCGGCGACGCGGCGCAATCACGCGCAGCTCGCCACCGACGGCATGAAATTCATCGGCCCCCATGAAGGCCCGATGGCCTGCGGCGAGTTCGGCTTCGGCCGCATGGCGGAGGCGACCGAGATTTTCGACGCCATCGGGAGATTTTTCGCGCGCGGAAGCGGCCAGAACGGCGTTCTGGCCGGAAAGAGGGTGGTCATCACCGCCGGGCCGACTCATGAGCCGATCGACCCAGTCCGCTTCATCGCCAATCGTTCGTCCGGCAAGCAGGGCTACGCCATAGCGCGCGCCGCCCATGCGGCGGGAGCCGAAGTCGTGCTCGTTTCCGGTCCGGTCGATCTGCCCTCGCCCGAGGGCGTGCATGTTCTTCGCGTCGAATCGGCGCGGGACATGGCGGCGGCGGTCGAAGACTCTCTGCCCTGCGACATTTTCATCGCCGCGGCGGCGGTCGCGGACTGGCGCGTGGCGCGGGACCATGGGGAAAAGATCAAGAAGGATGGAAAAGGCCCGCCAGCGCTCAAACTCGTTGAAAATCCAGACATTCTCGCCGAAGTCTCGCGGCGAGACCGCAATCGGCCGGCTCTGGTGGTGGGTTTCGCCGCCGAAACCGAAAAACTGGTCGAACACGCCCGGCAAAAACTGGCGCGCAAGGGCTGCGACCTGATCGTCGCCAATGACGTCAGCGCTTCCGCCGGCGTGATGGGCGGGGACGAGAACACCATGGTCATCGTCACGCCGGAGGGCGAAACCGCATGGCCGAAACTGAGCAAGGACGCGGCGGCGGCCAGATTGATCGAGCTGACCGCGTCGCTGTTGCTGGGGGAAAGGCGCTGAATGGAGGTCCGGATCAAAAGGCTGGCTCATGCCGCAGGCCTGCCGCTCCCATCCTATCAAAGCAGCGGGGCCGCCGGGCTTGATCTGCTCGCCGCCCTGGCGCCGGACGCCAGGGAAACTCTGCGGCCGGGCGAAAGGCGGCTTGTTCCCACCGGGCTGGTCGTGGAAATTCCGCCGGGTTTCGAGGCCCAGGTCCGGCCCCGGTCCGGTCTTGCCCTGAAACATGGCGTGACCGTGCTGAACACGCCGGGGACGATCGACAGCGACTATCGCGGCGAGGTCGGGGTCATTCTGATCAATCTTGGGCCAGAGCCTTTCGAGATCCGGCGCGGCGACCGCATCGCGCAACTGGTGCTCGCGCCCGTGATCCAGGCGCGACTGGTCATGGTCGAGGGCGTCTCCGAAACCGCGCGGGGGGCTGGCGGCTTCGGCTCCACGGATCAGGAAACCGCGACGGATTGATGAAAAGCGTCTTGATCGACAAGCCATCGGAGGCTTGTTAAATTCCGCGTTCGAGAAAAATTTGCGCAGGGAGCGACGTGATGACCGAGGCCGGCAATCCGGAAACGACCGCGAAAAAGCCGGGACGCGGCGTGATATACAATTCCCTTCCCGAGACCATTGGCGACACGCCGCTGGTGCGGTTCGACCGGCTCGCGGCGGCGCGCGGGGTCAAGGCGAATCTGCTGGCGAAGCTCGAATTCTTCAATCCGATCGCCTCCGTGAAGGACCGCATCGGAGTGGCGATGATCGACGCGCTCGAAGCCGAGGGCAGAATCGCTCCGGGAAAATCGGTGCTGATCGAACCGACCTCCGGCAATACCGGCATCGCTTTGGCTTTCGTGGCGGCGGCGCGCGGCTACAAGCTCATCCTGGTCATGCCGGACTCGATGTCGATCGAACGGCGCAAGATGCTTGCGCTCTTGGGCGCGGAACTGGTGCTGACGCCGGCGGCGCAGGGCATGAAGGGCGCCATCGCCAAAGCCGAGGAGATGGTCGCCTCGACCCCCGGCGCCGTCACCCCCGCGCAATTCGCCAATCCGGCCAATCCGGAGATCCATCGCCGCACCACGGCGGAGGAAATCTGGAACGACACCCATGGCGAGGTCGATATCGTCATTTCCGGCGTCGGCACCGGGGGCACCATCACCGGCGTCGGCCAGGTCCTGAAAGCGCGCAAGCCTGCTGTGAAAATGGTGGCGGTCGAGCCCGCCGAATCGCCGGTCCTGTCCGGGGGACAGCCCGGACCGCACAAGATTCAGGGCATCGGCGCGGGCTTCATCCCGCCGGTTCTGGACACCCGGATCATCGACGAGGTGGTGACCATCGACAGCGCGACCGCATTGGAGACGGCGCGCGAGGCGGCCCGGATCGAAGGCGCGCCGATCGGCATTTCGTCCGGCGCGGCGGTCGCGGCGGCGCTTCAGGTCGCGGCGCGCCCCAGTTCGGAAGGCAAGAACATCGTCATCATCATCCCCTCCTTCGCCGAGCGCTATCTCTCGACCGCCCTGTTCGACGGCTTGTGAGCGGAAATCTTCTTTGCGGCCGATCTTCGCGCCGCCACAGGTGATCCATGTCCTATCAGAATATCATCGTCGAAACCGACGCGGCGGTCGGGATCATCCGGCTCAACCGCCCCAAGGCGCTGAACGCCCTGAATTCGCGTCTGATCCAGGAATTGAACGTCGCGCTGGACGAATTTGAAATGGACCCCGAGATCGGCGCCCTGGTGCTGACCGGGTCGGAAAAGGCGTTTGCCGCCGGCGCCGACATCAAGGAGCTTCAGCTCCTGACCTATATGGAGGCCTATCTCTCAGACACGATTCGCAGCTGGGAGCGTCTGGCCTATTTCCGCAAGCCGGCCATCGCCGCCGTCGCGGGCTTCGCGCTCGGCGGCGGCTGCGAACTCGCCATGATGTGCGATTTCATCCTCGCCGCCGAAAACGCCAGATTCGGCCAGCCCGAGGTGAAGCTCGGCATTCTGCCAGGCGCCGGCGGCACCCAGCGCCTGTCCCGTTTCGTCGGCAAGTCCAAGGCGATGGAAATGTGCCTGACCGGCCGGATGATGGACGCGGAAGAGGCCGAACGCGCGGGGCTGGTCTCGCGCATCGTGCCGCTCGATCGATTGGTCGAAGAAGCGGTCGACACCGCGCGAAAAATCGCCTCGATGTCGCTGCCGATCACCATGCAGATCAAGGATTGCATCAATTCGGCCTATGAATCGACGCTGACCGAGGGGGTCAAGTTCGAGCGGCGGAATTTTCACGCCGCTTTCGCGACCTATGACCAGAAGGAAGGCATGACGGCCTTCATCGAGAAGCGGCAGGCGCATTTCAAGAACAGATGAAGCCTTGTGCGGCGAAAACGCGAATCCCGCGTTGACGAAACGCCCATTTCGCGCTTATAAGCCCCCTCACACGCGGCGCCTGCTTTGAGGCGCCGTCATCGTTTTCAGGCGGCGCAGCCACCTTTTCTGGGGCGCGCGCTTTCGTCCGGGGATCCTCATGGCGAATACCAAATCGGCTAAAAAGGCCGTCCGTCAAATCACGCGCCGCACTGCCGTCAATCGGCAGCGCCGCAGCAAAATGCGCACTTTCGTCCGCAAGGTCGAGGAAGCGATCAGCGCCGGCGACCAGGCCGCCGCCAAGACCGCGCTTGCCGCCGCGGAGCCGATCCTGATGCGCGCCGCGCAGAAGGGCATCGTCCACAAGAACACGGCCTCGCGCAAGGTTTCGCGCCTGTCGGCGAGCGTCGCCGCGCTCGGCAAAAAAGCCTGACTCGTTCTTTTTCTTCAGTTTTGGCCCCGCTGAGCCTCTCGGCGGGGTTTCTTGTTTTGGCGTTTGCAGCCCCTTGCATCGCCGCGCGCGCCGCGTAAATATTTCTCATGGTCGCAAATCCCGAATTCCTGGCCTCCGGCGCGGGGGCGCTTTCGCGCCTCAACGAGCGCTCGCGAGAGATTTTCAGGAATATCGTTGAAACCTATCTCGCCAGCGGCGAGCCCGTGGGCTCGCGCCATCTCTCGCGCATCCTGGCCGTGCCGCTGTCGCCGGCGTCGGTGCGCAATGTCATGCAGGATCTGGAGGAATTGGGCCTGGTCTATTCGCCCCACACCAGCGCCGGACGCCTCCCCACCGAATTCGGGCTGCGCTTTTTCGTCGATTCCCTGCTCCAGATCGGCGACCTGACCGAACTTGAGCGCGGCCGGATCGAGGCCCAATTGCGCGCTGTCTCGCGCGAGCGCAGCATGGAGGAGGCTTTGTCGGAGGCCGGCCTGCTTCTCTCCGGCCTCACGCGCGGCGCCTGCGTCGTGCTGACGAGCAAGGACAATAGCCGGCTGAAACAGATCGAATTCGTGCGCCTCGAACCGGAAAAGGCGCTGGCGATCCTGGTGTCGGATGATGGCTCGGTCGAAAACCGCGTCCTCCCGGTCGCGGCCGATCTTCCGGCCTCCGCCCTGGTCGCGGCGGGAAATTATCTCAATGCGCGCCTGCGTGGCCGGACCCTGTCGCAACTGCGCGACGAGATCGAGACTTCGCGTCTGGCCGCGCAGGAGGAACTGGATGTTCTGACGGCGCGGCTGGTCGACGCGGGGCTGGCGATCTGGGCCGGACCCGCCGGCGCGGCGCAGAATCTGATCGTGCGCGGCCAGGCCAATCTGCTCGAAGATTTGACGGCCATGGCCGATCTCGAACGAATCCGCCTGCTGTTCGACGACCTCGAAACCAAGAGCGAGGTCATCGACCTGCTTTCCCGCGCCGAAGAAGGCGAGGGCGTACGCATTTTCATCGGTTCGGAAAACAAGTTGTTTTCCCTGTCGGGCTCATCGATGATCGCCGCGCCGTTTCGCGATTCCGAGCGCCGGATCGTCGGCGTTCTCGGCGTAATCGGCCCCACGCGCCTGAATTATGCGCGCGTCGTTCCCATGGTCGATTACACCGCCCGGGTCATGGCCCGGATTTTTGGCGGCGTTTGAGCGCCCGGCCTCAGCAACGAAGGAAATTGGCGTGGCTGCAGAAACCGAACTCGTGGGATTCGTCGCGGGAACGCTGACGACCCTGTGCTGGACGCCCCAGGCCATCAAAATTCTGCGCAGTCGCGACGCGAGGTCGATTTCGCTGATCACCCAGATCACCTTCGTGGTGGGCTGCACCCTTTGGCTGATCTACGGCGCGCTGATCGGCTCGTTCTCCATCGTGATGTTCAACGCCATCACCATCGCATTGAACATGCTGATCATTCTCCTGAAGCTGCGCTATGACCCGCCCCTGGCGGCGGCGCAGGCGACTAGCAGCCTGTCGGACTGAAGCTTTGCAGATCATTTGCGACGGCGATTTCGGTATTTCGAGCTTCGCCGGGAGGTTGATCGCGTCTGATGGCATGATGAGAGCCGGCGTTAGGCTTCGCTCCTGTGCTTTTTCCGCGTCCAATCTCGGCGGGCCGCTTCAGGCGGCGGCGAGGACGAACATGCGTTTCAAATTCCAGGCGATGGTGACGAGGCTCGATTCGCCGCGCACTTTTTCGAGCCCACGCGACGACAACTGGCGGAAACCGAGCGCCGATTTGATGACGCCGAACACCGGCTCCGGGGTTTGTTTGCGCAGCGCATAGAGCTTTCTGCATTCCAGCGTTTTCAGCCGATGCGCCATGGCCTGGACCGGGCTCGGATTTTTCGGCGCGGGCGGCGCTTGCTCGAAACATTCGGCAATAGGCGGATGATGCGGCTGACGGCCCATGGCGATCAGCGGTTCGATCTCCGCTTTCTCGCAAGCCGCGACATTCGCCGCGCTGAAATAGCCCGTGTCGGCCAGCAGCGTTTCGGGTTCGCCCAATTCTTTCGAGAGCAATCCGATCTTGCCCAGCACTGGTTCAAGCTGCTGTTTGTCGTTCGCGGCCTGAACCACATCGACCGCAACGACCGGCAGGCTTCCTTCAGAAGGCGAGAATCAACGGGACCATTCTATCGCATGCCGCAGCCGTCCGTTAAGCCCCACAGGCTGCTAGCCTTTTACAATCGCTTCGTGGCGCAGTCGCGCCTGCGCCTTGGCGCCGCGAGCGAAAGGCAAGGCATTGGTCTTCGGACGAGCGTCGCCTGCGAAGTCGCGCTCGGCTTATGCGTCCTCGCCGCAGCCGCCCTGCTCGGCGTAACCCCGCCGCCGCAATGAAGGGGCGTCGTTGGAATATCTTTCTGGAACGAGGAATTCGCGCATCCGTGTCGGACGCGCGCCAGACGGGGAAAAGGAGAGGAACATGGAGCGTCGTGAGTTCATGGCCGCCGCCGGCGCGGCGGCTATTCTGGTGGCCATGGGCGAGGCTTTCGCCGAGATGGGCGGCATGTCTATGCATCCGCCGATGTTCAAGGCCCTTCAGGACGATTGCGGCCTTTGTGTCGCCACCGCCAACGATTGTCTGCGTCACTGCATCGGCAAACTGGCGATGAAGGATTAGTCGATGACCGGTTGCATCAACACCGCCAATCAGGCGCTCGCGGCCGTCAATTCGCCGGCGGTTCCGGCTTTTGCCAAGGCGACGGCCGTAATCCGCGCTGCCTGCCGGAAGGAATGCGAAAAATATCCCGATGCCGCCGAATGCCAAGCCTACGCGGCCTCCTGCAAGTCCTGCGCGGAAGGGGGCCGCCGCGTCGCCGCCCGACGGCGGACGTCCTTAGGCAAAAGAGTCATAGAGCTGTTGTTGTTTTCGGCGGGCAAACCGGATTAGCTTGGCCTCGCGCCGCCCTTGGCGGCGCGAGTCTTTCCGGAGCCGCCGATGTCCGCCTACAACGCCCCGATCCGCGACATGATCTTCGCCATGAAGACGGTCGGCGGCTTCGACCGCGTCGCCGCTCTGCCGGGCCATGAGGAAGTTTCCGAAGATCTGGTCGAGGCGATCTTCGAGGAGGCGCGAAAATTCGCCAGCGACGTGCTCGCGCCCCTCAACCATCCCGGCGACAAGCAGGGCTGCGTCTGCAAGGACGGAGCTGTCACGACGCCGGACGGCGTAAAAGAGGCCTTCGCCGCCTTCTGCGAGAATGGCTGGCACGCCATGCCGGCGCCGCTCGACTATGGTGGCCATGGCCTGCCGAGCCTCGTCTCGACCCCGGTGCTGGAAATGTGGACAGGGGCCAATCTCGCTCTTTCCCTGTGTCAGATGCTGACGCTCGGGGCCATATCCGCGATCAATCATCACGGTTCGCCGGCCCAGAAGGAGCTTTACCTGCCGAAAATGGCTTCGGGGACCTGGACCGGCACGATGAATCTCACCGAGCCGCAGGCGGGCTCGGACCTCGCCGCCGTGCGGACCAAAGCCGTTCCCGACGGCGACCATTATCGCATCACCGGCACGAAGATTTTCATCACCTGGGGCGAGAACGACGTCGCGGAGAACATCATCCATCTGGTGCTCGCCCGCCTGCCCGGCGCCCCACCCGGGGTGAAAGGCATTTCGCTGTTCATCGTGCCGAAATTCCTGGTCAACGCCGACGCCTCGCTCGGGGCGCGCAACGACCTCGTCTGCGCCTCGATCGAGCACAAGCTCGGCATCCACGGCAGCCCGACGGCGGTCATGTCCTTCGGCGACAAGGGCGGCGCGGTCGGCTTTCTGGTCGGCGAGGCCAATCGCGGCCTCGAATATATGTTCACCATGATGAACCACGCCCGGCTCAATGTCGGGCTGGAGGGCGTGGCGATCGCCGAACGCGCCTTCCAGCAGGCGCGCGACTACGCCTTCCAGCGCATCCAGGGCCGGCCGATCGGGGCCGAAAGCGGCGCGCCGATCGCTTATCATCCCGACGTCAAGCGCATGCTGCTCGACATGAAAGCCAAGGTCGAGGCGATGCGCGCCCTGGCTTATTTCACCGCCGGCGAGACCGATGTCGCCCATGGTTCGCCCGACAAGGCCGAGGCGGCGACGTCGCAGGCCATGGTCGATCTGCTGGTCCCGGTGGTCAAGGGCTGGTGCACCGAAAGCGCGGTCGAAATCGCCTCGACCGGGGTCCAGGTCCATGGCGGCATGGGCTTTATCGAGGAGACCGGCGCCGCCCAGCATTTCCGCGACGCCCGCATCGCTCCGATCTATGAGGGCACGACCGCGATCCAGGCCAACGATCTGGTCGGCCGCAAAATCGCGCGTGACAAGGGCGCGGCGGCCGAACGCCTGATCGAGGCGGTCCGCGCGACAGCGGCGGAACTCGAAATCGCGTCTGACCCCGAGATTGTCGCGCTCGGACAGGCGCTGACCGCGCCAGCTGCGCGGCTGCAATATGCGGTCGAATGGGTCGTGGCCAATCACGGTTCGGCGCCGGCGGCGACCGCCGCCGCAGGCGTTCCGCTGATCCATCAGTTCGGGATCACCATCGGCTTCTGGCTGCTGGCGCGGCAGGCGGCCTGGGCGTCGGACCTCGGCAACGAGAACGGCGCCGACCTGGCTTTCCTGAACGGCAAGATTGCGCTCGCCAGACATTTCGCCGGCCATGTCCTGCCTCATGCCGAGGGCTTTTTCCGCGCCGCGACCGAAGGCTCGGCCAGTGTCGCGGCTTTCGACGCAGCTGGAATTCAGCGATAGAGCTTGCGAAATTCCGCGTGCATTTTCGTCGCCAAAGCCGAGGCGGCATAGGCGTCGGTGACGATCTCGATATAGACGCCGGTCTCGGCGCGTCCCGCCGCCGCCAGCGCGTCGTCCAGTTCGCCGCAGGTCGCAACCCGCGCGGAAAACCAGTCGTCGCAGCCGAAAGCCCGCGGCAGGAGACTGTAGCGCCAGGGCGCGATCTCGTTATAGGCGATCTCCGGTTCGCGGCACAGAAGCCGCTCGATGAGATAACCGGAATTATTGATCACCAAGACGATCGGCTTCAGGCCATAGCGGGCGAACTGGCTGATTTCCTGGACGGTGAACTGATGGGCGCCGTCGCCGGTCAGCAGGACCACGCGCCTGTGCGGCGCCGCGACCGCAGCGCCGAAAGCCGCGGGAGTCGCCCAGCCGATCGACCCCCACAACGTCTGATTGTAGAAATTGGCGCCCGAGGGCATGCGGGCGAAGCCCAGGCCCATCGAGGCCGTGCCGGTTTCGGCGATCAGAATGTCGTTTTCGCGCAGAAAACCGGCGAGGCGCGGATAGAGCGCCTCGGCGTCGATCCGGTCCTCGCCCGAACCGGCGGCCGGCCCGAGCGTCTTGGGCGCGATTTTCGGCCAGTCGCGGCGCGAGAGCCGCGCGGTCAGGCTTTTGAGCAGGTCGCCGAGTTCGACATTGAAAAAGGTCTTTTCGCCGGCGCGAACGCGATGCTGGCCGATGGAGACGGTTTTCGCCGGATCGAGGCGCGAGGTGAAGGCGCCGGTGTTGAAATCGGTCATCAGCGTGCCAATCGCCAGCACCGCGTCGGCCTCTTCGACGAAGGCGCGCACCTCGGGCTGCATCAGCGCCCCGTCATACATGCCGACGTAGGAGGGATGGGTCTCGTCGAGGACCGATTTGTCCATGAACATGGTGGCGAAGGGCAGGCCCGAGGCGTCAATCAGCTTATGCAGGGCGGGCTGCAAACCCGCCCGCGCGATCAGCACGCCCGGCAGGACGCAGGCCGAGCGCGCGCGCGCCAGCGCTTCGACGATTACGTCGGTCACATGGGCCAAGGCGTCGGGATCGCTTCGCGGCGGCGCGATCGGGCGCGCCTCGCCGGCGATGGGCGCGGCGGCGAGATCGGCTGGAAAGGCCATATAGACCGGGCGTAGATGGTAATAAGCTTCGGCGATCAGCCGCTCGGTCTCATAGGCCACATTCTGCGGGGTCATCACCGCATGGGCGCAGACGACGGGCTCGGACATGCGGCGAAACAGGTCATATTCGCCGTTTCCCAGCGTATGGTGCATCAGCGCCCGCGATTCCTGGATGGCGACATTCGGCGCGCCGACCAGATGAAAGACCGGGAGATGTTCGGCATAGGCGCCGGCCACGCCATTGATCGCGGAAAGTTCGCCGACGCCATAGGTCGTGCACAAAGCGGCCGCGCCCTTGATCCGCGCATAGCCTTCCGCGGCGTAAGCCGCGTTGAGCTCGTTGCAGCAGCCGATCCATTTCATCTCGGGATCGTTGCAGATTGCGTCGTTGACGGCGAAGGCGTAATCGCCGGGAACGCCGAAGACGTCTTCGACGCCGATTTCGCCGAGCCGCCTGAGAACATATTGGATGACTGTGGTCGCCATGCCGATTCTCCCATCGCGCTCGGCGTAGCATAAGCCAAACGTGCAAGCTTTCGCGAGCGGCGCGCGAAAGAAATTACAATTTAGATTGCTTCTAATCTCTTTGTCATCGCTTGGTCTTGGGAGTTCCCTTGATTAAAAGGCGCGAGGATCAAGAACCACGATGGCGGTGGTTGCGGAAGGGTCGGATGAGGCTGAGAGGATTTTCGGGCGTTGCGGCCTGTTCCCTGCTGGCGCTTTGCGCGAGCGGCGCCAATTTCGGGCGCGCGCTGGCCGCCGACCCGCCGAGCCTGAAGCAAGCGCCCGCCGCGCCGGTTGACCCCTGGGACGGATTTTATGTCGGCGGACATATCGGCTGGACCTGGGGCGGTTCGAGTTGGTCCGGCGCCGGGGTCGCGGGTTCGTTCGGCATCGCCCAGCCGCTCGATTCGTTTCAGGAATCGGGCAGCTTCCTCGCCGGCGTTCAAGGCGGCTACAACTACCGCTTGCCCAATCGTCTGGTGGTCGGCGGCGAAATCGACGCGACTTTTCCGACCTTCCCCGATCCGAACGGCCTGACGACGGGCGGCGTCGCCAATTTCGTGTCGCCCGCGATCGGCGCCGCCAGCTATGGCGAGAACGTGCGCGCCGCCGGATCCGCCCGCGCGCGCATCGGCTACGCGCCAGACAACTGGTTCTATTACGCCACGGCAGGCCTGGCCTGGACGCACGATCGGCAGAGTCTGGCCGAGACCGCGAGCGGCGTGACCGACACCGTGAATATCTGGCGTTTCGGCTGGGCGGCGGGCGCGGGCGTCGAGACGCGGATCGCGGCGAACTGGACGGCGAAACTCGAATATCTCTACGCGGGCTACCCCGATAAGAGCAGCTATTTCCCGTCGAATGGCGTGTCGCTGCGCTCGAACTGGAACGAGCAGGAGCTGCGCGCCGGCGTCAATTACCACTTCCCGCCCGACGGCGTCCCGACAGGGGATTCGCTGTCGGCGCTCGATTCCGACCGCGTGAATTTCCACGCCCAGAGCACTTTTGTGGAACAGGCCTATCCGTCGTTCCATTCGCCTTACCAGGGGGCGAACATCCTGCCGGGAACCGGCGAGGGGCGGGAGACCTTCGATCTTACGCTTTTCGCCGGCCTGCGCCTCTGGCAGGGCGCGGAGGCCTGGGTCAATCCCGAAATCGACCAGGGTTTCGGCTTCGCCAACACCCACGGCGTCGCGGGCTTTCCCAGCGGGGAATCGTACAAGCTCGGCAGCGAATACCCTTATGGGCGCGTGCAGCGCTATTTCATTCGCCAGACTTTCAATCTCGGTGGCGAAAGCCAGAAAGTGGACCCCGACCTCAACCAGTTCGCGGGAACCCAGACCTCGGACCGCGTGGTGATGACCGTCGGCAAATTCGCGGTCACCGATATTTTCGACACCAACAAATACGCCAACAACGCCAAGGGCGATTTCCTGAACTGGGCCGCCATCAACGCCGCGACCTTCGATTACGCCGGCGACGGCTGGGGTTACACCTATGGCGCCGCCGCCGAATGGTACGTCGACCGCTGGACTGTTCGCGGCGGCGTCTTCGACCTGTCGGTGACGCCGGCCGGAGGCGCGCTGAACACTTTCTCCTATGGTCTAGATCCCACTTTCGGTCAATTCCAGGTGGTGGGCGAAGTCGAGGAGCGCCACGAGCTTTGGGGCGAGCCGGGCAAGATCAAGGTCACCGGCTTCGTCAGCCGCGGCCGCGCCGGGCAATATGACGCGGCGCTTGGGCTCGCCGCCGCGACCGGGATCGATCCGAGCCTGGCGCTCGCCTATTCGCGCCACTATGACAGCCGCCCGGGCGTGAGCGTCAATCTGGAGCAGCAGGTCAGCGAAAATGTCGGCGTGTTTGCGCGCGCCGGCTGGGCGAACGGCGGGATCGAGCCGTGGGATTTCACGGACGTGGACGGCACAGTCGAGGCGGGCGTTTCCGTGGGTGGCGCGAAATGGGGCCGGCCGGACGATACGTGGGGCCTTGCGGGCGTACTCAATCAGATATCCAGCGCGCATCAGGCCTATTTAAACGCCGGTGGCCTGGGGATTCTGATCGGCGACGGACGGCTTCCGAGCGCCAGCACGGAGAAAATCATCGAGACCTATTATAATTATGCGCTGACGGCCTCGACGAAACTCGGCTTCGATTATCAGTTCATCGCCGACCCAGCCTATAATACTCAGCGCGGCCCGGTAAGTTTCTTCGCCGCGCGCGTCCACTGGCAGTTTTAGCTTGTCCAGCCACATGGCGCCTCGACGTTTTGGTAGACCCTTTCGCCTTCATGAGGGCGTCACAAAGAATAAATACGGCGAACCAACTTCGGGCTGCGCCGCTTGCCTGTCGGAAACCGATCGAGTTCGCGTCCAGACGCGAAATGGCGTGTCCAAGACGTCACATCGCGCTGAAAAATCCTCGCGGCGCCTGAAGAAGCGGCGCGCCCGTGAACCCGCGGATAGACCTTTGCCGGCAAAGCCGGCATAAGGTCCGAATATATCAAGAATCTTTGGCCGCGCTCGCTCGGCGGCCATCGCCCGCCGCAAATCATAACAACGGTCTGGCCATGGAACCGCGAAAAAGAGCGCAATGGGTCGACATCGGCGGCTTCGTCCTCGTCGCCGTCGCCGCCCTCGTCGCCTATTATTTTCTCGGCGGCAAGGACCGTTGGCCTTTCAAGCGCCCTTCCGCCGAAAAACTGGTCCCGGTTTCGTCCGGCCCCGCGAGCCCGCCGACGGTGGAATTGACGGGCAAGCAGCTTAGGATGATCAAGCTGGGGAAGGTCGAGACGCGCGCCTTTCGCATCGTCAAGACGGCGGTTGGGTCGGTCGATTTCGACCAGGACCGCTCGACCCCGGTCGCCAGCCCGTATCAGGGGCGCATTCTCGAGGTTTTCGTCAATCTGGGCGACCGGGTAAAAAGCGGCGATCCGCTTTTCACCGTCGAAAGCCCGGACCTGATGACGGCGGAAGCGACCCTGATCCAAACCGCCGGCGTCCTCGACCTCGCCAACGCCAATCTCGTTCGTTTGCGCGGCGCGGCCAAATTGGGCGGCACGGCGCAGAAAGATCTCGACCAGGCGGTTTCGGATCAGAAAACGGCGGAGGGAAATGACAGGGCCGCCCGGCTCGCGCTCAGCGTCTTCGGCAAAACCGACGACGAGATCGACGCCATCGTGAAGAGCCGGAAGGTCGATCGCGCCCTCGTCGTTCGCAGTCCCGCCGACGGCGTGGTTTCCGCGCGCAACGCGGCGCCGGGGCTTTTCGTTCAGCCGGGGAATACGCCGATGACCGTCAGCGACGATTCAACCATGTGGCTCAACGCCTTTGTCGTCGAAGCCGACGCCCCGGCGATTTCCATCGGTGACGCGGTCGTCGCCCGCGTGCCCTCGGCATCCGAGGCGCCGTTCACGGCCAAGGTGTCGCGCGTCACCCTTTCCGTCGATCCCGTAACCCACCGTCAGCTGGTGCGCATGGAAATCGGCAACAAGGCGCGAAAGCTTCGCGCCGGCATGATGGCGACCTTCGAGATCACGGTCGCGCAGCCGGCGCTGTCGCCCAGCATTCCAGCGGGCGGCGTGGTGCGCGAAGGCGACGGGTCGATGACCGCATGGGTGAGGCAGGACGAGACCCATTTCGCGCAGCGCGTCATCAAGCTTGGCGTCCAGCAGGACGGGCAGGATCAGATTCTCGCAGGCCTGAAAGACGGCGATCCGGTGATCGTCGATGGCGCGGTCTTTGTCGACAATATGCTCAACGCCGGCCCCTCCGACTGATCCGCATCCGCCTCCCGCCCAGCACGACCCGCCTCCGAGACCAGAACTTTGATCAAGGCCCTGCTCAATTTCAGTCTGACGCGACGCCCGATCGTCATCCTGGGCGTGCTCGTCTTTCTGGCGACCGGCGTGGTCGCGTTCAGAGCGCTCAATATCGAAGCCTATCCCAATCCCGCGCCGGTCATTCTGGAAATCACCGCCCAGGCCGCCGGCCTTTCGGCGGAGGAAATGGAGAAATATTACACCATCCCGATCGAGCTCGGGCTTTATGCGACGCCCGGCGTCGTCAACATCCGCTCGACCTCGTTCTATGGCCTGAGCTTCGTCCGCGTAACGTTCAAATATGGCGTCGATTTCCACTTCGCCTACGCCCAGACCGCGGTCAGCCTCCAGCAGAATGTCGCACTACCCGGCAACCAGACGCCGCAAATCCAGCAGTCCAGCCTCACCGGCGAGGTCTTCCGCTATCAGATCGTCGGACCGCCACGTTTCGGCCTGACCAATCTCCGCACGATTCAGGACTGGGTGGTGGCGCGCCGGCTGATGACCATTCCGGGGGTCGTGCAGGTCAATTCCTGGGGTGGAGCCACCAAGGAATTCCATGTCGAGGTCGATTCGGCCAGGCTCGAAGCCTATAATGTCGGCGTCCCGCAGATCATCACCGCGCTCGCAAACGCCAATGTCAATGTCGGCGGCCGCGAAATCACCATCGGCCAGCAGTCGATCAATATTCGCGGCATCGGCTTGATCGACGATGGCGGCGACGACGACCTGACCAAGGGCGATCGCGTCACGGACATCGAGAATGTCGTGTTGTCCCAGAGCAACGGCGTGCCGGTTCTGGTCAAGGACGTCGGCAAGGTCAGCGTCGGCTTTGTGCCGCGGCTCGGCATCGCGGGGCGGGACAATCAGGACGATATTGTCGCCGCCATCGTGGTGATGGGCCGCACCGACCACACCAACGAGGTCCTGCCCAAGATTCAGGAGATGGTGCGCAAGATCAATGCCGATGGAACCCTGCCGGCCGGGGTGCGCGTCGTGCCCTTTTACGATCGCATGTCGCTGGTCGATGTGACCACGCATACGGTGATGCACAATCTGATTTTTGGCTGCCTGCTGGTTTTCTTAATACAATGGCTTTTCCTTGGCGACCTGCGCAGCGCGCTCATCGTCGCCGCCAATATTCCCTTTGCTTTGTTCTTCGCGGTCATGATCATGGTCGCGCAGGGACAGGACGCCAATCTGCTGTCGGTCGGCGCGGTCGATTTCGGCATTATCGTCGATTCCGCCGTGATCATCGTGGAAAACATCTTTCGCAATTTCCAACTGCGCGGCAACGACCGGCAAATGCTGCTCCAGCACCTCTCGGAAGGCTATTGGGGCGACGACCCGACCCGGCTCGGCGAAAGAGGTTATTCGGCGCGCTGGACCAACCGCCTGCGGCTGATCCTGATCAGCGTGCTGCAGGTGGACAAGGCGGTTTTCTTCACCGCCGCCATCACCGTCACCGCGTTCCTGCCGCTCTTCACCATGACCGGCGTCGAGGGCCAGATTTTCGGCCCGATGGCGCGCACCTATGCCTATGCCCTCACCGGCGCCCTGCTTGCGGCCTTCACGGTCACGCCGGTCATGGCGTCGTTCATTCTGGCGGCGCGGGTCCAGGAGCACGAAACCGCCTTCGTTCACGCCATCAGGAAATTCTATACGCCGGCGCTGCGCTTCGCGCTCGACAATGTCGGCGTCGTCCTCGGGATCGGCCTGGTCTTCGTCCTGCTGAGCGCCGGGCTCGCCACGCGGCTCGGCAGCGAATTCCTGCCGAAACTCGAAGAAGGCAATTACTGGATTCACGCCAATCTGCCGCCGTCCCTGTCGCTGGAGGACGGCAATGCGGTGACCGACAAGATTCGCCGCACCCTGCTCCGCCATCCGGAAATCGTTACGGTCGTGTCGCAGCACGGGCGCCCCGACAACGGCTCCGACGCCTCGCCCTTTTCCAATGTCGAGATTTTCGCGCCTTTGAAGCCCTTCGACCAATGGCCGGCGGGGCTGACCAAGGACAGACTGACCGAGCAGTTGAACAAGGAATTGACCGAAGCCTTGCCCGGCGTCGGCTTCAATTTCTCGCAATATATCGAGGACAATGTCGAAGAGGCGCTCTCGGGCGTGAAGGGCGAGAACGCCGTCAAGGTGATCGGGCCGAACCTCAAGAAGCTTGAGGAGATCGCCGATCAGGTCCAGAAAGCGATCGCCGATGTGCGCGGCATCGCCGATCTCGGCGTCTTCCATGTCCAGGGCCAGCCCAATCTCGATATCAGGATCGACCGGGCCAGAGCGGCGCGCTATGGCCTCAATGTCGGGGACGTCAATAATGTCATTCAGGCGGCGCTGGGCGGCGCCATGGCGACGACGGTTCTCGAAGGCGACCGGCAGTTCGGTCTGACCGTGCGCCTGCAACATGAGGACCGCCGCGACATCGACGAGATCAGGAAGCTCAAGGTCGCCTACGCCAATGGCAATGGCTCCCAGCTTTCCTATGTTCCCTTGAGCGCGCTCGCCGACATCGGCCTCGACACCGGCGCCTCCTTCATCTACCGCGACCTCGGCGCGCGCTACATTCCGGTGAAATTTTCGGTGCGCGGCCGCGATCTTGGCGGCACGGTGGCGGAAGCGCAGGAAAGGATCGCCAAAGCGGTCAAGCTCCCAGTTGGTTATCGTCTTGAATGGTCGGGCGAATTCGAGGATCTCGAAAAGGCCCGCGCGCGTCTGCTGATCGTCATTCCCGCGACGATCTGCCTGATCGTCGTGCTGCTGTTCGGCCTGTTCAATTCGCTGCGCGACAGTCTGGTGGCGCTGGCGGGCATTCCTTTCGCGATCTGCGGCGGAATCATCGCGCTTTATGTCTCCGGCCTGGCTTTTTCGATTTCGGCGGCGATCGGCTTCATCTCGCTGTTTGGCGTCTCGGCGATGGACGGCATTCTCAACATCACCTATTTCCGAGAGCTACGCCTGCGCGGCATGGATGTGACGCAGTCGGTGTTCAGCGCCTCGGAACAGCGCATGCGGCCCATGCTGATGACGGCGCTTTCGGCCGGCATCGGCTTATTCCCGGCGGCGGTTTCGACAGGAATCGGCAGCCAGGTCCAGAAACCGCTGGCGACGGTCGTGGTCGGCGGCATGACCATCGGCCCGATCCTGCTGCTGGTGGTTGCGCCGGCGATTCGAAAAGTGTTCCTTGGCAGCGACGAATTCATCCGCAGGCGCCGCCCGATCGACCCGCCGGCCCTGCGGCCGGAGGAAACGCCCGGCGGCGCGCCGTCGAGCGAAGGACCGGAGCCGAGAGCATGACGACGATGCGCCGAGTTGCGCCGAAAAGGACGCTGGCGGCCGCGGCCGCGCTGGCGCTCGCCGGCTGCGCCGTCGGTCCCGACTTCGTCGCCCCCGCGGCGCCGCCCGCCGGCGGCTATGCCGCGGAAAAGCTTGGCGCGACCTCGGGCGCCGCCACGCAGGGCGGGGCGTCGCAACGCTTCGTCACCAGCATGGACATTCCCGGCGAGTGGTGGAAGCTTTTTCACTCCGCGGCCCTCAACCGGCTGATCGAAACCGCGCTCGCCAACAATCACGACCTCAAGGCGGCGGAAGCCGGGCTCAAGGCGGCCAGGGAAGCCGTCGCGGCGCAGCAGGGCTTTTTCTACCCGAATGTCGCCGTCACGCCCAACGCCTATCGGCAGTTGCAGGCGACAGGAACTCTGCAGCCGACGCTCATCAGCGCCCAGTCCTATTTCACGCTCTATACGCCGCAGGCCACGGTTTCCTACTCGCCCGACATTTTTGGCCTCAACCGCCGCACGGTCGAGTCGCTGCAGGCCCAGGCCGACATGCAGCGCTTCCAGGCGGAAGCGACCTATCTGACACTGACCTCCAATGTCGTGGTCGGGGCGGTGCAGGAGGCTTCCTATCGCGGGCAGATCGCGGCGGTCCAGAAGGCGGTCAAGGCGATGCGGGACCTGCTCGCCATCCTGCGCCAGGAGCAAAAGCTGGGTCAGGTGGCGGAGGCCGATGTCGCGCTTCAGGAAGCAGCCTTGGCCCAGGCCGAGAGCGCGCTCCCCGTTCTCCAGAAGCAGCTGGCGCAGCAGCGCGATCTGCTCACCGCCCTGACCGGCGGCCTGCCGAGCGCGCCGCCGCCCGAGACGTTCGAACTGTCGAGCCTCCGTCTGCCGCAAAAGCTCCCGTTGAGCCTTCCCGCCAATCTGGTCTGGCAACGCCCGGACGTGCGCGCGGCCGAAGAAAACCTCCATTCGGCCCAGGCGCAGGTCGGCGTCGCCCTGGCCAATCGCCTGCCTAATTTCACTCTGACCGCCGATGCCGGCGCGACCGCGACGACCCTGTCGCAATTGTTCATCCCCGGCAATAATTTCTGGCTTTTCGGCGGCGAACTGGGACAGACCATTTTCGCCGGCGGAACCCTGATGCACAGGGAGGCGGCGGCGCAGGCCTCCGCCGTGCAGGCGGCCGAGCAATACAAGAGCGTGGTGGTCAATGCGATGCAGAATGTCGCGGATTCCCTGCGCGCCATCCAGCACGACGCCGACGGCCTGAAAGTCGCCGCCGCGGCCGAGGCGGCCGCCGCCAAGAGCCTGACGATCGCCCAAGGCCAGCGCAAGCTCGGCATGGTGAGCAACGCCACGGTCCTGCTCGCCGAACAGACCTATCTCAACGCCATGGCCGCGCGCGTCCAGGCCGAGGCGATGCGCTATGCCGACACGGCGGCCTTGTTCCAGGCGCTCGGCGGCGGCTGGTGGAACCGGCCCCACGAGCTCGATCGCGTCGATAATGTCGCGCAGGCCAAGGTTCTGGACCTCAACCTCTATCCGGGTCCGCAACAGGCGGTGAAAGCGGAAGATTACAAGGTCGCCGCCCCCCATTAGAGCCACGGAGCCGGCGCCGCGCGCAAGATCATCTTGGCCTCGCCGCGGGAAGCGTTTAAGAGAACGGTCTCCAAAAAGCCTTTCCGTTCCATCGCTCCATCGGCGCGCGAGGGTCACGAGCAGAGATATGAATCCTTCATCGCCCAATTCCCTGCGTCAGGGGCCCGACGCGCGTGGCCATTTCGGCATTTTCGGCGGCCGTTTCGTCGCCGAAACCCTGATGCCGCTGATCCTGTCGCTGGAAAAAGCCTATGAAGAGGCGCGCCAGGATCCGGCCTATCACGCGCAGCTGCAACATCTGCTCACCCATTATGTGGGCAGGCCGAGCCCGCTCTATTACGCCGAGCGCATGACCGAAAGGCTCGGCGGCGCGAAGATTTATTTCAAGCGCGAGGAGCTGAACCACACCGGCGCGCACAAGATCAACAATGTGCTCGGCCAGATCCTGCTGGCGCTGCGCATGGGCAAGAAGCGGATCATCGCCGAGACCGGCGCCGGCCAGCATGGCGTCGCCACCGCCACCGCCTGCGCGCGTTTCGGCCTCGAATGCGTGGTCTACATGGGCGCGGTCGATGTCGAGCGGCAAAAGCCCAATGTCTTCCGTATGAACCTGCTCGGCGCCAAGGTGATTCCGGTCCAGTCCGGGGCGCGCACCCTCAAGGACGCGATGAACGAGGCCCTGCGCGACTGGGTCACCAATGTCGACGACACCTTTTACTGTATCGGCACCGCCGCCGGGCCGCATCCCTATCCGGCCATGGTGCGCGATTTCCAGTGCGTGATCGGCGACGAGACCCGCAAGCAGATGATGGAAATTGAAGGCCGCCTGCCGGATTCGCTCTTCGCCTGCATCGGCGGCGGCTCCAACGCCATCGGCCTGTTCCATCCCTTCCTCGATGATCCTTCCGTCGAGCTTTACGGCGTCGAGGCGGCGGGCCATGGCCTGAATGTGCCCAACGGCCATGCGGCTTCGCTCGCGGGCGGGCGACCGGGGGTTTTGCATGGCAATCGCACTTATCTGCTGATGGACGACGACGGCCAGATTCTCGAAGGCCATTCGATCTCGGCTGGGCTGGATTATCCCGGCATCGGCCCGGAACATGCGTGGCTCAAGGAAAACGGCCGGGTCACTTATCTTTCCGCC
>JAJYCZ010000149.1 GCA_021777915.1 Pseudomonadota bacterium | reverse complement strand
GGCGCGCACGATGGGGCTGTCGGAAGAGGTGCGGTAGAGCGTCTGCTTGATCGCCACGACATTGGGGTCGCGCGCCGCCTGCATCAGGAACTGCACCACGACGTCGAAGGATTCGTAAGGGTGGTGGACGACGAGGTCCTTCTGCTTGATCGCCAGGAAGCAATCGCCGCCATTGTCGCGCACCCGCTCCGGGAAACGCGCGGTATAGGAGGAGAATTTGAGGTCCGGGCGCGGCAGGCTGACCACTTCGGACAGGTCCTTCATCGCCAGCATGCCGTCGAGCGCGATGACATCCTCGGTCGGAACGTCAAGCTCCTCCGCGACGAAGGCGCGCAGGTCGTTCGGCATGTGCGAATCGGTTTCGAGCCGGATCACCGAACCGCGCCGGCGCCGTTTCAACGCCGTCTCGAACAGGCGCACGAGGTCTTCCGCCTCTTCCTCGACTTCGAGATCGCTGTCGCGGATCACCCGGAAGACGCCCTGCGCCTTCACCTGATAGCCGGGGAACAATTTCTGGACATGAGTGAAGATCACCGATTCCAGCAATACCAGCCTCAAGCCCTCGCCCGGCGTATCGGGCAGGCGGATGAAGCGTTCGATCAAGTTCGGCATGCGCACCAAAGCCTGCATCCGCGCGCCCGTCGGGCCGTGCATGAGATCGAACGCCAAAGTGAAGCCGAGATTGGGGATGAAGGGGAATGGATGGGCCGGATCGACCGCGAGCGGCGTCAGCACCGGGAAAATATGCTGGAAAAAATGATCGTCGAGCCAGATTCTCTCCGCCTTTTTGAGCGTCGCCGGGTCGACGAAAAAGACATGCTCGGCCTTCAGCAGTTCCTCCAGCTGGCGCCACAGACCGACCTGGGTCTGGGCCAGTTCGGAGACGCGGGCGTTGATCAGCGGCAATTGCTCTTCCGGCAGCAGGCCGTCGTCGGAGAGCGTCTCGACGCCGCTGCGCACCTGCCCGCTGACGCCAGCCACCCGGACCATGAAGAATTCGTCGAGATTATTGGCCGAGATCGACACGAAGCGCACGCGCTCCAGCAGCGGATGGCTGGCGTTGGCGGCCTCCAGCAGCACGCGGCGGTTGAATTCGAGCCATGACAATTCGCGATTGATGAATCTCTTGGGCGAAGCGCGCAGGGCCGCGCCGGTCAACTGCTCGTCGCTTTCCAGCCGTGTCGCCGCTTCCAGAATTTCGGTCGCCTCGGTCATGTTTCCTCGTCGCCTGTTTCGGCCCGTCCCGGGACTCTTTTCATGACAGGATTCGCCCCGTCGCGACGATCCGTCAATGATCCTCGTCATGATCGCCCCAGGCGGCGAGCAATTCGCCGGCGAGCGCCCGGGTGACCGGGCGGCCGCGCGCCAGCCCCTCGGCGTCGAGCGCCGCGACGATTCTGCGCGCCGCGGCGAAGGAGCGGTCGAGCCGCAAGGCGAGATAATCGATGAGATTGGCCTCGACCTTGATCTGCCGGTCCTGAAACAATTTAACGAGAATCGCGCGCAGAAAAGCCTCGTCGGGCTCGTGGATCGCCACGCTCGGCGCCCGGCGCAGGCGCGAAAGCAGGTCTTTGGTGCGCAGGCCCCAGACGTCCGGCGCCTTGCGCGCGGTGATCAGCAGGAAGGTCCCGCGCTCGATCGCCAGATTGATGAGATGGAACAACTCCGTCTCGCGCAGGGGCGGTTGGTCCGCGTCCTCGACGAGCAGCGCCGGCGCCTTGACCAGATCGGGCAGCGCGGCGAGTTCGAGCCTTTGGGCCGAAATGATGGCCGCGCCGGCGCGCCGCGCCCAGATCGCGCCGAGATGGCTTTTCCCCGCCCCCGGCGGGCCGGTCAGAACCAGAAGGCGATGAGGCCAGCCGGGCCATAATCCCAGCAGCGCCATCGCCTCGCGGTTGGACGGCGCGGCGAGAAAATCCTCCTCGGCGTAATTCAGCCGATGCGGCAGGTCGAGCGGCAATTGCCCGATCATGCGGAGCCGAGGCCTATGCCGCTGAACAAGGCGCTCTGCTTGTATCGCCTCACCGCGAAACGGATCAGCACGCCCATGGCGGCGGCGAGCGGCACCGCGAGGATCATGCCGCTGAATCCCATCATGCTGCCGAAAGCGAAAAGCGCGAAAATCAGCCAGACCGGATGAAGGCCGACCGACTCGCCCACCAGTTTGGGCGAGAGCACATTGCCCTCCAGAAACTGGCCCGACCCGACGACCAGCAGCGCCAGCCCCAGCAGCCCGAGGTGCGGCCAGCCCTGAACCAAAGCGACAATCACCGAAAAGACCAAAGCGACGGTCGAGCCGACATAGGGGATGAAGCTCAGAAAACCCGCCGAAATGCCAATGAAAAAGCCGAAATTCAGGCCGATCAGGGTGAGGCCGAGGCCGTACCACGTCCCCAGGAACAGGCAGACCAGCGACTGGCCGCGCAGAAAACCGGAAAGCGCGCGGTCGATTTCGCCGGCAAGCGTGAAGGCGGTGGCGCGATAGCGCGGCGGGATCAGGCTGCGGAGGTTCGACACCATCTCGGGCCAGGACAGCAGGAGATAGAAGGTCACCACCGGCGTCACCACGACCAGCGCGATGATCCCGACCAGGGCCTGGCCGCCGGTCCACAGCGAGCGCAGGAAATTGCCGAGATATTGCGTGCCCTGCCCGACGAAGCCGCCCAGCGTCTTCTGCAGCTCCTCGGCGCTGGCGGGCAGATCGACGCCGTATTTCTTGAGCCAGTCGCCGCTGGAATTCTGCATCAGACTGGCGATCTCGCCGGCGATCAGGCTTTGCAGCTTGTTGGCGTAATCCGGCAGGGATTCGGCGAAGCCGACGAGCTGCCGGCCGAGGATGGGACCCAGGGTGAAGATCAGGACGGCGTTCAGGACCAGAAAGATCGCGAGAATGACCAGGGTGGCCGAAAGGCGGCTCAGCCCGAGCCGCTGCAGGCGCGTCACCACCGGGTCGAGCACATAGCCCAGCGCCAGCGACGCGACGAAGGGCGTCAGCACGCTGGCGAACATATAGCCGAAAACGCCGAAGAGAATCAGCACGGCCAGCCAGAAAGCGATCTGCCATTCAATGCGCATGGACCGCGCTCCCCCAAGCCGCTTGGCCGCGCATATTCTTGACCGAAAAGCTTTCAACTTCTCGGGAATATGCGCTCAGACGCTCATATGCGTCATCCATCGCCTGAAATAGGCCGCGAGCGAGGCCAAGGTCAATGCCGCGACCGCCCATTCGGCGGCCATCGCCCAGAGACCGCGCGGCCAGCCGAAGGCGAGCGCGGCGAGCAGAGCCGCGACGAGGCCGATCTGGGCGAAAGTATTGACCTTTGAAATCGCCAGAGGATGGATTTCCATCGGCCGGTCGAGCAGCCAGGACAGAATGACCGCGCCGATGATCATCAGGTCGCGCGAAACGACGAGCAGCGCCAAGGCCATCGGCAGCTCCTCGACGATCGCGAGGGTGATGAAATCGCAGATCAGCAGGGCCTTGTCGGCGATGGCGTCGAGATAGGCGCCGAGCTCCGAGCGCAGGTCGAAGCGCCGGGCGACCCAGCCGTCAAGGGCGTCGGAAATCCCGGCGACGAGAAAAACGGCCAAAGCCTCGGGCCAGCGGCGAGAGGCGATCATGTCCACGCTGACCGGAACCAGCGCCAGCCGTCCGAGGCTGATGAGATTGGGCAGGAAGGCGAACCAATTCTTGTTCATGGCGGGCCATGGGCTCGAGCGCGGCCGGAGGACGATTATAGAACCGGCGCGAAAAATCCGGCAAGTTCGGCGACAGTCGGGATATGTCCTGGCTGGGCGCGACGCCGAATTTGGCCTCAAGTCCGGTGGAGACAGCGCAATGGCCGCAATCGCATCCCAGTCGCGCGCCGCGGAGGCGTTTTGCTGGCGGCGGGCTCGCGTCCGCCGTTCCATGGCTTCGAAACGGACGCCGGTCTGCGTCGTCGGCGCGCCGCAATGGTCTGCCGCCGGGTCCGGTCGAATCCTATGCGTTCGCGCAAGCCGCGCCGACGTTGGCTTTTTTCCTTCCGCGGCATGCGCGCGCGGCGTCCCGCCGGTTCTCGTTTTCAGTGCGGAATCTTGGCAGACCGACGGCGGTCCTTTATTTTGGCCCCGTGATGTGGAGGCTGACCGTGAAGATGGTTGACCGGGATGGCCAGGCGGCGCTTGCGCCGAATTGGCCGATTGCCTGCCTCACTCTGGCGGCGTTTGACTTCGGCCTTGCGCTCGATGATCTTCCAAAGACGCGGGAGGCGATGGTTGTCAAATCCCAAGCTCTGACCGGGTCCGCGGCGTGTACGCCCTCGCAGCGCTCCATCGTCGCCACACCCGCCACAACGCGCCTCTGGCGGCCACGACGCCACGCCGCGGCAGAGTTTGACGAACTGGCGTACGAGGCGTGGTTTTCCGTTGTCTCGGCGATGTTCGCCGGCGACGTCGACCGCGAAGGACTCCCCTGACCGACAAGAGGAAAGACAGTGGAATTACGAACAAGCGCGGCGGCGCTGGTCGCGACGTTGCTCTTTCTGGGAGCGGCAGGCGTGGCCCAGGCTGGCGGACCGTGGCGGGCGAATGAGGGAAACACGCGAGGATGGATGCTGATGTCGCCGCAGGAAAGAATCGCGCACCAGGCGACGATCAGGTCCTTCACCAATTACGACGATTGCCACGCCTATCAGGTCGCGCACCACAGGCTGATGCTGGAACGAGCTTCGCGCCTGGGGCTGAAATTGCCTGAACACGGTCGCGACGCCTGCGCCCATTTGCGGCCGTCGCCGGATTCCCGACATTGACATCGGCGGCGGGCGACATGCGAAACCTGGCCAAATCGTCGGCTCCCGTCCTGTCTCTGGCTTTCGTCGCGGGACTGGCGTTCTGGGCCTATCCGGAAGCCGGAGCGCCGGCTCGGCAAATCGGGATCGTGCTGGGATGGATCGGCTGCGGCATGCTTCTCGCCAGCCTCTTCCTGGTCCTGCGCGAACCGCGTCTCGCGACCCTCCTTGGCGGGCTCGAGAACATGTATGGGTGGCATCACCGACTCGGCATGGCGGCTTATGTCGCGCTTCTGGCGCATCCGCTGCTGCTGGCCGCCGCCTCCCTGCCAAAGTCGCCAAGGGAAGCATGGCTACTCCTGTCGCCCTTCAGCGAAAGCTGGCCGGTCTGGACGGGATGGCTGTCTCTGATCCTGCTGATGGCGGGTCTCGGCGTGACCTTCGCCACACGTCTTCGTTATCTGATCCGCCGCCCCATCCATGCCGCGCTTGGCCTTGCGGTGTCGATCGGGCTCGTCCATCTCCTTCTCCTCGGCATCGACGAGCCGGTCGCGCCAATCCTTCTCGCCAGCTTCGCGCTGCTCGCCTGGCGCTTGCTTCGCGAGGATTGGGGCGTCGGCGCCTCTCCTTACGTCGTCCGATCGGTTGCGCGCGTCTCCCCCAACGCGGTCGAAGTCAGTCTCGCTCCCCTCGGCGACCCAATCGCCGCGGAGCCGGGGCAGTTCGCGCTGGTGGCCTTTCAGTCTGGGCGGCGGTTCAAGGGCTGCCGCGAGTTTCATCCTTTCACGGTGAGTTCGAATGACGGCGCCGCCGGCTTCCGCATTGCGGTCAAGGCGCTCGGCGACTGCACGCGCAGGATTCAATCGATCGAGCCGGGCGTTCCCGCGCGCGTCGAGGGCGCATTCGGCGACTTTCTCGCCGATCCCGCTCCGGCGCCGCAATATTGGATCGCCGGCGGGATCGGAATCACGCCTTTCATGGCTTTGCTGCGCTCCGGGCGCCTGAAACGGCCCACCACCTTGATCTATCTCTACCGGTCGGAAAGCGACGCGCTTTTTGTCGATGAATTGCACACGATCGCCGCGAACCAATCGAACGTGAGGCTGTTGCACCGAGCGACAGGGGATGATCCAATCGATCCCGCGGACGTTCTTCCTGTCGGCGAGGCGATCGCCAACGGCGAATTCTGGCTTTGCGGGCCGCCGCCGATGATCGACGCCTTCGCCCGGTTTCTGCGTGGGCGCGGCATCGCCAACCGGCGGATGCATTTTGAAGACTTCGGACCACTGTGATGCGCAACATCTATTTCGTTTCGACGGCTGCGTTCTGGATTCTCATCGGCGGACTGTGGCTCGTCGGGCTTTCGGCGCCAAAAACGCTCGCCGAAACCGATGCGCCCGTCAGGAAAAGCTATTCCCTGACCGAAGTTGCGGCCCATGCTTCGCCCACTGACTGTTGGATGGCCATTCACGGCAAAGTCTATGACGTGACAGGCTATCTGCCCGATCATCCGTCGCGACCCGAGGTGATCGAATCCTGGTGCGGCAAAGAAGCGTCGGTCGCCTACGACACCAAGACGAAGGGCCGCCGCCATTCCGACGATGCCGACCGGCAGTTGGAGGGCTATTGGATTGGCGATCTCAAATAGAACGCGGCGGAATGTCCGAATTGCATACGAATTCCGCCGCGGCGACGTTAGTCTCGTGCGACCGCATAGGGACGAAACGCGTCTTTCAAACCAAGACCTGAGCGCCGAAAGCGAGCCTTGCCAGCGCGAGCGTGGGCGGCTAGAGCAGGCGCGTGAACGAGGGATTTCGCATGACCAAGCCCGGCGACAAGACCGAGGGCCTGACCTATTCGCAAGCCGGCGTGGACATAGACGCCGGCGCGCGCATGGTCGATCTGATCAAGCCGCTGGTGCGCGCCACGCGGCGGCGCGGCGCCGACGCCGAAATCGGCGGTTTTGGAGGCCTGTTCGACCTGAAAGCCGCCGGCTTCGCCGACCCGATCCTGGTCGCGGCCAATGACGGCGTCGGCACCAAGGTGAAGATCGCGGTCGAGAGCGGCCTACACGGCACGGTCGGCATCGACCTCGTCGCCATGTGCGTCAACGATCTGGTGGTCCAGGGGGCCGAGCCTCTGTTCTTCCTCGACTATTTCGCCACCGGCAAGCTGGACCCCGAAATCGGCGCGGAAATCGTCAAGGGCATAGCCGCCGGCTGTCTCGAGGCCGGCGCGGCGCTGATTGGCGGCGAGACCGCCGAAATGCCCGGCGTCTATTCCGGCGGCGATTACGATCTTGCCGGTTTCGCGGTGGGCGCCGCCGAACGCGGCGATCTTTTGCCGCGCAAAAGCATCGCCGCCGGCGATGTGCTGATCGGTCTGCGGTCTTCGGGCGTTCATTCCAACGGCTTCTCGCTGGTGCGCAAGATCGTCGAGCGCGCCGGCCTGAAATGGTCCGACCCCGCCCCCTTCGCGCCGGCCCAAACCCTCGCCGAGGCGCTGCTGGAGCCGACCCGCATCTATGTCAAGCCGCTGCTGGCCAGTCTGCGCAAGACGCAGGGCATCAAGGCTTTCGCCCATATCACCGGCGGCGGCTACCCGGAAAACATTCCGCGCGTCCTGCCCGAGGGGCTGGGCGCCCATGTCCATCTCGACGCCATCCCGGTGCTGCCGGTGTTCAAATGGCTGGCGGCGGCGGGCGGGGTCGCGGAGCGCGAAATGCTGCGAACCTTCAATTGCGGGATCGGCATGATCGTCGTCGCTGGCGCGCCTCAAGCCGAGGAAGTCGAGGACGCCTTGCGCGAGTCCGGCGAAGATCCGGTGCGGCTCGGCCATGTCGCGGGGGCTTCGGGCGAGCGCGTCACCTTCGACGGAAAGCTCGCATTGTGACTTTTTCTCGCAAGCGCGTCGGCGTGCTGATCTCCGGGCGCGGCTCCAACATGCGCTCGCTGGTCGAGGCCGCGCGCGCGGAAAATTTTCCCGCCGAGATCGCTCTGGTTCTGTCCAATGTCGCGGACGCCGGAGGGCTCGATTTCGCCCAAAAACAGGGAATCGCGACGGCGGTCGTCGATCACAAGCTGTTTGGCGACCGCGAGGGTTTCGAGCGCGCCATGAACGAAACGCTGGTCGCGCACGGCGTCGAAATCGTCTGCCTCGCCGGCTTCATGCGTCTGCTGACGCCCTGGTTCGTCGAGCAATGGCGCGGCCGCATGCTCAATATCCACCCCGCTCTGCTGCCGTCCTTCCGCGGCCTCCACACCCATGCGCGGGCGCTTGAGGAAGGCGTCAAGATACACGGCGCGACCGTGCATTTCGTGGTCCCGGAATTGGACGCCGGCCCGATCGTCGTCCAGGCCGCGGTGCCGGTTCTGGACGGCGACACGCCCGAGGCGCTCGGCGCGCGGGTGCTGGCGCAGGAGCACCGCATCTATCCGCTGGCGCTGAAGCTTGTAGCCAGCGGCGCCGCGCGGATCGAAGGCGCGCGCGTGCGGGTCGAAGGCGAACCGGAGGCCCCCGACGCCCTGCTCTGGCCGCGCGCTTGAACTCGGAACAAAAAACGCTCATCCTCGCCCCGCAGGGGGGATGACAATGATCACGCTCCATGTTTCGGGCCTTCCATGAGCCTGCCCGACGGCAGCCCTTTCGTCATGAAGGCGATGGTCCTGCTGCGAATGGCCGGGCTCGATGACCGGGCTGTCGCAGCTGTTCAGCGGCGCGACGCGATGGAACAGGCCCCCGATCTCGTCGCCTATGCGAAGCGGATCGAAGCGCGCTTTTTCCCTGCTAAAGGATGAGAAAAGGGCCGCCCTCGTCGGGCGGCCCTTTCATTCCTTGACTTGTCCGTTCCGGAAAAGGTCAGAGCGTCGAAACCCGGACGCGGGCGACGCCGGCGTGGCGCATGCCCAGCACACCGGCCGCGCCCTTCGAAACGTCGATGATCCGGCCACGCACGAAGGGGCCGCGGTCGTTGATCGTCACGACGGCCGAGCGGCCGTTCGAAAGGTTGGTGACGCGCACTTTCGTGCCGAAGGGCAGCGAGCG
>JAJYCZ010000148.1 GCA_021777915.1 Pseudomonadota bacterium | reverse complement strand
GACATATAGTCGGACAGGAGAAGGCCGATCGATACGGCGAACAAAAGCCAGGCGTAAGCCCGGTGGGACAGGCGGTGCGAAACCACACTGTCTTCAATACCTTCTTGCGTCGTCATGGTCACCATCCGCACGAGCAGCCCGCGAGCTGGCGGGCGGCGGCCATCCATTTTGTCGAAATGGCCCATCCTTGAGCGCTCCCTCGTTTGGCGGCGGAATGTCGGGGCTGAGCCGTCCGATCCCTTCGCCCTGCATTCGTAAGCTTCGCCGGCGGATCGCGCCGTCCGACTATTCGGCGGCCTGGCGCACTCCATAGAAATTCTTGCGGTTCGAGGCGAAGCCGTTGCGGGCCAGCGTCTCGTCGGCGCTCTTGTAGAATTCGCCGATGCGATAGATGCGGCGCGCCTAAGGCGACTGGATGGCTTGCATATTTTCCTCCCATTTGGGCTCAGCTCCCTTTTGCGAGAGTCTTCGGCCCCCTTTGCCTAAAACGTCAAACAACGAAAATCGACGAACCTGTCGTCGTGCGGCCCTCGCGATCTTTATGCGCCGGGGCCGCATCCTTCAGCGCGTGGCGCCGGTTCAATTCGATCTTGATACGGCCGGCGGCAACGTGCGTTTGGCGCGTTCCGCCCCGAGCCGCGTCATGGTTCTAGATCCTCCGCTCGGTGGCGCGCCAGTACTCGGCGCGCAAGTCCTTCTTCAATACCTTGCCGACCGCGCTGCGCGGCAGGGCGGCGACGAAGTCGACCGTCTTGGGCGCCTTGACCGAACCGAGGCGTTCCTTGCACAGCGCGATCAGTTCTTCGGCGCCGACGCTCTGGCCGGCGTTGGGTTCGACCACCGCCTTCACCGCCTCGCCCCACTGCTCGTCGGGGACGCCGATGACGGCGCAGTCGCGCACCGCCGGGTGGGCCCAGATCACCTGCTCGACTTCGCTGGGATAGACGTTGAAGCCGCCACTGATGATCATGTCCTTCTTGCGGTCGGTGATATGGAGGTAGCCATCGGCGTCGAGGTGGCCCACGTCGCCGGTGTGCAGCCAGCCGTCGACGATCGTTTCCGAGGTCTTGGCGGGGTCCTTGTAATAGCCCTTCATCACCAGATCGCCGCAGACGCAGATCTCGCCCGTTTCGCCCCGGGACAGGACGCGGTTGTCGTCGTCGAGGATCTCGACTCGGATCAGCGGATTGGGTCGTCCCACCGACGACAGCCGCTCGTCGCCGGCCAGCGCACCGGCGTCTAAATGCTGATCGGGGGGCAGATAGGAGATGGCCCCCGGGGCTTCGGTCTGGCCGTAGCCGCCCATCATCACCGGCCCAAAGACTTCGATCGCGCGCTTAAGCTTGTCGACCGACATCGGCGCCGCGCCGTAGAGGAAATACTTCAGCGACGAGAAGTCGACTTTTTTGTTCAAGGCGGGGATGTCGAGCAGGCGGTAGATCACCGTCGGCGGCAGGAAGAATTCCGTCACCCGGTGTTGCGGGATCGCCTCCAGCAGCAGCGCCGGATCGGGCTTGGTGATGATGACGACCGTCCCGCCGCGCGCCGAGCACGGCAGCGACAGCAGCCCGGAGGTGTGGGTCATCGGCGCCGCCGCCAGGTTGACCGGGCGATCCAGCGCGCCATAGCTGCAGCTGATCATGAAATGGGCGACGAAGGTCTGAATGCTGCGGTGGGTGTTCATCACCCCCTTGGGCAGACCGGTGGTGCCGCCGGTGGGCGAGATCGCGACCACATCGTCAAGATCGACCACTATGCCCAAGTCGGTATCGGCGTGGCCTTCAACCCAGGCGGCCAACGAGACGGCGCCCTCAGCCTCGCCGTCTATGCAGACGTAGAGTTTGATCTTTGCCAACTGCGGCCGCAATGCGGCGATCGGCGCCTCAAAGGCCTTCTGGAAGAAAAGCACGTCGCAGTCGAAGGCGTCGAGGACGTGGCGGTTCTCGTCGGGGGCGTTGCGTGCGCCCACCGGGATCCAGGCCATATTGGCCCGCCACAGCCCGAGCGTGCAGGTCCAGGCGGTGACGTCATTGCCGGCCCAGACCGCGCCCTTGCCGCCGCGGCCGAAACCGGCTGCCTGCAGCGCGCGCGCGATGCGGCAGCTTAGTCGCCCGACCTCGTCGAAGCTGTAGGGGCGGCCCCCCTGGATGTAGGCGGCGCCCTCGGGGTTGATGCGCCAGCCGCGGTCGAAGAAATCGATGATCGCCATGGTCGGGACTCAGAGCGCGGTGACGCTGGCGCGCGCGAGCCCGCGCTGCTCCAGGAAACCCAGCAGATAGCGGTGACCGAAGGCCTTGCAGGCCGACGCGAAACCGACTCTCGCGGTCTCGCCGTCGAGCAGTTTCTGCACCGCGGCCATCTGCAGCGCGCCGGTCGCGATGTAGGGTGTGACGCCGCGCACCGTCGCGCGCACCGCGGCGAGCTGCCCGCGGCCGATCGCGATGTCGACCGTGCGTGACACGGTGGTGCGCTCGCGCGGCGGCATGCCAGGCGTCGTCGAATCGATGAGACCCTTGATCACCTGGTCTTGCGCCTCCTTGGGCAGATCCTTGTATTCGCTCTCCCATTTCTGGCCCAAGGCATGCACGAGCTTCATCACATCGTTGTCGTAGAAACCGACGCTCGAGATGCAACTGCGCACCCGCGGATCGTTCTCGTAGAAGACGGGCAACGACGTGCCGCCCCAGGGCAGCGTGAACACGGGTTGCAGGAGGTCCGGAGCAACGACGGTGTACGAGGCGTTGACCGGATGCGGAACCAGCTTCTTCTCCCAGAGGTAGCAGGACTCCTGGCGGTAGACCTCGAAGATCGACGCCGTCGAACCCACCGTGACCCCCGACGCGCCGCCGCGCGGTCCGCGACAGAGCACGCTGGTCTCGAGCGCATCGACCCCGGGTGTCTCCAAAGCCAGTTCGGCGGCGATCTCGGAGAACGTGTGCATGTAGGCCGTTGACGGCGCGAGCAGCCGGCCCGCCTGTCGGAATGGCTCACCGAAGCGCTCGCGGGCCGTCCGCACGTAGCTCTGCTCACCCGTGGTGTCCAGGTAATGGCAGCCCGCCCGAAGCGCAGCCTCGATGGCCGTCAGACCAAAGTTGACGAAGGGGCCCACCGTATTGCAGACGACCTTTGCGCCTTCGAACGCCCGCGCTAGCGATTCGACGTCATGCGTCGTCTCGATGATCTCGTAGACGGCCGACTCCAGGCGCACAACGCGCCGGGCCATTAGCTCCGCCGTCCGTTTGGCGTTGCGCGCGACGGCCGTGAAGGGGATGTTCTGGTCGATCAACCAGTCCATGATCAGCATGCCGGTGTAACCACTGGCGCCGTAGACGACGACGGAATGCTTGGCCATTTTGAGTCCTTTCAGTGGTTCGACCAGCCGTCGGCGTACAGCTGCTGCGCGAGCAGGCCCAGGCGCATGGTCAGGACATAGTTTTCGCCGTCTTCGATCAGCGCAGAACGGGCGTCGCGGAAAAGCTTTTCGATCGGGTACTCGCGCGAGGTGCCATTGCCGCCGAAGAGCTGCAACGCCTCGGTCGCGATCTTCATCGCTTCCTCGGTGACCGTGACCTTGGCCCCCGCCGTCGCGTAAGGGTGTCCGGCAGGCGTGAGCCGGGCATAAGCGAGCGAACGGCGGGCGACAGCACGGCAGAGTTCAACCCGACGCAGCAGGTCGCCCATCCGCCAGCGTGTGAGCTGGTGCTCGATCAGCAATTGGCCACCCTGCTTGCGCTCGTGGCAATATTGCAGCGCCATCTCGAAGGCCGCGCGCGCCAATCCGGTCATGATCTGGCCCATGTGGCAACCCGCGAAGGCCCACACGGAAGCCAGATTGCCGTAATATTCGTCCTTGAGCGCAATCGCGAAACGCTTGGGAACGCGGACGTTGTCGAAATAGATCTCGCCTTGGGGCAGCGCGCGCTGCCCGATCTTGTTCAGCGGCTTGCCTTTCGAGACGCCGGGCAGATCGAGGGGGATGATCAGCGCCACGCCGTTCGAGCGGCCGTTGGCGTCAAAAAACCCGTCGCCATAGTCGGCGCCGATGTAGGCCAGCGCCACCTGCGCGATGACGCCGTTGGAGACCCAGGCCGAACATTGGCCATTGATGACGATTTCGTCCTTACCCACGACGCCCCAGACATTGCCCTTGTTTCCCTGGCCACCCTTGACCGGCCATTCGTGCGCCATGTCGAAGATCTGGACATCGCTGCCCTTGTCCGGATGGGTGATCATCCAACAGCCGATTTTTTCGCGGCACAGGCCGACCAATTCGGAATTGCCGACGGCCTTGGCCATTTCCAGCGGAAAGGTGACGCAGGCCAGCGAAACACCCAGGCCGGCGTCGCCCCAGCCCATTTCCTCCCCGATGATCGACTCGACCCGGATGGCCGTTTCCGGCGGCATTTGCTCAAGCAGGCTGGAATCGAGCCCAAGCTGTGCGGCCTCGGCCAGAACCTCGTAGTAAGGGGATCCCGGGGCAATCACCTGCTCCGCGCTCATCTTGTCGAGTTCCTGCCCGGCGGGTCGAAGCACATCCTTGGCGAACCGGTGCAGAGTGTCCTGGATCGCCCGTTCGGTGTCATTGAGCGGCGCCTCGAAGCCCGTCAGGCCCACGGCCGGAAGCGCCAGTTCTGTCTTAAGCCTGATCATTGAAGTTCTCCTGTCGAGGGGTCTGCCTGCGGTCGTCACGGCCTGTGTCGGCCTGACCTTCGCCATGTCGGGCTTGACCTGTCGCTTCATTGAAACGCCTGCCCGCCGCATGACGCCGCGGCGGGCCTTGCCATTCAATATTCGTCCGCGAAATTCGGCTTCATGGCGACACAGCGGACTGGCTGAGCAGCTCGAATTTGTCCCGCAACCGCTCCCGGGTCTCGCGGCGCTCCGGGTCAAGGATGATGCAATCGGCGGGGCAGACGAGAACGCACTGCGATTTTTCGAAATAGCCAACGCATTCAGTGCATTTTTCCCCATCGATGACGAAGACGTCTTCGCCAGGATGGATGGCTTCATTGGGGCACTGGGGCTCGCATGCATCGCAGTTGATACAATCGGCCGTTATCAATAGCGCCATTTCCTCCTCCTTGGCCGTCGCTTTTTTTATTTAGGCTTGCCATGATTAAACGCCTTGGGAGGACCAGCGTGCTTGACAAAAGACGACATTCGCCTGTTATTAGATGACAATGAAAAATGAGAGGCGAGCCGGATCGGTTCGTCAGCGGCTTGCCTGATGTTGACGCCAGACACTGGGGCTGCAGCCGAAGCGCGAAGAGAACCGCCGCAACAGTGCAGCGCGCCCTAAAAATCCCAGTAGGTCGGCGAGTTCTCGGATGGGCGGTTCATGCTGGATCAGGTATTTGGCCCTCTGCTCGATCCGGATGCTATCGAAGATCGCCTGAACGGGCGTTTGTTGAGCGACGCTACCATGAGGTCGCCGCTGTGCCGGGCGAGCCAGCGTGCAAGATCGGCCGCACATCGATCTGAACTGGGGAATGGAATGGCGTAGGCCGATTCCCTCAGCATCGTCTGGATGAAGCGTTCGGCCTTTCAGTTGGTCTTCAGCATATACGCGCGTGTTCTGACGTGCTTGATGGGCGCCACAGAGGCCGACGTGCTCTCGTTCACGGCTTTCCGCTGCGCGCACCGGCCGACATTGCCCAGCACAAATCCGATCGAGCGTCTCAATAAGGAGGTCAAACGCCGCGCCGACAACGTCGGCGCCATCCTGCTCGAACAGAATGACGATTGGCAATTACAGCATCGCTATATGAGCTTGGAGACGATGGCCAGCCTCGTCGACGTCGCCGCTCCGCCGCCAGAAATTGCAGCCTGAAGAGCCGCGATGACCGCCCCGCATTTTCCATCACCTTGACGGACGTGATCCGGCGCCTCGTATGGCGACGACCACCTTCGCGCCTTCACGACGGAAGGACAACCTCTTCAGACTTCACTCCGAGCCCCCGCATTCGTGCAACGATAGCGGCGACGTGCACCCCGGGCAGGAAGCCCGAAGACCGCCAGGATCGCGCTGAGGTTTCACTTCACCGTCGGCTCGCTGATCCCCAGTCGCCGTGAAATCTCGCTATTGGAATATCCGGACACCAATAAATCGAGAACCTGACGCGCGCGCAGCCGCAACCGACCGAGCAGCGGCGCCAGACATCAACAGTCAAGGCGATGTCACGCATCGTCAATGCGGTTTCAGATGCTTCCAGCCATTATAGATTGTTGTCGATATTTCGTTGGTCATCGCAGCCGCCATCGCTTCAGGAGAACGCCGGTGGGATTAGCACATGTCGAGACCATTTCGATTCTCAATGATGTGCGCATGCTTGGCTTCCAGCGGCGCGCAAAGGTCGAAACTGTGCTCGCCTGGATCGACCGGCATTCTCTACCGCTGGAGCACGAGATTGTCGCACTGGATGACGCTCCGGATCGCGTTCTCGCCGCGCCAATAACGGCGCCACTCGATGTCCCCGGCTTCGATCGCTCGGCGAGGGGCGATTACGCCCTTATCGGCTCCGGAATCTCCGGTGCAAGCGACGACAACCCAGCCGCATTCACACTTCTGGGTCAGGCGTCGCCAGGACGCCTCTTTGAGGGAAAGGTGCAGTCTGCGACCGCTGTCCGGGTAGCGACAGCTTCCTTCTCGCCCAGCTATCCGCATGTTCCGCGATTTGTTGAAGGATCCGGAAGTGCGGCGAACCCTGGCGGAACATGGATTCCGCATCGATGAAGATGTTCGGAATGGCAAATGGCGGCGCTGACCCCGCTGCCGTGCTCGACCTCAGGCCGCTGCTGCAACAAGGCCTGGATCCGCGCCCTGTCGTCCTCGAACGGGCCGGTCGCATTGCGCAAGGTGACCGCATGGTCCTGGAAGCGCCGTTCGACCCGGCGCCGCTGCGCGCTCTTCTGACAGAGATGGGTTTTTCGTCGCGAGCCGAAAGAGTCGCGGAGGATCACTGGAGAGTCACTCTGGTCCGCGACGCACAACGTCGACTGGAATCCAGCGCAGGCGCCGCGGCCAGCCGGATGGCAGCCGAAAGTTGCGGCCGTATCAATCGCCCAAACACTCCGCCCGACATGATGGCAAACGCGCGAGACTACCTGATTCCAGCGTCGATTCCCTTTCGCTTTTTTGCTGGCGCCCTCGCTTTTCACGTTGCCGGGTGGGCCCTTTTGCTGGTCAGCAGCGACCAACTCCCAGGGTTCGTCGGCGGCTTGGGGCCGATTTTGGCGGCGCTGCATTCGATCACGCTTGGCGTTCTGGCGATGACAGCCATAGGCGCAAGTTTCCAGATGCTTCCCGTCGCCACGATGCGTCCGGTCCGTTCGGCGCCGGCGTCCCGGCTCACTTTCTGGTTGTTTCTCCCGGGTCTGGCGCTCCTGCTCTATGGCTTCGGCAGTGGGCGGCTCCTGCCGATGGAGGTTGGAGGCGCCCTCACGGTCGCCGGCCTTGCCTTGTTCGCCTGGCTGGTGATCGACCTTGTCCGCCATGCCGGCAACCTGCACGCGGTCGCCATCCATGTGTGGATAGCAATGACGAGCCTTGTCGTATTGGCGCTGCTCGGCCTGATGATGATAGCGGATTTCAGTTTCGGCTATCTGCCCGACCATCGCCTTCTGGCGATCATACATGGCGTCGTCGCTGGCTACGGCTTCATGGGCATGCTGGTCCTCGGGTTTAGCTTCATTCTCGTGCCGATGCTGGCCTTAGCCCCAGCTGGAAACGCCACCAATGGCCGGCGCTCCGCCATATTGGCGGCACTGGCGCTCGGAACGGCCGTGACCGGGCTCGCCCTCGCAAATACGACCGTAATCATCATAGCCGGGCTCGTCGGGCTGATCGCCGCAGGCCTGCATCTGCTCACCATGTCGCAGGTGCTGCGCGGCAGAATGAAAAAGCGGTTGGGGAATGCGTTCCAATTGATCCGTCTAGGCTGGGTCATGCTGCCCACCAGCATCGTCGTCGGTCTGGCGGCCGCAACTTCTTATGCCGACTGGTGTGCACCCCTATTCGGATTTGTGCTCGTGTTCGGCTGGCTGCTTTCCTTCCTCACCGGTATCCTGCAACGGATCATTCCGTTCCTGGCGTCGATGCATTCCTCGGCCGGCGGAATCAAGCCGATGCTGGTTTCGCGTCTCACGCCGGAGGCGCCTCTCCGCCTGCACCTGACCGGACATTCGTTGGGAGTCGTTTCAGTTGCCGCCGGAATCGTCTCAGGCAACACGCCCCTAATCCGGCTCGGGGCGAGCTCGGGATTGATCGGGGCGGCCGCATTCGCCTGGTTCGGTGTCGTCGTGTGGCGTCGCCTCTCGCTTCATCTCCAGTCGAAATCGTAGGCCGCAGGAGAAAACCCATGGATGAACGAACCAAGGTCGGAACGCTGCTTCACAGGGAACATGTCAAGACGCTTGACGCGATGGAAAATCTCGAAAGCTTCCTGCAAATGCACTCCCGCCGCGATCCCCCGAAGCCGGGCAACGCAGAGACGACGAAAATTCTGCAAAGTCTTCTTGGAGATCTGGCGGGCGAAATGGATCGCCATTTTTCCTTCGAAGAGAATTGGCTGTTTCCTCTGCTCTCGGAGCGCGGCCACAGCGGCATCGTCGCCATGTTGACGGAAGAGCATGAGATCATTCGCCCGCTCGCGCGCGTGCTGGCGCGGGGAGCGGCGACGGCGCTTGCCGGCGCGGGCTTTTTACCCCAGGGCTGGCAAGAGTTTCACGATCGGGCCAGCGAGCTTTGCGAACGTGAGACCTTCCATATTCAAAAAGAGGAAATGGGACTGATCGGCGCTCTTCCTTTCCTGTTGGAC
>JAJYCZ010000011.1 GCA_021777915.1 Pseudomonadota bacterium | reverse complement strand
GTCGGCTCGACGATCGTGGCGCTCAACCGGAGATCGGATCTGCAACGTCTCGAAGACCTGAAAGGCCGCAAGCTCGCCGCTGTCGCGCCCGACACCTTCGGCTTTCGCGCCGCCGCGCTGGAATTGCTGGGGCAAGGCGTCGATCCGTTCCAGGATACGGTTCCCCTTTTTGTCGGCTATCCCGTTTCGGCCGTGCTGGACGCCCTGCGGCAAGGACGGGCCGACGCGGGAATCATCCGTTCCTGCGCGCTGGAAAAGCTCATCGCCCAGCACAAGGTTGGACCGGATGAATTCAAGGTTTTGGGGCATGGGCCGGATGAGGCCTTCATCTGCAAGGTTTCCACGAGGCTTTATCCTGGATGGGCTTTCGTCAAGGTGGCCCAGACGCCCGAACCGCTCGCGCGGGCGGTCGCGCGCGCTCTCCTGGCCATGCAGCCCGGGAGAGGCGACAAGTTCTGGACCGAGCCCGATGACTATCAGTCGGTGCAGGACCTTTACCGCACGCTGAAGATTGGCCCCTATGCGCCTTTCACGCGGCTGGGCATGGCCGAGCTGATCCGGACCTATCGATATGCGGTTTTCCTGGCGGCGATGGCGGCGATATGGACGCTTGTCCACGTCATTCGCGTGGCTTATCTCATCAAGCGGCGGACCCGCCAGCTCGAGGAGGCTCACGAGCTGGTGCGGCTCAAGGACGCGAAGATGGAGCACGCCCTGCGCCTGTCGCTGATGGGCGAGATGGCGAGTTCGCTGGCTCACGAGATCAACCAGCCGCTCGCCGCCATTCTCAGCTATGCCCGGGGTTGCGAGCGCAGGCTGGCGCGCGGCGAGAACGACGAGGGCGTCCGGGACGCCCTTGGCCGGATCGCGACGCAGGCTCAGCGCGCGGGCGACATTGTCCGCCGCATGCGCGAATTCGTCCGCAAGAATCCAGCGCGTCAGCAGCCAACGGATCCCGTCGCCCTCTTTCAAGACGCCCTCGCCCTGTTCGAACCTTCCGCGGCCTCGCGCGAACTGCGGGTGGAAGCCGACATCCCGGCGCGACTGCCGATGATCCGCGCCGATCGCCTGCAGATCGAGGAAGTGACAATCAACCTGCTCCAGAACGCCCTCGAGGCGGTGGACGGCCAGCCGGACAAGAAGGTCACGCTCGCTGTCGCGCAGAAAGACTCGTCGATCGTCGTCACCGTGACCGACAACGGCCCCGGCCTGGCGCCGGAAGCGCGGGCAAGGCTGTTCGAGGCCTTTTACACCACCAAGCCGGGCGGCCTCGGCCTCGGGCTCTCGCTCAGCCGTTCGATCATCGAATCGCACGGCGGTCAACTGAGCGCCGACGACCGGACGCGGCCGGGAACGATATTCCGATTCCATCTGCCGATCGCCAATCCGACGGAGCAGAAGCCGCTGTCGCGTCCGCCGGAGCGCCTCGATGTCTGAGACCGGTCCGATCGTCTATATCGTCGACGACGATCCCGCGGTTCGCGACGCCGTGGCGTTCCTCGTCGGCTCTGTCGGTTACAGCCATCGTCTTTGCGATTCCGCCGCCGAATTGTTGCGCGCCATGGACGACACGCGTCCGACCTGCCTGGTGCTCGACGTGAGGCTGCCCGGCCTCAGCGGGCTGGAACTGCAACGCGAGCTACTGGCGCGCGAATGTTCGGCGCGCATCGTGTTCGTCTCGGGACACGGCGACATCCCCAAGGCGGTGCGCGCCATTCGCCTGGGCGCCATCGATTTCCTTGAAAAACCCTTCGACGACCAGGCGCTTCTCGACCGGATCGAAGAGGCGCTCGCGGCGAGCGCCGAGGCTCTGCAGCGCCGCGAGAGCCGGCAGAAGCTCGACAGGAAGCTTTCGGGATTGACCGAGCGCGAGCGCGACGTTCTCCGTCTGGTCATCGCCGGCAAGACCTCCAAGGCCATCGCGCTGGAGCTTGGCATTTCGGTGAAAACCGTCGAAAATCATCGCCACAACATCATGACCAAGGCCGACGCGGCCTCGGTGGCCCAATTGATCGCCTGGGCGACCGAGCCCGACGGGTCGGCGCCTAGGTAAAAACACCCAGGCGCCCCCGGCGCCGTCCCGGATTGGCGCGCGGCCTCGCCGCCGCCAAGATTTGTTCAAAAGAAATAGCGTCCGGGCGGGAAAAGCGCCCGGCGCGGATTGGAGCCGCGTCCATCGCAAGGGGTCTAACTCCCCGGACGGCGCGACGTCGGTTCGCGTGGCTGGAAAGACGGCGCGTTCAAGGGGGGAATGATGACGAGAGCTGAGGCGCGCCTGAGCGCCAGAGAGTCTTTGCGCGTCCGAGATCTTTCGTCCGAGGCTGTCGGCGCGGATGCTGGCGCCACCCCCGCCCCTTTCGCCTCCTGCGCCGGATTCCGAGGTTCCACGAATCGCGTGCGGGGCTTGGGTCGGGGTTTTGAGCGCCGCCGTCTTCACGCGTTCGCCGGGTCAGGGTTTTGAAAATCATTCTCGTCGCAGGCCTATGCGCGTGGGGGTTGAAGTGTCGGTCATGAAATTTCTCAAGTTCGGCGTTTCCGCCGTGGCGATTGGCGTGGTGGTCGCCGTTGGCGGCGGCTACCTGGCGCCCGTCGTGTTCGCGCCTCGGCAGAACATTTCCGTGAATGCCGCCGATCCAGCCCTGATCGAACGGGGGAGGACCGTCGCGCAGGCGTCGGACTGCGTGGCGTGCCATACCGCCGCGGGGGGCAAGGCGTTCACTGGCGGCCGGGCGATGCAGACGCCGATCGGCGTGATCTACACGACGAACATCACGCCGGACAAGGCTGCCGGCATCGGCGGATACGACTTCGCCGATTTCGAGCGGGCGGTCCGGCATGGCGTCCGCAAGGATGGCGCCCCGCTCTATCCGGCCATGCCTTATGTTTCCTATGCCGTGCTGACCGATGGGGACGTGCGGGCGCTCTATGCCTATTTCGTTTCCGCGGTCCAGCCGGTTTCGCAGCCCAACCAGGCGTCGACGATCCCATGGCCGAAGAATATGCGTTGGCCGCTCGGCTGGTGGCAGGCGCTGTTCGCTGGCCATCGCAGCTTCACGCCGCCGCGGGAGGCTACGCCGGAAGTGGCGCGCGGCGCCTATCTCGTCGAGGGGGCGGGCCATTGCGGCGCCTGCCACACGCCGCGCGGCGCGGCCTTCCAGGAGAAAGCCCTGAAGAATGGGCCGGGCGGCGAGTTCCTGTCCGGCTCGAATATCGATGGATGGTACGCCAAGAGCCTGCGCCGCGAGGATGTCGGGCTGGCGAGCTGGTCCCAGGCGGAGATCGCGGACTTTCTCAAAACCGGCCGCAACGCCCATACCGCGGCGTTCGGCAGCATGGCCGAAGTCGTCGAGCATAGCGGGCAGCATTTCAACGACGCGGACGCATCGGCCATCGCCGCCTATCTGATCGGCCTCCCGGCGAGGCCGGGCCATGCCGCAACCTCGCCCAAGGGAGAGGATGCGACCACGGCAAAGCTGTATGACAGCGCGGATCATAGCCCCGGGGCCCTCGGTTATGTCGCGCAATGCGCGCCCTGCCACCACATGAACGGGCGGGGCACGCCGCGGTTGTTCCCCGCTTTGGCGGGCAATGCGGTCGTGGTGACGGACGATCCGAGTTCGCTGATACAGATTGCGCTGGCTGGCGGCGCGATGGCTCGAACCCCGGCGGACAAGACGCGCCCCTCCATGCCGGAGCTGGCCAGGCTGGATGACCGCGCCGTGGCCGACATTCTTACCTTCATCCGGACCAGTTGGGGTAATAAAGCATCGCCGGTCTCTCCAGGGAACGTCGCCGCCATGCGTGGCGCGATCGCCCACAAGCCGCTCGATTACGTTCCAGGAGACGCGAAGTGACGGAGCCTGGAATTCCCCATCAGCCCTGGCCCTCAGGATTGGCGCCGCAAATGACAAAATCTCTCCTTGCCTTCGTCCTGATCGCCGCCGCGGCGCTGCCGGCGCCGGCGCATGCCAGCGACGTCGCGGCCGGGCAGAAGCTGGCGCTCGACCGCTCCAAGGGCAACTGCCTCGCCTGCCACACCATCAAGGGCGGCGACGCGCCGAGCAGCGTCGGCCGGAAGCTGGCCGACATGAAGCGCCGCTTCCCCAACCGCGCCGATCTGGTGGAGATCCTGACCGACGAGCCTAACCGCAATGTCATTGCGCCGATGCCGGCCTTCGGTCGCAACCATGTTCTGACGCCGGACGAGATCGAGAAGATCATCGACTTCCTTTACACGCTGTGAGCGACATGACCTATCGCAATGCAACCGCGGAATTCCGCCTTGATGGCGGCGACCCGTCGAACCCCGCCGCGCCTTCACGCCGTGCGTGGCGCGCGAGGCTCGCGCAGGCGCTTGTTCGCCTGAATCCCTCCAGGCCAGCCGCGATCGGCCTGGATCGGCAACCTCGGCAAGACCGACACTGTGACGGTGAAAAGCGCATGATCACGCCCAGTCCGCGCGACCGATTTGCACTCGCCCGATATGTTGTTTGCGCCTTGCTGCTGGCGACGGCTCCGGCAAAGGCCGAAGACAAGATCGACCCGGAAACGGAACGCAAAGCCTTCCAGGCGTTCTTCTTCGCCAAATTCCCCAAGGTGGCGAAGGAGGAGTTCGGCAACGGCCCTTATGCGGTCAATGAATCCATGCGCAAGCAGTGGAAGGAAATGATGGAATTTCCTCCTTATGAATTTGCGCTCGACGAAGGCCATGCCGAGTGGGACAAGCCCTTCGCCAACGGCAGGCGCTACGCCGATTGTTTTGACAACAAGGGCCAGGGCGTCCGTCAGACCTATCCGCGCTTCATCGCCGCGACCGGCCAGGTCGAGACGCTGGAAGGCGCCATCAATCGCTGCCGTGTGGAGAATGGCGAAAAGCCGCTCGATCCGATGACCGGCCTGATGGCGTCGCTGGCCGCCGTGATGTCGGAGTCCTCGCAGGGCAAGCCGTTCGCGATCGTCATTCCGGACGACCCGCGGGCGCTGGCGGCCTATGAGCGCGGCGAGGAATTCTTCTATTCGCGCAAGGGCCAGCTCGGCGTTTCCTGCGCGTCGTGTCATATGTCGCCGGCAGGCGAACGCATGCGCGGCGACATTCTTGCGCCGGCGCTGGGCATTATGGCGGCGATGCCGATCTACCGCTCCGACTGGGGCAGTATGGGCACGTCGATCCGCCGTCTCTCCACCTGCTCGTTCATGACCCGGGCGCAGCCGCTGAAGGCCGACGACGAGGACTATCGCGATCTCGAATATTTCCTTTCCTACATGAGCAACGGTATTCCCATCGTCGGTCCGGGGACTCGTCCATGATACGTTCAATCCTGCTTGCCGCCGGGCTCGCGCTGCTGAGCCTGCCCGCTGTCGCCGCCACGCAGGCGGAGGCCGAAGCGGCGCTCGCCGCCGCGCAGACCGCCGAAGCGGACGCGCTCGCCGCCAAGGCGGCGTGGACGACGACCGAGGCCGATTTGACCAAAGCGCAAAAGGCGCTCGCCGCCGGGCAATGGGACCAGGCGAAAGCGGCCGCCGATGAGGCGCTGACCCTGGCCAAACGTTCGGTCGAACAGGCCAACGAACAGAAGACGTCGTGGCGCAACGCGGTCTTTCGCTGAGCGGCGCCCGTTCTCGTGCGGGCGCGCCCTCCTCGGCGCGCTCGCCCGGACCGCCAGGGCGCATCCTGGGTGAAAACACCCATGAGCCCCCGGCGCCGTCCCGGATTGGCGCGCCCCGCGGCCGCAGCCAAAACACGGGGGACAAGGAACAGCGTCCGGGCGGAAAAACGCCCGGCGTGAACCGGGGAAAGGTCGGTCGCAGAGGGAGAGCAACTCTCCGGACGCCGCCAATCCGGTTTTCGTGGTCGGCGCGACGACGCATCCAGGGGAGGAACAATGACCGTGGTCGCGTTGGTTCGAGGCGCCTTTACCTGTTGGCGCGTCAATCCCGACTTCAGCCCTTTCTTAACGCGCGGCGTGTTCCGGACCCCGGCGCGTGCTTTTTCGCTTTGACCATCCCTCCAAGGAGAAAATCATGACTCTCGAACTCCAGCCCAGCCGCCGCGGATTTCTGCGCCAGACGGGCCTGCTCGGTCTTGCCGTATCCGCCGTGACCTTCCTGCCGCGCATGGCTTATGCGTCGTGGAACAAGGCGGCCTTCGGCGCCAAGACCATGGCGGACACCTACAAGGCGATGGGCGTCGATTCGCCAACCGTGAGCGCCGATATTCAGCTCAATGCGGCGGATATCGCGGAAAACGGCGCCGTGGTGCCGGTCGAGGCGATCAGCAAGATTCCCAACACCACCCAGATCTCCTTTCTGGTGGAAAAGAACCCGGCCATGCTCACCGCCCAGTTCGACATTGGACCGGATACCCTTCCGCAGATCAGCACGCGCGTGAAAATGGGCCAGACCTCGAATGTCATCGCGCTGGTGAAGGCCGACGGGAAATTCTACACGGCGTCCAAGGAGATCAAGGTGACGCTTGGCGGCTGCGGCGGCTGACGGGCGGATGTCGAACGCTCGCCGGCGCTCCATTCGCTCAAATTGAAAATTACGGGAGAAATCTTATGGGAAATCCGATGAAAATCCGCGCCGTCAGCAAGGACGGCGTCACCGAAGTGAAAGTGCTGATGAATCACCCGATGGAAACCGGCCTGCGCAAGGATGCCGCCGGCGCGCTCATTCCCGCCTTGTTCATCACCGAGGTCACCGCGAAGCTCAATGACAAGGTGGTGCTGCAGGCGCAATGGGGACAGTCGGTGGCGAAAAACCCGTACCTGGGCTTCAAGGTCAAGGGCGGCAAGCCGGGCGACAAGGTCACCATCTCGTGGGTGGACACCTCGGGCGACACCCGCTCGGACCAGGCGACTGTGAACTGAGACGGGCTTGTGGCGGCGACCGGTTCGCCGCCGAGGTCCCCCAAGAACAAATGAAGCGGAAGCCGCGCGCCGCGCCTGTGGCAGGACTTGCGACTGAGGGGCGCCCAACGTCTGCGCCAAACCGCTGCGCCGCGAGCGCATCGGCGTCCACATCGAGAGTCAGATCCGCGATGTGGCGGCCCTCCCGCTCGATCTGCAATATCCCGTCAACCGATAGACCCATCGAAGGGCCGCGCCATGAACCGCCGCGAATTCCTGCATTTGCTCTCCGCAGCCAGCGCGGCGGGATTGACGCTTCCGCTCGATCCCGCCCGCGCCGAAAAGGCCGCCGAGGCCCTCTATGACGCGCCGGCTTTCGGCAATGTCTCCCTGCTGCACATCACCGATTGCCACGCCCAACTGCGGCCGATCTATTTCCGCGAACCCAATGTCAATATCGGGGTCGGCGCGATGGCCAACCGCCCGCCGCATCTGGTGGGCGAGGCCTTCCTGAAACATTTCAAGGTCGAGCCGGGAACCCGCCTCGCCCACGCCTTCACCTTCCTCGACTTCGAGCGCTACGCCGCGCTTTACGGCCGGGTTGGCGGCTTCGCCCATCTGGCCACGCTGGTGAAGCGGCTTCGCGCGACGCGTCCGGGCGCTTTGCTGCTCGACGGCGGCGACACCTGGCAGGGCTCGGGCGCCGCGATGTGGACCAAAGGCCAGGACATGGTCGACGCCGCCAAGCTGCTCGGCGTCGAGGCTATGACCCTCCACTGGGAATGCACCTATGGCCAGGATCGGGTCAAGGAAATCGCCGACAAGGATTTCGCCGGCCATATCGACATCGTCGCCCAGAACATCAAGACCCAGGATTTCGGCGATCCCGTATTCAAGCCTTATGTGATGCGCGTGGTCAACGGCGTCAAAGTCGCTGTTGTCGGTCAGGCTTTCCCCTACACGCCGATCGCCAATCCGCGCTACATGGTCGCCGACTGGACCTTCGGCATCCAGGAAGACAATATGCAAAAAACCGTCGACGCGGCGCGCGCCGACGGGGCCAAGGTCGTGGTCGTGCTGTCGCACAACGGCATGGACGTGGACCTGAAAATGGCTTCGCGCGTGCGCGGGATCGACGCCATCCTCGGCGGCCACACCCACGACGGCGTCCCGGCGCCCAGCATCGTCGACAACGGCGGCGGCAAGACGCTGGTGACCAACGCCGGATCGAACGCCAAATTCATCGGCGTTCTCGATTTCGATGTGAAGGACGGCAAGGTCTCCGACTTCCGCTATCGTCTGCTGCCCATTTTCTCCAATCTTCTGCCCGCGGACGCGGAAATGGAGGCGCTGATCGCCAGGACGCGCGCGCCCTTCGAGAGCAAGCTCAACGAAAAGCTCGCGGTGAGCGAGGGCCTGCTTTATCGCCGTGGCAATTTCAACGGCAGTTTCGACCAGGTGATCCTCGATGCGCTGATCGCGGAAAAGGACGCCGAAATCGCCCTTTCTCCGGGCTTCCGCTGGGGGACGACCATCCTGCCCGGCGAGCCCATCACCATGGAGAATGTGCTCGACCAGACCGCGATCACCTATCCCTATGTCACGCTGACGCAGATGAAGGGCTCCCAGATCAAGCAGATTCTTGAAGACGTCTGCGACAACCTCTTCAATGCCGATCCCTATTACCAGCAAGGCGGGGACATGGTGCGCGTCGGCGGTCTGGCCTATTCCTGCGACCCGACCGCGACCGCCGGAAACCGCATCGGGGACATGGAGCTGAACGGGAAGCCGATCGACGCGGAGAAGACTTACAAGGTCGCCGGCTGGGCGCCGGTTTCCGAAGCGGCCCGCGACGCCGGCGGCGAGCCGATCTGGGACCTCGTGGCTCGGAACCTGCGCGCCAGGAAAACCATTGCCGCGCCAAAGCTCAATCTGCCCCACCTCAAGAATGTCGATGGCAATCTCGGCCTCGCCGGTTGAGAAACCGGATGCCGCCGGCCGCCGTCAACGTCGCCAGGCTTCATTCCGGGAATCATTACGCCTATAGCCAACCGTCATGATCGACCATCTCATTGACCTTGCGGGCGAACATCATGCGCTGGCTCTCGGCGGCGCCGTCATCGGCGTCATGTTCGGCGCGTTGGCGCAGAGGTCTCGGTTCTGCCTGCGCGCCGCGACGCTCGAGGTCGCTCATGGCGTCCTTGGCGAAAGGATGGCGATCTGGCTGTTCACCTTCTCGACGGCGCTGATCGCAACCCAAATCCTGATCGTGCTCGGCCTGCTCGACACCGGCGCGGTGCGCCAATTGAACAATCGCGGCAGCATGTCGGGTTCGATCATTGGCGGCCTGATGTTCGGTTGCGGCATGACGCTGACCCGCGCCTGCGCCAGCCGCATGCTGGTGCTTTCGGCGACCGGCAATCTGCGCGCCTTGCTTTCGGGCCTGGTCTTTGCCGTGGTGGCGCAGATGTCACGCGACGGCGCTCTGTCGCCGTTGCAGTCGGCGATCGGCAGATGGTGGACAATCGACAGTTCCTCGCGCGACATGATCGCGATGTTCCACATGGGCCATTTCGGCGCGATCCTTTTCAGCATGCTCTGGCTGGCCCTTGGGGTCCGCATCGTGATCCGCAAGAAGGTTTCGGCGAAAATGTGGGTCACGGCCGCCGGCGTCGGCCTGATGGTCGCCGCCGCCTGGGCTTTCAATTATGCGATATCGGTGAATTCCTTCGAAGTCGCGCCGGTCCACGCGCTCAGCTTCACTTCGCCGTCCGCGGACGTTCTGATGTATGTTTTGTCGCCGCCTGGCCGCGGTGGCACCTTCGATCTCGGTTTGGTTCCTGGCGTCGTCATGGGGTCATACCTCGCCGCCGCAACGGGCGGCGGCCTCAAGCTCGAAGGGTTCAAGGACGGAGCGAGCATGCGACGCTATATCGCCGGCGGCTGCCTGATGGGCTTCGGCGGCGTGTTGGCGGGCGGCTGCGCCGTCGGGGCCGGGGTTTCCGGGGCTTCGGTGTTCGCGGTCACGGCCTGGGTCGTGCTATGGTCGATGTGGATTGGCGCCGTTTTGACGGATAGATTGATAGATCAGAAAAGGTTCTGGGGGTTTGGCGATGTGGCGCCTTCATAGAGCGATTCTTCTGGCCAGCGTGGCGTGGGCGGGCGTGGCGCACGCGGGCGACGATCCATTGGTCGCCGCCGGCCGTCGTCTGTTGACGGAAAACGACTGCAATGGCGCCTGCCATCAAAAGCGCGCGCCGAACGGCGACGCCGCCAGCCTCTATACGCGCGAGGACGCAAAGGTGACCGATCTGCCGGCTCTGCGCAAACAGGTCGAGCATTGCGTCGCGAGCGTCGGCGCGCAGATCATGCCCGATGAGATCGACGCCGTCGTCGCGGCGCTCAATCACGATTACTACAAGTTCAAATAAGCGCCAGACCGCGAGGCTTTTGCGCCTCGTTCTCCGGTTCCGATCCTTACGATTTGACCGCTGTCGACACCGACATAAAGCTCGAATTTGAGACAATCGCATGGGATTTGCCCGGTTGGCCTTTGCGGGGCCCCAGCATCGACGTATCATGCCGGCAAGGCTCAAGGCTGACGGTCCCGTCGGGTAGAGCCGGGATGTGGCGCGGTGGCGTCAGGAGAGCCCGCGAAATAACTGCTTCGGTTTCCCCGGGGCGGCTCGAAAGCCATTGCCTCCGGCATTTCGGAAACAGGTGACCGCACCGCCCGCCGAGTTGATTCGCTTGTTTGACCGGCATGCCTCTCCTCTCCGGCGCGCCAACGCCGGAATGATTTGGGTTGCGATACCCGGAGACTACGCCAGCCAAATTCCCGCCACATCCGAGACGGCGTCGACCGTGGCGCGCCAGTCTCGCATTCCGACCAGGCTCCAAACGGAGTCACCCCTTCTGGCGAGCTGTACTATTGTGCGAAACAGCGCGCGTCGCCATATCCACGAACGCCGCGGCGCTCGCGCGCCGCCGGTTGGGGGGCATTGGAGGATGCCACAATGCCCGACAAGGAAATCCAGCAGCTCCACGAGAAGCTGGAACAGCTCACCGAGGATCTGCGCAAACGGACGCGCGAATTCCATGAAACCGGCAGTTTCACCGCCATCCGCGACAAGTTCCTGCGCGAGATCGAGAAAGAGAACGACGCTTTGCGCGCGCGGATCGCTCAGGCGGCGAAGAACAAGGATGGCTGGGCTTACGTCAAGGCGTCGCTGTGGCGCGACTATGAGGCCGCGGCGCATGATTTCTCGGAATTCATCACGCTCGTCGTCGCCGAGTCGAGGAAAAAGGCCTGAAAGCCTCAAGCCGGCGGCGGGCGTGAAATCCACTCTCTCGCCGCCGCGAATTCGGAGCGTTTGAACACGCGGAAATCGCACGGATAGAACGGCGCGAACAGGCTGGCGGCCGCTCGAATCCACGCCTGATCGGCGACCAGGGCGACGCGGCGGAAAGCCTTCCAGTTGCGCAAGCCGACGGCCGCGTCGTCCCACATGGCTTCGAGATCGAAGCCCACGAAATCCTCGGCAATGGCGTAGATCATGTCCACCGGCCCATGCGCCGCCGCTGCCTCCAGCCGCGGGACCAGCGCGTCACGGTAATCCGCATGGGTGACGCGCCCATGCGCCTCAAGGCCCAGGACGCCGGAAGGAAGGCCTTCGATCTCTCGGAACATCGTCGCGCTCCCTGTCGCCCCGGCGACGATGATAGATCAAAAGGCCTTCACGCCAAAGCGGCTTCGAGCGCCGCGTCGAGTTCGTCCGCGGGGATTTCCTCCACGGCCGGCCCGTGCGAATGGATCAGGAAGCAGCGCGCCTGCCGGCCGGGATAGAGCTGGGCGAGGCCCGCGCGATAAAGCGCGAGCTGGGCGACATGGGTTTTTCGGCGCTCGGGGCGCGGCGCGCCGGTCTTGTAATCGGCGAGCCAGAGCCCCTCCTCCGTCTCGGCCATGCGGTCGATGGCGCCGACGATCTCGACAAATCCCCCGCCAGGTTTTTCCAGACGCGCGGCGATCCGGGCTTCGGCGACGGAACTTTCGCCGAACAAGGGCGCGAGACGCTTGTCGTCGAGCACGCCAAGCGCGGCCTCGATGAGTTTTTCCGCGTGTTCCTCGGCGACGCCCTGCGCGGAAAAATCGCGCAAGGCGGCTTCGCGGCGCCGCTCGCGCGGCAGGTCGGGGAGGTATTGCAGCAGGCGATGAACGAGACGCCCCTCTTCCAGCGCCCGGGCGCGCCGCGGCGAAGGCGATGTTTCCGCCGCGGTCTGATCGGCGCCTTCGAGCGCGCTCGACGGCCGCAACGGCGGCGGCGCGGCGATTTCGGCCGCCGCCGGCGCCAGCAGCCAGGCGGGCGGCGCCGTGGCGCTTTGTCCGGCGGCCGGCGCGGACGCGGCGAGGGGCGCCGCGTCGGCCGCTTCCGGCGCGCCGTAACATAAAACTTTTTGCGCGCCGTCCCAGGGCGCGGGCGCTTCGACGGCGCCCGGCGCCAGCGAGGCTTCGACCATGCCGCGCCAGCTTTCCGTCGCACAATCCCGGGCGCCACGATGGCCGGCGATATAAAGCCTCTCCTCGGCGCGGGTCAGAGCGACATAGAGCAGGCGGCGATATTCGTCGCCGTCCGCTTCGCGCCGTCTTTCACGCGCGTCGGCGACAACGGCGCAATCGAGATCCTTCTTCGGCGACCAGGCGATCTGCTCCCCCAGCGGGAAAAGCGCCCCGTCGTGATTGCCGGCCGGCGCCGCGCAGACATCGGGCAGGAAGACGATCTTGGCCTCCAGTCCCTTGGCGGCGTGGACCGTCATCACCCGCACGAAGGAGGAGGTCAGGTCCATGTCGCGCTTGATCGAGACATCGGATCGCGAGACCTCGGCGAGAAAGGCCGCGAGCGACGGTGCGCGCGCGCGCTCATGGGCGAGCGCGAGGCTCAGGAATTCATCGAGGGCGTCGCCCGCCTCCGGCCCGAGCCTTGAGAGAAAGGCGCGGCGGGCGCCAAGCGGCCCCAGCAGCCGAGCGTAAAATCCGAACGGCGGCAGAGCGCGGCCAAGCTTGCGCAACAGATCGAGTTTTACGCAGGCGCCCTGGGATTTCGGGTCGTCGGAGGCCAGCAGGGCCGCATGCAACGATCCTTTCCGAAACGGCGCGACGCGCAAAAGGTCGTTGTCATCGAAGCCGAAAAGCGGGGTCTTGAGCGCGGTCGCCAGGGTCAGGTCGTCGTCGGGAAGCAGCGCCGCGCGGCCGATGGCGACGAGATCCATCACCGCGATGTGCTCGGCCAGCTTGAGCCGATCGGCGCCAGCCGCCGGCACTCCCTTCTCGCGCAGGGCGCGGATCATGGCGTCGAAAAAGGCGTCGCGGCGGCGCACCAGGATCATGATGTCGCCGGGGCGGATCGGACGGCGCCCGTCCTTGTCATGAACCGTCTCGCCGGAATCCGGCGCGAGCCAGTTCCTGATCGTCTCGGCGATGCGCCGCGCCGACGCGACGGGCGGATCGGTTTCGTCGCGGAAATCGAGCGGCAGGCGCCAGTCGCGGCGCTCCTCCTTTTCGCCGGGCGCGATCACGTCCCAGATTTCGATCCGCGCCGGCAGGTCGCGTTTGAGCGCCTGATGCGCGGTGCGCTCATGATGCTCCCGCGCTGACAGGCCACGAAAACGGTCCGGCGCTTCGAAGACCTTGTCCACGGCTTCCAATATGCCGGGGGCGGAGCGGAAGGACAGCGTCAGTTCGACCGGCTCGAATGGTTTTTTTGCGGCTTGCGCACGCTTCTGGAACTCGCGCTGCTTGCTCGCGAAAAGCTTGGGCTCGGCGCCCTGGAAGGAAAAGATCGACTGCTTTTCGTCGCCCACCGCGAAAAAGCTGCGCGGGCGCCGCGCCTGGCCTTCGCCGGCGAAAAAATCCTCGGAAATGCGGTCGAGAATCTCCCATTGCGCGGCGCTGGTGTCCTGCGCTTCGTCCACCAGAATATGGTCGATCCCGGCGTCGAGCTTTTGCAGAATCCAGCGCGCGGAGGAACGGCGGAACATGTCCCGCGTCCGGGCGATCAAATCCTCGAAATCGAGGATCTGCCGCTCGGCCTTTATCGTGTCGTAGCGGTCGAGAATGGCGTTGACGACAAGGCTCAAGGCGAGGCTGCGCTCCAGCGTTTCGGCCGCCTTGATCTTTTCCCGCAAGGCGAGCAGGCGGCCTTGTTCGCCGTCAAGTTCGTCAAGCAGATCGGCGCGGGCGCCCGCCAGTTTCTTGTTGAGCAAGGTCGCGCGCGGCGCGCCCTCGCCATTGGCGATGAAAAAAAACTGGCGATAATGGGCGAGCGCCTCCTCGCGGCGCCCGGCGCGGAAGGCCGCGAAAGCGGCGGAAAAATGGGCGCCCAGTCTGGCGTCGGTCGCTGTGCCGCCGGACAGGAAAGCCGCGAAAACCGGCCAGAGCTTCGGCGCGATTCCGTCGTCCAGCATCGCCTTGCGCAACGCCTCCGCCGTCTCGCCCGGCGCCAGACCGAGCGCCGTGCGCAGGCCGTCGGGATCGCCAAGGCGGAAAAGCCCGCGCTGCGACAGGGCTTCATTGAACAGCTGGTCGAAGACCAGGCCGGCGTCCTCGGCCACCCGCGCCAGCGCCGCGCCGAGTTCGGGATCGCGTTCCGCCGCGTGCAAGGTCTCGCGGCGGGCGCGGGCGATCAGCTGGCGCTGCTCGATGTCCTCGACCACCGTGAATCCCGCCGCGACATTGGCCTCGAAAGGCGCCGCATGCAGAACGCGTTCACAGAAGGCGTGGATGGTCTGGATTTTCAAACCGCCCGGCGTCTCGACGGCGCGGGCGAAAAGTTTTCGCGCGAAATCGAGATCCTCTTTTGCGCGCGGGCGCGCGGCGCCGGTATCTTCAATCGCGTCGCCCAAGGCTTCGTCGTCCAGCGCGGTCCATTGCGCAAGCGTCTGGAACACGCGCTCGGCCATATTGGCCGCCGCCGCCTTGGTGAAGGTCAGGCACAGGATGCGCCCCGGCCCGCAGCGCGCCAGCAGCAGGCGGATGACCCTCTGCGCCAGAACATGGGTCTTGCCCGACCCGGCGTTCGCCGACACCCAGGCGGAAACGCCCGGGTCCGAGGCCAGAGCCTGCCGCGCCCGCGTCGCCTCCGGAATCTTGCGCACGCCGCTCATGTCTCATCTCCGCCGTTGCCGGCGCCGGAGGCCGACCATTCGCGGGTGCGGGCGAGATGATCATAGGCGTTGTAGCGCAGCGCGAATTGCGGAAAGGGCCGCGCCGGATAGGCCTGTTTCGGATCGCGGAAGTCATTGAGCAATCGGACGAGTTCGTCGAAATGCTCGGCGACGAGGTCGCCGAACGGCTCCTTGTCCTTGCCAAGACGTCGCACCTTGTCCTTGCCGCCGCCGACCGGAACGTAAAAGGCGTCGGTCACTTCGCGCATTTCGACGCCGTGAAAGGCGCCGGACGACAGAATCGCGGCCTCCAAAGTGAGCTGCGGCGCCCAGCCCGCGCCGACCTCCTTGCTGGAAGGCGGACGGCCGCTCTTGTAATCGACCAGAGCCGCCGCGCCGTCCTTCAGTAATTCGATGCGGTCGGCCTTCGCGGTGAGGGCGAACTCCGAGCCGTCGTCCAGGGGAATGCTCAGGCTTCCGCCGACTTCGACCTCGATGCGCTCGATCAGCGGGCGGCGCTCCGCCTCGAAGGCGAGAAAAAGATCGAGCCCCTGCAACAGGCGCGGCCAGCGAAAAGCCAGAAATTCAGGGTCCGTGTGGAATGCGCCCAGTTGTTCGCGCGCCAGCCGGACCAGTTCCTCGCGCGCATTCTCGGGCAGGAGGCCCGCGGGATGGCGTTTGCAGAACTGTTCCAGCGCCGCGTGAAGCGCCGTGCCGATTTCACGCGCGCCCGGCTCCTGATCGAGCTCTGGCAAGGGCAGAAGTTTCAAGATGAACTCGGCATGGATCGCATAGGGGTCGCGGCGCAGGGTTTCGATCCGGGTCACCGACAATCTTGTCGGGCGCAAGGCCAGGTCGGGCTTGGGCGCCGGCCGTTGCAGCGGCGGCCCGAGCGTCGTCCGGTCGAGCCGGCGCGCAAGCTCCAGCCAGTCCGCGCCGCGCGCGCGCAATTCCGCCAATATCCCTTCCCCGGCCAGCGCCTCCATGCGCTGCAGGAAGCGCGAGGGCGTGGTCGGCGCGCCGCCGCGTTTTTTCGCCCGGCTCAGCACGACTTGCGGGGCGCCGAAACCCTGGACGAAATCATGCGCGGTCTGGCCGATGCGCCGTTCGGGCGACGACAGGCCAAGCTGCGCCCGCATCGCCCGGTTGAGAAAACAGTCGGTCTCGCCGCGCGGCGGCCAGATCGTCTCGTCGAGCCCGGCCATGACCAGCCGATCGACGCCGATCAGGCGTGCTTCCAGCAGACCCAGAATCTTGAGCCGCGGATGGGCTTTGGCTCCGCCGCGCAGGACCTGCTCGGAAATCAGCGCGTCGAAAAACGCCGCATAGCTCTCGGCGTGGAAGGTGAAGGCGGCGTTTGCGCAAACCTCCAGTTCGGAAAAAAGCGTTTCCAGCGCCGCGCCGTCGGCGCCCCCCGGCATCGCCTGCCCGTCCCCCGAGACGATCACGCCCAGCGCGCTGCGATGGGCGGCGATCCAGGGTTTCAGCGGCGTCTCGCCGCCCCGGGCCAGAGCGCGAAGGGGCGCAAAGGCGGCGTCGAGCGTTTCGGCGAAATTTTTCAGCGCCGCCCAATCCGCTTCCGGAATTTCCTTCTGGCGCGGATGGGCGTGCTTGTCCTGCGCCGCCTGGCGCGCCGGTTCGATACGGTCGCGCCAGAGTTCGCCGCCGGCGTCGGAACGCAAGACGCCGATCTCGAACAGAAGCGCCAACCGCTCGGCCTCGGCGCCAAGGCCGAGGGAAAAATCCGGATGCGAGATCAGCGCCGCGCAATCGCCGCCGGCGCCGGCGAGCGCCGGCAGGATCAGCCGGGCCAGCGAACCGGCGCGCGAGGCGGTAAGCGAGGCGCCGCCGGAATCGTCGATCTCGACATTCCAGCGCAGCAATTCGGCGCGCACCCTTTCCGCGAGGCCGCGATCCGGCGTGGCCAGCGCGGCGGTCAGACCGTCATGCTCCAGCGCCTCGCGGAGAGTGACCGCTATGGCCAGAGCCTCCTCGCGCTCGTCCGCCGCCTCGATCAGGGTCACGCCGGCCAGCGCCTCTTTCACAGCTTCCGGCGCCTGCGAGGCGCGCCAGCGCGGCCAGAGATCGGTGGTGTCGGCGGGGCGAAAAGCCTCGGAGCAAAAGGCGTCGCGCAGGGCCCGCCCCGTGGCGCGCGCGCCCTCGGGGGCGCCGAGCGCCGCCACGTCCTCGCGCGCCACGCCGAGGGTCTCGATCAGGCGCGCGAGAAAAGCCTGGGGATGGGTGGCGCAAGGCTCGCCGCCCTTGCGAATGGAAGCGAAAGAGGCGTTGTCAAGGTTCTGATCGAGCCCTGGCAGGACGACCGCGCCCCGCGGCGCGCAAGCGATCGCCTTGAGCAGACGGGCGGTGCGGATATTGGAGCCTGTCGAGCCGATGGCGATCACCGGCTCGCCGTCTCGCCCGACCCTGTCGATGGCGCGCGCGATCAAGGCCTGCTGGCGCGCGGCCGCGTCGACAAAGCCCCGCTCCTGCTGGATCGCCGGCCAGGCGCGGGTGGCGATGTCGAGGAAATTCAGGGTGATCCGCCAGTAATCGTCGAATTCGCCATTGAGATTTTTCAAAGCCGCCCAATCGACATTCTCGATGATCATTTCATCGATCAAGGCGGCGAGTTCGCTGGAAAGGCGCCAGGCGTCGGCGGGATGGGCGGCGACCAGCAGGCTTTCCCCCGCGTGATGAACCCTGCCCTCCGCGTCGATCGAGACAATCGCCTGCCGCAAGGATCGCGCCCAGGCGAAGATGAGTTCGCTCAAGATCATCCGGCGCTCGATGTCCCGCGCCGCGCGCGGCAAGGCGGGGTCGAGCGGATTGTCGAAGGCCGCCTCGCCGTTCTCGCCGTCGAGCGCGCCGAGCGGCAGGATGTTCGGCAACAGGATGGCGGGATTGCCGCTCTGGCGCGCAAGCTCGGCCGCCAGGGCCCGTCCGGCGCGGCGGGTGGGAACGAAAATCGTCGCCTTGGCGAGCGCCAGAGGCCCCGAAGCGCGCGACAGGCCGGGGACGACCAACCCGTCGAGCAGGGCGCCGGCGAAGACTTTCAGGAAAGCCGCGCCGGGAGCAATGGTGAAAACGCGCGGCGGCAAGATCTTCTCCGACAATCGTCCAGCGGCGAATGCGTGGCGCGACGCTCAGGCCGCCGCCGCCCGATAAATCCTTTCGGCCTTTTCGATCGTCTCCGGCGCGCCGACATGGAGCCAGCGGCCCTGGAGCGGCAGGCCGTAAAGGCGGCCCTGCTCCGCCGCCGCGAAAAAGAAGGGCGCGAGCCGGAAGGGCTCCAGCGCGCGGCCATCGAAGAGCGAGGATTTGATGATCCCGACGCCGGTATAAACGTAAGGCGCGGCCTCGCCCGGCGCCGGGCGCGACAGGCGTCCCCGCGCGTCGCGAAAGAAATCGCCGCGCCCCTCGACCCCGAGGCTGGTCTTCATGTCGGCGAGCAGCAGCAGCACGTCCATCCGGTCGCCGTCCCAGGCGCGGGCGAGGCGGGCGATCTGCGGCTCCGGTTCGTCGATCCACAAGGCGTCGGTGTTGCAGATGAAAAAGGGCTTGCCGCCGAACTGGTCCAGAACCTTGACGACGCCGCCGCCCTGATCGAGCAGCAGGTCGCGCTCGTCCGAAATCCTTATGCGCGGCGCGCTCCGGCCTTTCAGATGATCCTCGATCTGGTCGGCGAGCCAATGGACATTGACGATGGCTTCCTTCACCCCCGCCTCTTCGAGCCGGTCCAGCACATGATCGAGCATGGCCTTGCCGCCGATGCGCACCAGAGGCTTAGGGACCGACAGCGTGATCGGCCGCATCCGGGTCCCCAGACCGGCGGCGAAGACCAGCGCCTTTTCCGGCGGCAGGTTCATGCGACGACCTCCTCCACGAAAAGCTGCGGCAGATATTGCTCGAACCATGCCTTGAGCTCGGCGAGCGCCGGATGGCCGAGGTCCTTGATCAGATAGTTTCTCACCCGTGGAACATGGGCGAGATAGCCCGGCTTGCCGTCCCGCTTGTCGAGCCGGGCGAAAATCCCCAGGACCTTGCTCGCGCGCTGCGCGCCCATGACCGCGTAGGAAGTGGCGAAAGAGGCGACGTCGAAATCCTGTTCCGTTTTCTTGCGGATGAAGGAATAGGCGCCGAGCAGTTTCAGCTCCAGTTCGTCCGGCACGGTGACGCGGGCGTCCTGCAGCAGCGAAACCAGGTCATAGGCCGGCAGCCCGAGCAAGGCGTCCTGGAAATCGATCAGGCCGACGCGCTGGTCGCCGTCGCGATTGGCCAGCCAGAGCAGATTGGGCGAGTGATAGTCGCGCAGCGTCCAGGTCCTGGGCTCCGCCAGCGGCCCCGAGAGAGCCCCGCGCCAGGCGTTCCCATATTGCGCCCGCGCGCCCGAGGCGAGCTGGACGCCGAGGACATGAGGCGCGTACCACTCGACCAGCAGCTCCGCCTCGATCAGAAAGGCGCCCAGGTCATAGGTCGGCAGACGATAAGCTCCGCCCGAAAACCTGATCTCTTCTGGAAGCTTCCTGCCGTGCAGATGGGCGAGCAGGCGCATCGCCTCGGAATAGCGCTCCGGGCGCGGCCCGTCGGCGTCGGCCAGGCCTTCGTCGCCGAGATATTCCAGCACCGCGAGGCCGGCGTCGAGATCCGCGGCGAAAATACGGGGCGCGGAAAAGCCCTCCGCGATCAGGGCCTCATCCATGGCGACGAAGGGTTTGATGTCCTCGGCGAGATGAACAAGAGCGCTGTAGGGCCTGCCGCCCTTGACCGGCGGGCCGTCGGCGCGCGGCGGCGAGATCATCAGCACCGCCCTGTCGCCGTCGGGCTTGACCAGCAATTCATAGGCCCGGGACGAGGCGTCGCCCTGCATGTGCCGGCGCTCGGCCTCGTCCCAGCCGCAACGCTCCAGAAGATTCTGAGCGCCGCGCAGGCGGACGAGGCGGCCCGCCGCCTCGCCATGGCCGACGATTTCGGCGCGGCGGAAATTCGGTCCGTGTTTCGCATCCATGTAGAGCGCGATGTCGATCCGATCGGCCGAGAGCGCCGAGCCCGCCCGTTCGGCCCATTCGACGATCACCAGCGCGCCCTCGGACGCTTCGTCCCAGCCGAGTTCGGCCAGTTCGGAAGGGTCTTTCACCCGGTAGAGATCGGCGTGGACGATGGGGAAGGCCGGCGTGTCATAGACCTGCATCAGGGTGAAGGTCGGGCTCGGCGCCTCAAGCTCGGGGTCGTCGGCGAGGACACGGATCAGGGCGCGCGCCAAAGTCGTCTTGCCGGCGCCGAGATCGCCGCTCAAAGTGACAAGATCGCCCGCGCCGACCATGCCGGCGATTTCCCGCGCCAGGACGCGGGTCGCCGCCTCGTCGGGCAATTCCACGCGCCAGACCGGCTCGCTCATGCCCGCTCCTCCGCCCTCGGCTCAACTTTCGGGCGGCCGAGCGTCTGGCCGCCGCGTATAGGGAAAATGCAGGTCACGACGGTCCCTTCGCCTGGCGCGGAATCGATATGAACCGTTCCGCCATGCAATTCGACAAAAGCACGCACGATCGACAGGCCGAGGCCGACGCCGCGATGGCGCGAATTGATCGTCTGGCTCTCGAAACGGTCGAACACCTTGTCGAGCAGCTCCGGCGGGATGCCGCGCCCGCGGTCGGTGACCTTGAACACGATTTCGCCGTCGCGGCGCAAGGCGGCCAGCGTCACGACCTGCCCCGGCTCCGAGAAGCCGATGGCGTTGGACAGCAGGTTGAAGAGAATCTGGCGCACGCGCTGTCCGTCGGCCTCGAAGACGCCGATGTCCGGGGCCGCGACGATCGACAGATCGACATGGGACTCCGCCAGCCGGTCCTGCAGGCCCTCGGCGGCCTCCGCGATGACGCGGCGGATATCGACCTCGCCGAGTTGCACGGCCATGGCGTCGCGGTCGATGGTGGCAAGGTCGAGGATGTCGTTGATGATCGCCAGCAGCGCCGCCGAGGATTTCAGCACATAGCCGGCGTATTCGCGCTGCTTCTCGTTGAGCGGGCCGACGCTGCCGTCGCCCAGAAGCTGGATGAAGCCGATGATATTGGTCAGCGGCGAGCGCAGTTCGTAGGAAACATGATGCACGAAATCGTTGCGCAGCCGCTCGGCGGCGAGCAGCGCCTGATTGCGCTCTTTCAGCGCGCGCTCGACATTCACCCCGTCGGTCACGTCGATGAAGGTCAGGAGAGCGCCGCCGTCGGGCAAGGGGGCGACGGCGCAATCGACCACCGCCCCGTCGACGCGGTTCATCCGCCGCTCGAAGCCCATGCGCGCCGAATGGAGGCCCGTGACCGCGGAGCGCAGGTCGCCCCAGATGGCGTCCTCGGGCGAGAGCGGCTTGCAGGCGGCGGTGACGGCGTCGATATGGGGGCGCTCCGCGATCAGCTTTTCGGGCAGCCGCCACAGCCGGGCGAAGGCGGGATTGGACAATTTGAGGCGCCCGTCGGCGCCGAAGACCGCGACGCCTTCCTGCAGCGCGTCGAGCGTCTCGCTCTGCACGCGGGCCAGCGCGTTGAATTGCGATTCGAGCGCGAAACGCTCGGTGACGTCGTCGAAGAGATAAGTCACCCCGCCCTGCGGATTGGTGTCGAAGGCGACGCGCAGGGTGCGGCCGTCGGGCAGGTGCCAGGTCTGGGGGGTCGATTCCACGGCCAGATAGACGCTGTGCAGCGCCGCCTTCCAGCTGCGGTAATCGGCCTGCTCGGGCAGGCGGCGGTCGGCGCGCAGGCGGTCGAGAATCTGGGAATCCGACGGACCCTGTTCGAGAAAGGCCGGGTCGAGCTGCCAGAGGTGGCGATAGGCGGCGTTGGCGAAGATCAGCCTTTTCGACCGGTCGAAAATGGCGACCGCCGTGGCGATCTGGTCGAGGGTGCGGATATGGGATTCGACCTGGAGCGCATGATCGGCGCGCACGGCTTCGAGTTCGGAAAGATCGTCGGCCATGCCGCCGCCGCCGCCCGGCAGTGGCGCGTCGAGTATGTCCATCAGACGGCGCGCGCCGGCGACCACCACATGCTCGCGCCGCCGCCAGACATCGCCTGACTGGCGCGTCCGCGCCGCCGCCTCGCGCGCCGCGCGGTCGAGCAGTTCGAGGCCGCGCGCCACCGCGTCGCGCGGAGTCTCGGCGTCCACCGCCTTGGCGTAGGCCGCATTGACCCAGTCGAGCGCCTGATCGGCCCCGCGCGTCCAGACCGGATGGCTGCCCAGATCGAGCAGGCCGCGCAGGACGTTGAACTGCGCCGTTTGCGCGGCGTGGACCTCGCGCAGCCGCATCAGTTCGAGGCGGTCGCCGGAAACGTCGCGCACCCGCATGACCACCCGGCTGCCGATCGCCCGGCCCTCGGCTTCGAGATGGCGGCCGTTGTGGCTGACCAGATCCTGCCGGAACCCCTGGCCCATCTCCCGCAGCAGCGCGACATTGTTCTCCAGCGCCTTCGCCTGATCGGGCGGAAGCCAGGCGCCGAATCCGAGCACCCGGCGCGGCGCGGTCGCGGCGTCGAGCGCCAGGCTCACCTCGCCCTCGATCTCCGGCTCGCCGCGCGCGCCGGCCCAGACCACGGCGAATTGGGTTTCCGACGCGAGAAAGGCGCGGGCGCGCTCGGCCTTCTGGCGCAACTCCTCGATGTCGGCGGAAAGCTCGGCCTCGCGCGTCGCCCAGCGCCGCCGCCCGGCGAGATAAAGCAGGGCGGTGAGGGTGGAGAAAAGGATCAGGCCGGTGCCGAGCGACAGGCCGACCGCCTTGTCGGCGCCGGCGAATCCCGAGGCCGCCTGGGCGCGCGCGGCGACGCCGGAAAGAAACAGGATCGGCGCGGCGAAACGGAGCGCAAGACGCGGGCGCGCGGCGCGGCGCCGGGCTGTCTGGCTTTCTCGTTGCGGCATGGACAGGGATTCCCTTTTCCTTCCGGGGCCGCCGCCCCGCGCGAATCACCTCAATTTACCTTCTCGATTCATGGTTAAGAAAGGGGAACGAAATGAAAAACGCCTCCGGCCAGGGCCGAAGGCGTCGAATTGTGCACAGGCGCCACAGCTATCGCTGGGTCAGGCTCAGTAGCGGTAGTGGTCGGGCTTGAACGGGCCTTCGACCGGCACCGACAGATAATCGGACTGTTTCTGGTTCATGACCGTGAGCTTGACGCCGATCTTGTCGAGATGGAGCTTGGCGACCTTCTCGTCGAGATGCTTGGGCAGGGTATAGACCTTCTTGCCGTACTGGCCCTGGCGGGTCCACAGCTCGATCTGGGCGAGGGTCTGGTTGGTGAAGGAGGCCGACATCACGAAGGACGGATGGCCGGTGGCGTTGCCCAGATTCACCAGACGCCCTTCGGACAGCAGGATGATGCGCTTGCCGTCGGCGAATTCGATCTCGTCCACCTGCGGCTTGACATTGCTCCATTTCAGGTTGCGCAGCGCCGCGACCTGGATTTCCGAGTCGAAATGGCCGATGTTGCAGACGATGGCGCGGTCCTTCATGGCGCGCATGTGGTCGATGTTGATGACATCGACATTGCCGGTCGCGGTGACGAAAAGGTCGGCGCGGGGCGCCGCGTCTTCCATGGTGGTGACTTCATAGCCTTCCATCGCCGCCTGGAGCGCGCAGATCGGGTCGATTTCCGACACCAGCACCCGGCAGCCGGCGTTGCGCAGGCTCGCCGCCGAGCCCTTGCCGACGTCGCCGAAGCCGGCGACCATCGCCACCTTGCCGGCCATCATCACGTCGGTGCCGCGGCGGATGCCGTCCACCAGCGATTCGCGGCAGCCATAGAGATTGTCGAATTTGGACTTGGTGACCGAATCGTTGACGTTGATCGCCGGCCACAGCAGCTTGCCTTCCTTCTCCATGATATAGAGACGGTGGACGCCGGTGGTGGTTTCTTCCGTCACGCCGCGGATCGCCATGGCGCAGCGGCCGTAGAAACCCGGGTTGCCCTTGACGCGCTTCTTGATGGCGGCGAACAGGACTTCTTCTTCCTCGTTGGTCGCGTGATCGAGGAAAGCGACGTCGCCCTGCTCGGCGCGCAGGCCGAAGTGGATGAGAAGGGTGGCGTCGCCGCCGTCGTCGAGAATCATGTTGGGCGTTCCGCCATCGCCCCATTCGAAGATGCGATGGGTATATTCCCAATATTCCTCAAGGCTCTCGCCCTTGATGGCGAAGACCGGGGTTCCAGCCGCGGCGATGGCGGCCGCCGCGTGGTCCTGGGTCGAATAGATGTTGCAGGAGGCCCAGCGGACCTCGGCGCCGAGCGCCTGAAGGGTCTCGATCAGCACCGCCGTCTGGATGGTCATGTGCAGCGAGCCGGCGATGCGCGCGCCTTTCAACGGCTGAGCCGGGCCATATTCGGCGCGGGTCGCCATCAGGCCGGGCATTTCGGTCTCGGCAATGGCGATTTCCTTGCGGCCCCAATCGGCGAGCCCGAGATCGGCGACGACAAAATCATGGGTGAGATGGCTGGCGTTCATGACTTCCCATCCTGTTGCAAACTGCCGGTTCTATAGCAGCGAGGATGGCAGAAGGCAATAAACATATATGCAAGTCTTTATATGATCTCTGAAGGGCCGGCGGCGGCCCCGCAACAGGCAAAACCGCCTCATCATGCCGTGCATTCTTCGATCCCGGCTCATCGCGGCTTCGGGCGGCGATCCGCCCTCCTACGATCGGCAACTTCCGGCTCGAAGCGGCCCGTCGCGATCAAATTGACGACGGTCTCGTCGCGACCCGTTGCGGACACACGTCGGGCTTCCGCGAATGGCCGCCATCGAGCAAAAGCGGGCCTTCTGACGGGCCTGCCGCCATGTTCTTCAGCCAAAAGCCTGCATGGCCGGCGACCGTCATGGGCAGCGAAAGCCACGCGGCCGAACAACAAATGAGGCAAGCCGCGACTTGAAGGGCTCCAAAATATATGAGCGGTCTTCAACGCTTGAAGGACCGTCGTTCCCCGAAAGCCACGCCCGCGAATTCGCAACCTTAAACGAATTTGAAGTCTGCCAGATTGGCGTTCAGGGTCGCGAGGCTGGTCGAGGCGAGCTTTACGCTGTCGCCAAGGCTGTCCGTGCTGATGACCGTGGCGCCAGAAGTCGTCGCAAGGCTGGGCGCCGCCGGCGCTTCCTGCGCCTGCGTCATGCCCGGCGTCGGGCGTCGAACATGGTCAGGTAAGGCGAGGTTCGCCCGGCCGCTTTGGACGAAGCCTCCCCGCTTTTCCAGGACGCACGGCTCGGACGCGGCGCCGGCTAGACCTTCAACGTGCCACCGTTCGAGAAGTGGATCGTCACGTTCTCGAGCGAAAGGCTTTGATGGTCCTTGAATGTGATGGTGGTGATGCCGCCGGTGCTCACGTTCGTGAATTTGACGTTGTGGGACGATTGCTTGGAATAGAGATCCAGGGTTTGCCCGTTCGTAGATCCGATGATCGTGTCGTTGCCGTGCATTCCGGCAAAAATCGTCGCGGCCCCCGCCGCGCCGCCCTGAACCGACGTATTGCCTCTGCCCAGATAGATCGTGTCCATGGCGTTCGTGGCGCCTGGCAAGGTCGAGCCGTAGATCGTGTCGGAGCCACTGCCGGCGTAAATGGTGTCAACGCCGGTTCCAGCGTAAATCGCATTGTCGCCAGTGTAGACCCCGATCAGGTCGTTGCCCGATCCGCCCATCAGCGTATCCATTGGGACGGTCTTCCATGTCTGGCCATTGCTGTTTACGCGAGCCTCGTGCTCGTCGGCGTGGGCGTGCTTGGGGGGCAGGCCGCCGATGAGCGTCGAGCCGCCGGAGCCCGCTTCAAGCGAGCTCGCCCCGCCGCCAATCAGGAGGTCGTGACCCGCTCCGCCCATCAGCGTGTTGGCGCCGCCGCCGGCGATCAGCACATTATTGCCCTGCGTGACCTGGAGCGTTGCGGCCCCGGCGCCGCCGACGAGCGTGTCGCCGCCCGGACCTTGATCGACGATCGAGTTGGCGCCGTCTCCGGCGGCGATGAACTTGTGGCCATAGTCCGAGGTCACAGTCATCGTACCCGAACTGGCGCTATCCAGGAAAAGTTGGTCGGACCCGGGTATCGTGTAGGAGCCATCTTGCGATTCGACCTCGACGCCAATCACTCCATGTTGCCCCGCCCACGAGCGGCCGTGGACCAAGGCCTGCAAAATGGTGGTTTCCGTTGCGCTCGACACAAACTGATCGAGCAGTTTATCCAGACCAGAGTGATTGAGATTGTTGGTGGCCATAGTGGTCTCCGTACCTTCGGATCTTCAGCGCGAATAACAGCATAGACAGATGCTTGTGACAAGCATCGCGCTGCAGCGAACGCATGGCTTATATTTCTTTTATAGCTCAAGACTAACAGTTTTATAGATCGAGACTAACAGTTTGATTCTACGAATCAAAATCTGACGTCTTTTCAGAGATTGGCAAGGATCGCGACCAGTGGGGCTTTTTTATGGCGGGTCTTTTTTGTCGGTGTGAGATTGGCGGTGACGACGATTTCCTCGTTTTCGTCGTCGATGAGGGTGTCGAGGTCGATTTCGCGCGGCAGCCATCGGCGCAATCGGCCGTTGGCGTTTTCGATCCCGCCTTTCTGCCAGGATGCGTAGGCGTCACAGAACCAGGTCGTCAACCGCCACACTTCACGCGCGCGACGGAATTTTGCGTTACGCCAGTGCAGTATCCCCCCATGGCGCGAACGCTGCCAATTTTAACCAAAGACGTATCGACCCAGGCGCGGCGTCGGCCCCAATCACCGGGCGAAATTGCCGTCGCCAGTCCGGCCGCTCCCCCGCCTATTCCTGACATTTAGTCTACGCCGGCTTTCCGCCCAGCAGGGACCTTGCCGACTACTTCGGCGGTCGTCCGCTTCCCGCCGAATCCGGCCGTCCAATCGTCGCTTTGAATTACCGGATTGGGTCGAAACTCCAAAAACGCCATCAACCGCCCCGTTCACTCCTCCCGCGCCTTTTGCGCGGCGCGAAAATTCAGCGCCTTGTCGCCGATGTTCGGGCCGATCTGAAAGCTTTCGGCGATGCGTTGGCCCTTGCGACGAAGAAGCAGGCGCCTTCGGGGGGCGGAATGTCGCGGGCGGTGGCGGCGAAAAGGTCGAGCCAGGCCGTGAAATGTTCCGGCGCGAGATCGAGCGCGGCGTGGGCGGGCAAGGGCCGCCCCTCGTAGCGCCCCGCGCGCAGGCCGATCCGCGACCGGAAATCGGTCAGTTTTGAAAAATACTCTTCCCAGTGGCCGGCGCGTTTTTCCTCGAAAATCGGGTTGCCGTGACGCTGCGCCAATTGATGCCGAGCGCCCCGCGCTAAACATTGTGCTTGATTTGTTGCGCCTGACTTAATGCCGCGCCTCCCGGCAACCTTCGATCGGGCTGACGGACGTGGTCATCGATTGGATGCGTCGACGGTCGTGGGGCGAATGGCCGGACTGACCCGCTTGAGCCACGCCTCCCGCCAGAAATGCGCCTGCGCGCGCGGACAGTTCTTGGCGCACAGCCCGGCGCAGCGAACGTTCTTCAACGCTACGGTATTCGTCAGGCGAACCATCTCGCCGGTTTGTTCGGATATGATTTTTTCGATTCGATAATCGACCTGGAATCGCTGTCCGGCATAGGCCGTCATATCGGGCTCGAACAGCAGGCCACGGTTTCTGCCGGAGGGCCCCACCGTGCGGCTGATCTCTTCGACCGACCTGACTTCCACCAATTCGCCATGCTGCAATTCGAGTTCGCCCTTCGAATGTGGACCGCCTGGTCCGCGCATGGCTCCGATCGGCCCCATCCCGAAGAGTGAGCGCAGCCGGTTCCGCGCCACCCGTCCGACGATCCGCAGGAATTTTCCCGGCGGCAGTTCGCCGTCGGCGATTTCCTGCAAGTACTTGACCAGATTGTATTTTGATAAACGCCGCGTGGCCGTGTGCAACCGCGTCGACTGGCACGAATAGCGCGTCCCCTCGCGCGTCCGGGCCGCGAGCGCCCGGTAGAAACCGTCCATCGCCGGCGCGGCGGGCGCGACCAAAGGCGCGTCGGCGCGTTCAACAGGCCTTAGCCACGCTTCTTTCCAGAAAATCAGGCATTTTCTCTGACATCCGTCGTGCGCGGCGCCATCGCAGTGGCTGTCGGTCAAAAGAACCGCGTCGCGCATCGCCCGGACGCCATAGCCTTCGACGCAGGTTCGATTGACCCGGCGATAAACCGTCAAACGGCGACCGCAATAGTCCAGCATCTCCGGCATGAACGACAGGCCTTCGAACGTGAAGTCCGCGTCGAGCGTGGCGAGGATTTCGGCGGCCGACCGCACTTCGACCATCTGGCCATGAACCAGCCGCAATGAAGCGCGTCGAGCGTCTCTTGTATCGCGCCCTCGGGGACGACCGCTCGGAAACGAGGAGGCGATCGAGTCGAGGCTATATCGAGAGAGCACGCGCATTCGCTCCGCCCCATTGATGACAAATGGAGGCCAGTTGATCCCAAGGGAGGACATTGCGGGAACCCGCGCAAAAAAGCGATTAAGGCCCCGCTGGCGATGTCGAATTGATGCGCGGAATGGTAAGCTTTCCGCTAACGCGGATCTATGCGCTGGCGGCTGTTAGTCTTCCCGCGCCACGGGGATATATGGCGGCCGGAGCAAAGAACGACCAGCGGCGGCGCATATTACGGTTGCGGCCGGACAATATGGGGGGCAGTCAGCTCTGGACGCCAAGGGCCGGTTTGCCGTGCGCCGGCAGGCGCCGCCTCGCGCCCTTGACGAGACCATCGCGGTCGCGCGGCAACTGTCCGCGCGGGGTCGAAACCCGCCTATCGCCGCGCAAGAGCCCGGCTCACTCCTCCCGCGCCTTCTGCGCGGCGCGAAAATTCAGCGCCTTGTCGCCGATGTTCAGGCCGACCTGAAAGCTTTCGGCGATGCGGCTGGCCCTTGCGACGAAGAAGCGGGCGCCTTCGGGGGGCAGAATGTCGCGGGCGGTGGCGGCAAAAAGGGCGAGCCAGGCCGTGAAATGTTCCGGCGCGAGATCGAGCGCGGCGTGGGCGGGCAAGGGCCGCCCCTCGTAGCTCCCGGCGCCCAGGCCGATCATCCGGGACCAGAAGTCGGTCAGTTTGGCAAAATGCTCTTCCCAATGGCCGGCGAGTTTTTGCTCGAAGATCGGGCCGAGCAAAGCGTCGGCGCGGGCGCGGGTGTAGAATTCGCGCACCAGGCGCGACATCATCTCCTCGGTCAGGCCGGGCGGCGGCGCTTCGACATCGGCCGAGCGGATGGTGAGGGGATGCGGCATCTCGCTGTCCTCGAATGTGTTTCCGGCGCGGGGCGCGGCGCTGAAAAATAGGTTTGGCGTTGGCTTGGACACTTTGCTACATGGAGGCGCGTCGGGATTCAGTCAAGGAAGCCGGCGCCGCCCCGGCGGTCCGATCGCCGAGGGGCCCGTCGCATGCAACCAGGGGTGCGCCAGTGACTTCGGTTTCGAATGACCAGCAGGCGATGATCGACCAGATTCTCGACGTGATCGCCTCCGAGGGCATGATTCCTCGCGACAAACTCAAAGACGACGCCACGATCGACCTCCTCGGCCTGAAATCGATCGATCTGGTGATGATCCTGACCGCGATCGAAGAGAAATTCGACGTCTATATCCCGATGGACGGCTCCTTTCAGGAGGCCAAGGACCTGAAAGGCCTGGTCGAGGCGATCAGCGCCCATATTCTCAAGGAAAAAGCCGCGCAATGACCGCCCGGCGCGTCGTCGTCACCGGCATGGGCGCCGTTTCGGCGGCCGGCGTCGGCGCGGATCTCCTCTGGCGAGCCGCGCGCGACGGAAAGCCCTGCATCGGCCCGCTGGACGTTCGACAGCCATACGGCGGCCGCATAAAAATTTCCGCCCAGGTGCGGGACTTCGACGTCGCGGCCCGCGTCGGCCCGCAGCTCGCCCCGTTCTGCGACGCCTTCGCCGCTTATGCGCTCACCGCCGCCGACGAGGCGCTCGCCCAGGCCGGGCTCGACCCCGAGGAACGTCAGGGCCCCCGCTGCGCGGCCCTGCTCGGCACGGGGATCGGCGGAATAAAGACCGTCGACGATGGACTCTACACCGTCTATGTCGAAAACAAGCGGCCGGAAATGCTGGCGGTGCCAAAGCTCATCCCGAGCGCCGGCCCGGCCACGCTGTCCATGCGCTATGGCGCGACCGGGCCCTGTTTCGCCATCGCCAGCGCCTGCTCCTCGGGCAGCCAGGCGATCGGCCTCGCGGCGCAGATGATCCGGGCCGGCATGATCGACCGCGCCATCGTCGGCGGCTCGGAAGCCTCCGCCACCAATGGCACGATGCGCGCCTGGGAAGGCCTGCGCGTCCTCACCCCCGATTTCTGCCGGCCGTTCGCCAAGAACCGCAATGGCATGGTGCTGGGCGAAGGCGCCGGCATGTTCGTGCTCGAAGCCGAAGATTTTGCGAACGCCCGCGGCGCAAAACCGCTGGCTGTGCTGGCCGGCTATGGCACCAACAGCGACGCGCTCGACCCGGTGCGGCCCGACGCGGCCTCGGGCGCCGCCTGCATGGCCATGGCGCTCGAAGACGCCGGCCTCGCGCCGACCGACATCGATTATGTCAACGCCCACGGCACCGCCACGGTGGCCAATGACGCGACCGAGGCGCAGGGCCTCAACCTGGCCTTCGGCGCCCATTGCGACCATCTGCTGGTCTCCTCGACCAAGCCGGTCCACGGCCACGCCCTGGGCGCGGCGGGGGCGCTGGAGCTGGTGGTTTCGATCATGGCCCTGCGCGAACAGGTCGCGCCGCCCAATCTCAACACCGAGATTCAGGACCCGAATTGCCAGATCCGTCTCGTCGGGCCGCGGGCGGTCAAGACGAAAATTCGGGCGGTTCTGTCCAATTCGCTGGCTTTCGGCGGCATCAACGCCTCGTTGATCGTCACGCCCTATCCCGCGGCCTGACCTCCCATGACGCGGCCCGTGCAGCGCGCCGGCCCCTTGCGCGTTTCCGCGCCGGCCGACGTGGTGCGCGCCTTCCGCCGCGAGACCGGCTGGCGCGAGGAGGACGGCCCGCCGCCCGCGAGCTTTCCGGTGGTGTGGATGCGCCTGCCGGAAATCGGCGAGCCGATTCGCGCCGCCGCGCAGGAAATCGGCCTTCCCGTCCACGAAGCGCAGCTTTTCGACTACGCCCGCCCGCTCGAAACCGGCGCCTCCTACGATCTGAGGCTCGAAATGCGGCGCCAGAGCAACCCGATGCGGCTCATCGCCACGGCCGAGATTTTCGACCTGTCCGGCGCCTTTGTCGCGCGGGTGGTGTCCACCCTGCGGCTGATCGACCCAGCAACGGTCTCGCCTCCGCCGCCCGAGGCCGCGTCATGACCACAAAGTGCGTCGCGCCGCGCGTCGGCGAAAAGCTCCCGGCCCGGACCATCGGCCCCTTTTCGGCCCAGGACCTCGCCCGCTATGCCGAGGCCTCCGGCGACAGCAATCCCCTCCACCTCGACGCCGCTTTCGCGCGCGGGTTCGGCTTTTCCGCCCGCCCCCTCCACGGCATGAAACTGCTGGCCGCCTTCGAGCCCCTGCTCGCCGAATGGCGGCCCGATCTCGCGGTGCTCCACCTGCACGGCCAGTTCCTCACTCCGATCCTCGAAGGCGAGAAAGCCCAGCTCACCGCCCGCATCGCCAAGGTCGAATCCAGCGAGGCCGGCTTCGTCGCGGTGGCGCGGCTTCTGGCGCAGACCGAAAAAGGCGCCCCCGCCCTGATGGGCGAGGCCCGCCTCGGCCCGGCGCCGCGCTGAGGCACTCGACGAAGAGTCGCATTTACGCGCGGCGCTGATTTGACTATCCAGAGGACATATCCTCGCCCGAACCGGAGGCCCGACCCGATGACCGAATTTGACCCCAGGGATCGCATCGTCACCGTTTTCGGCGGCTCCGGCTTCATCGGACGCCATTTCGTCCGGGCGCTGGCCCGCGACGGCTGGCGCGTGCGGGTGGCGACGCGCCGCCCCGATCTCGCCTTCCACCTCCAGCCGCTCGGCCGCGTCGGCCAGATCAACGCGGTCCAGGCCAACGTCCGCCATCCAGACTCGCTCGCCGCCGCCCTGCGCGGCGCGGAAGCGGCGGTCAATCTGGTCGGCATTCTCGCGCCCTGGGGCAAGCAGACTTTTGACGCCGTTCATGCCCAGGGCGCCGGCGCCATAGCGAAGGCCGTCGGCGAGGCCGGACTCGCGAATTTCATCCATATGTCGGCGATCGGCGCCGACGCGCGGTCGGCCTCGGCCTATGCCCGCACCAAGGCCGAGGGCGAGGCGGCGGTCCGCGCCGCGCTCCCCCGCGCGGCCATCCTGCGCCCCTCGGTGGTGTTCGGTCCCGAGGACCAGTTCTTCAACCGTTTCGCCACGATGGCGCGGATCATGCCCGTGCTGCCGCTGATCGGCGGCGGCAAGACCAGATTGCAGCCGGTCTATGTCGGCGACGTGGCCGAGGCCGGCGCCCGCCTGCTGCGCGGCGCCGGCCAGGACGGCGCGACCTATGAACTGGGCGGACCGGCGGTCCGCACCATGAAGGAACTGCTTGAATATGTGCTGGCGACGATCCACCGCCGCCGCCTGCTCGCGCCCCTGCCCTTCTCGGTCGCCGCGCCGCTGGGCTCGGTGACCGAGACGGTCAACAAATTTCTGCTCGGTCTGCTGCCGCGGGAATTCGTCTTCACCGCCGATCAGGTGGAGTTGCTGAAGCACGACAATGTCGTCTCGGCGGAGGCCGTCGCCGAGGGCCGCACCCTGGCCGGACTGGGGATCACGCCGGAATCGATCGAGGCGATCGTTCCGACCTATCTCTACCGCTTCCGCAAGACCGGCCAATATGCCGACCAGCACCCGGCTTGATCTTGCGCCACGCCCCTCCGATGACGATACCTTGGTCGCCAGCCATCGAAGGGAAGAAAACGACTTCAAAGGGGACATTCCCGGTTAGAGCGCGCGGACACAATGTTCGAGGCGCTGTTCACGCGATCTCCAACTCGAACGAACCGACGTGAAAGTTGGTGTTCGCCTTCGATGGCGCTATTTTGGGCGAACGTCGCCCATCGCCGTTTTTTCAGCATCGAACGAGGCGTCCCATTTATTTCTAAACAAGAAGGAATTCCGGTCATGGCCATGCAGCAGCCAACACCGCCCACATCCATGCTGAGGGAGACCCTCATCCGGTCGATGCATGACCACTGGGGCTTGTTCCTGGCCGAGGGAATCATCCTATGCGTACTCGGGCTTGGCGCCATTATCGTGCCGCCGATCGCCGGCCTCGCCAGCACGATTTTCCTCGGATGGCTTTTCCTTGCGGCCGGACTCGTCGGCCTGTTTTTTACCTTCCGCGCCAAATCCGCGCCGGGTTTCGGCTGGTCGCTATTGTCGGCGGTCGCGGCGCTTTGCGCCGGCGCGCTCCTGCTTTGGAATCCTTTCCAGGGTCTGGCGACCCTGACCTATGTGCTGGTCGCCTATTTTATCGTTGACGGCGGCGCCGTCATTTTTCTCGGCGTCGCCCATCGCCGCGAATTGTCGGGCAAATGGGAGTGGATGCTGGTGAACGGCGTTACCGATCTGATCCTCGCCGGCATCATCATCGCCGGCCTGCCGGGAACGCTCGTCTGGGCTTTTGGTCTGCTCGTCGGGATCGACCTGCTGTTTGGCGGCGCCGCGCTGATCGCCATGGCGACGCAGGCGCGCAAGTCAGGCCCGTGATCGGCGGAACGATCGACGGCAATGGCGGAGCTTCGTCAACGGCGTTCCGTACTTATCGCTGGCGGCATGTTCCGGACGTCGGCGCCGCCATTTGCAAGGCGCTGACGCGGACCGGACGTCGGGCGGCGGCGACCCATTCGTTATTCTCCCTCAAAACCGTGGCTGGGATGATCGGATCGCATCATCACGGTCCACGTTGAAAGGATATCCCAATGGCGACGGCGGAAGGCTCAGCCGGCTACCCCTCACTCACGACCGGGGAAGCGGAGGAAAAGCTTAAGCAATACGGTCTTAACGCCGTCGAGGAGGAGAAGAGGAATCCGCTCGCCGATTTTCTGGCGCGGTTCTGGGGGCCTATTCCCTGGATGCTGGAATTCGCCGCCGTCCTTGAAATTCTCGTCGGCAAATTTGTCGAAGCCGCGGTCATCATCGCTTTGCTGATTTTCAACAGCGTCATTTCCTTTCTTCATGAGGGTAAGGCGCAGAAAGCGCTGGAGCTTCTGAAGCAAAGGCTGGCGATCAAGGCGCGGGTGGCGCGGGATGGCCAGTGGACCATGCTCGACGCCAAATATTTGGTCCCCGACGATCTGGTTCACCTGAGAATGGGCGATTTCGTCCCTGCGGACATCAAAATTCTCGACAGCCGCCTTCAACTCGACCAATCGGCACTGACCGGCGAATCGCTCCCCATTGAGGCGGAGGCCGGCGCCGTCGCCTATTCCGGCTCCGTCGTGAAGCGGGGCGAGGCGACGGGCGTCGTCGTCGCCACGGGAAAGAACAGCTATTTTGGCAAAACCGCGGAGCTGGTAAAAATTGCAAAGACGAAAAGCAATCTTACAAAGCTTATTTTCAGGATAGTAAAATATATAATATTTGTTGATCTTGGACTAGCTGCTATCTTCCTCGGCTATGTCGCGCTGATCGATTTTCACTTTCTGTCCGGACATATTTCGATCGTTTCGGCCATCGTCTATGTCCTGGTCATCCTGATCGCTGCGATTCCCATCGCGCTTCCCGCCACTTACACGCTCTCGACGGCTCTTGGGGCGGTCGAATTGTCAAGACAGAATATTCTGGCGACCAAACTGTCGGCGATCGAGGAATCCGCCGCGATGAGCGTTCTATGCTCGGACAAGACCGGAACGCTGACCGAAAACAAGGTCGCGCTCGAAGACGTCGTCCCGGTTGGCGGCGTCAGCCGCGAGGAATTGCTGAAATACGCGGTCATGGCCAGCGATGCTTCGAGTCAGGACGCCCTGGACGACGCCATTTTCAAGGTCGCGGCGGCCGAAAACATCGTTGCGGAAGGGAGACGTCTGTCATTCACGCCCTTCGATCCCGCGATCAAGCGAACCGAAAGCCTGGTTGAAATCGATGGCCGGCAGGCCAGCGTTTTCAAAGGGCAGCCGAAAACCATCTGGATGCTGACGCGGCCGGAGGGACAGGAAGGAAACTATGAATTCGAGTCGATCGAAAAGGAACTCGCCGCCAAGGGAGAACGGGTTCTTGCCGTCGGCCGCGGGATCGGCGATGCATGCGCCTTCCTTGGCTTTCTCGGCTTCATGGATCCGGAGCGGGCTGATTCCAAATCTCTGGTCGAAGAACTTGGCAAGATCGGCGTCCGGGTGGTCATGCTGACTGGGGACACCGCCAACACCGCGAAGACCATCGCCGGACGACTGAACATCGGCGATCGTATCTGCGAACGCGCCGAATTGCTGGAGCTTGTGAAGACCGGCGAAGGCCGGCGGGAACTGGCCGATTTCGACGTCTTCGGAGGGATTTATCCCGAGGATAAATACCATATCGTCAAGGCTCTGCAAGATTCCGACTATATCGTCGGCATGACCGGCGACGGGGTGAACGACGCGCCCGCCCTGAAAGCGGCCGAAGTCGGAGTCGCCGTCGCCGGCGCCACCGACGTCGCCAAGGCCGCGGCCAGCGTGGTTCTGACCGATCCGGGTCTTGGCGGCATCGTTATAGCGGTCAAAACCAGCCGCGAAATATTTCAACGAATGGCGACATGGATTCTCAACAAGATTGCCAAGACCATAGAAATATCCCTGTTCACGACCCTCGGGGTCATGTTCACAAAATCATTCATCATTACCCCGATGCTTGTCATTCTTCTTCTGTTCACCAATGATTTCGTGACCATGTCGATATCAACGGACAACGTCAAATTTTCGAAAAAGCCGAACAGTTGGAATGTCCGGAACATGATCATGGGAGCTGTCCCGATGGGGCTGTTCCAGCTCTTATTTTCATTCGGCGCCTTATTGTATCTTGAAAAAATTCACCCGCTGCCTCTGGGGCAGATCCAGACCATCGTCTTTCTGATCATGATGCTCACCGGACAAGGTGTTCTTTATCTGGTTCGGACCGACGGACATTTTTACAGTCTCGCGCCGTCCAGATATATGCTGATGGCGACTTTCGCCGACATCCTCGTCGTCTCCCTGATGGCGACTTTCGGCGTTCTGATGCCGAAAATACCCTTTATGGACATTGTCTATCTGCTGGTCATCGGCGCCGCCTACCTGTTCCTGGTGGACTTGGTCAAAATCCGGCTGTTCCGGACTTTCGACGTGAGGCCATAGTCCCGGTGATCGGCGGGACCATCGAAGCAATGAAGGGTGAGCGGGATCGTCGCGCTCGCAGCGGCCGGGCGCGCGGCGAAACCGGCAAAAATCGCCAGGGCGATTGCCGTCCTCCACGGCGACGAAGCGGCGTTCGTCATTGACGAGGCATTGTCGGTCGGCGGCGGCGAATTCATGCAACAAACGGCGGGGGCTTCATGACGATTTTCATGGTTTCGACCTGGGTGATACCCTTGCTGCTGGCCATAACCCTGCATGAAGCCGCGCATGGCTATGTGGCGCGCATTTGCGGCGACGACACGGCCTGGCGCCTTGGGCGGGTCACTTTCAATCCATTGCGTCATGTCGACCCGTTCGGCACGGTGCTGCTGCCGGCCCTGCTGCTGATGTTTCATTCGCCTTTCCTGTTTGGCTACGCCAAACCTGTGCCGGTGAATTTCGGGCGGCTGCGCCAGCCGCGCCGCGACATGATCTGGGTCGCGGCGGCCGGGCCGAGCATGAACATCGCCCTGGCGGTCGGGGCGGCTCTGCTCGTTCACGCGGTTGGGTTTCTGCCGACCGGCGCAGGTCGATGGGTGCTGGCGAATTTTGTCAATTCGATCACCATCAACGTCTTTCTCGCCGTGTTCAACATGATCCCGCTGCCGCCGCTGGACGGCGGCCGCGTCGCCGTTGGCGTCCTGCCGGACGCGCTCGCGGCGCCGCTCGCCGCGCTGGAGCCTTATGGCATGCTGATCTTGATCGGCGTGTTTTTCCTGCTGCCGGCGCTGGAGGCGAGAAGCGGATTACACGTCAATCTGTTTGCCGATCTTGTGACCCGTCCCGCCAATGGGCTCATTCAAATGATCATGCGCCTCGCCGGTCTCGCCTGAAGACGGCAACGAAAGATCACGCGGCGGATATTCGCGGCAAACACCGGCCATGACGCTCGCATCCGCGCCGAGGAGGTCGATCGCCAACCTTCGTCACGGATCAGCCGCCGGGCATCGGAAAAACGGCCCGACCTTCAGTGATGCGATCGCCGCCCTGCGACGACTCCTGTGGAGCGCGCCGAATTTATCAATGTCCCGGCGAGACCCGGATCGCATGTAAATTCCCGTCGCGCTCTGGGAACGACCCACGGAAACGCTCTGCTACGCTGCTTGAAATGCGTAATTACCCACGGTCATTTTGCGCTGTGACGAAGCAGGGCTGGCGTTTCCAGGGCTCTTGCCAAGCCTGAGAAACTCTGAATCCATGTCGGCATGGATCGAAGTGATTTGCAGCAGCTCAGCAGGGAGCAATTGATTGATTTGGTGCTGCAACTTCAGCGGCCCGACAAAACCTCGCGCACGTCGTCGAAACCGCCATCCACGGACAAGAAAGAGAAGCGCGAGAATTCCCGTCCCGGCGGGGCGAAGCCCGGCCATGAGCCGCATAATCGTCGGCTCGCCGACAATCCCGACGAAATCCGCGATCACCGACCAACGCATTGCGAGTTCTGCGGCGGCGCCGTGGCGGCGGACGCCGGCATGGCGTTGATCGGCGAATACGACGAAATCGAAATCCCGCCGGTCAAACCCCACGTTATCCGCCACCGGCGCTTTGCCTGCCGCTGCCAGCATTGCGGCGCCGAGGCGAAAGCTCCGGCGCCGGCCGCCGCCACCGCGACGCCGTTCGGGCCGCGCATCCATGCGCTCGCCATTTATTACAAGGGCTTCCAGGCGCTGTCCTATGAGCGGCTGCGCCTCATGTTCCGCGACGCGTTCGGGCTTTGAGAGCTGGCCTCGCAAATTTGAACAGAGGGATAAGTGGAATTTCTGCCTGACAGCGGCGAACATGAGGGCCGCGATTCAGGAGTTGTCATGACGAAGCGCACACGCCGGAACCACGCACCGGCTTTCAAGGCAAAAGTGGCTCTGGCCGCCCTCAAGGGCGAGAAGACTCTGGCGGAATTAGCCCGCATTTCTCACCGGCTGTAGCGTCGCGGTGAGTTTTTGAGGCGACCTTGGCCGTTGGCATCGGCGCGGACGACGAGGTCTGTGGCGCGAGAAGCGCGGCAGGCTTGTCGATTTGGGTT
>JAJYCZ010000147.1 GCA_021777915.1 Pseudomonadota bacterium | reverse complement strand
CAGCGACATTGTGCGCCAGCGCCGCGACGTGTCGGCGGATACGGCGATCCGCCTGGGCCGCTATTTCGGCGTCGATGCGCGTTTTTGGCTCAACCTTCAGGCCGCTTACGATCTGTCCAAGGCGGAAAGCGAGCACGATTATTCGAGCCTGCCGACGCGCGACCATCTGGCGGCATAGGCCGCGCGCTGGCGTTGTTTGTTGAAGAGCATGGGCGGACGTGTGGGCAATTCATGTTCCCGCCTTGTTCTTGGTTGTGCGCTGCTGTATCGTCATGCTTGCGCGGATAGGACGGCCATCCGATAAGCCGGGACGCATCGCCCGGTTTCCGCGCGTTCCTGCGATGCTTGCGGGTGCGCGCAAATGGATGAAAGAAAAGCCGATAAAGCGGCCAAAATTGCATTGCGCTTTGCTGAATCGACGCAAAATGATAGTCCTGAATTAGACGCGGCGGTGAAAGAATTACTCACGGCACTATCACATATTAAAATGTCATTGCCGCCTGAGTTCATACAAATGAGAAAAAGTGCTGAATGGCGCCGAGCTTGCGAAGATATTACATCAGGTCGCTGGTGTATGAATATAATCCTAAATCTGGCCGATGACGCATTAACAGCGAAAACACGGTTAGATGAGCGTGATATAAAGCTATTAAAAACCTCGCGCGATGCGTTCGCGGAAAACATGTCAATGATTGTCGATTCCAATGACTCGGTTAAGGTTGATCGGCAAACCGCTTTGACCGCCATTTTCGAGGCAGTTGTGATTGGCTCGCTGGCCGGAGATGCAGAGATCATCAAAAAGATGGAAGCCAACTGGCGGAAGGACGCAACTTCCCCCGCAAATGAGGCACGGCGACAAGTCTCTGTCCAAGCCATAATCGACAAGCACGCGGAAAAACTTTGGCAGAAGAAGCCCAGCCTACGCAAAAACCAAACCGGGACCGCTCGCGAGATATTCGCCCTCGTGAGGGCTGACATTGATGATACGCTTAAAACCACCAACGAAAAGGGCGAATGCAGCTGGCCAACCGGTTGGAAACCTGCCGGCGAAAAGAAAGAAATAGGCCGAATCAGGAAACGAGTCCACAACGTGTCAAACCGAGAACCAATAGGCATTGGCGAGGTCACTGCACCGGACAATTGACAATCGTCCGGAAAAATCACCGGACAAATGTCATTCGTCCGGGAAAACGCAGCCGATTTGCGGACAACGGCGAAAACGGGACTATTAATTTGGGTCGCCAAGCAACGGAGGCGATCCAATGGCACAAATCAAAACTGTTCAACCTGCCGAGCGTCGGGCTTACACGGTCCGCGAATTTTGTTCCGCCTATCGCGTGTCGCGGAGCCATACCTACAAACTGATGCAACGCGGCCAACTGCGCACCGTCCTTGTCGGAGGCAAGCGTTTGATCCCGGTCGCGGCGGCGGAAGCTCTCATTGCGGAGGGCGCCAATGGCTGACGCCCTTTCACGAAAAAGCCCGGCCCCGCTGGCAGGCGGAAAAAACCGGGCGAATTTCGCTCAAAAGCAAGCCCCTTCTACCATCGCCGGCCCCGAACCGGAAGCGGATTTTGCGGCGGTTTTCATCGCCCGGCGCTATCGCCTCGCCCTGCCCGTCGCGCAAACCATCGCGGTCCTGGCGGGCCTGGGGAGGGCGCTCGGATGAAGCAGCCCCTCACCACATATGACCGCGCGGCGGTCGCCAATGCCCTTGCGAGCGATGGCCTTGCGGTCGCCGCTCGCGTGATTGCCGTCAATGGCCTGTTGGCCGAAAGTGCGGCGGCGCGCGGCGATCTGGCGGAAGCTTTCACCAAATTTCGCCTTATCGATTCCGCGCTGCAAGAGGCGCGCGAAATTGTCGCCATAGCGGGAAGGATCGCGAAATGACCGATCTTTCCGACTACGCCAATTGGCCGGCTGAAAAGCGGGACGCTTATTTCGCCCAAGCGGCGCAATCCTATCGTGAGAAAGCCGTTACGCCACAAGGCGCGACGGCGGAAGCCCGACGGGACGACCCCGGCCCGGCCTTCCTCTGCTACGGTCCGTTTGAAATGACGGCCCACGGCTTGACGGTCGAAGTCGAAAAGGGACGGGGCGAAAACAGAACAAAAGAGAACATCTGGATTGCCGCGCCTTTTGAAATCCTGGGGGCCTGCCGCGATCCGCACGGGAGCGGCTGGGGCAAATGGTTGCGCTGGAACGACGCCGACAAGCGGGCGCACCTTCGCCACGTAGAGGATGCGGCCTTGCAGGGCGATCCGGCGGCCTTGTGCGCCGTTCTCGCTGGCGAAGGACTGCGCATCAATCGCAACGCCCAACGCCACCTTGTCGCCTATCTGTCCGGCGCCAGCGTCACGGCCCGCGTGACCATCGTCAACCGAACGGGCTGGCATAAAATCGGCGGCAACGGGGTTTTCGTCCTGCCGGGGGAAACCATTGGGCCGCGCGGCGCGGAAAACGTCATCCTCGACGCGGCGGCGCACGGCCCTTATGAGGCGCACGGCTCTCTGCGGGACTGGCAAGAGGGCGTCGGGGTGCTCGCCAGCGGGCATGTCCTGCCGGTTCTCGCCATATCGGCGGCGCTCGCCGGCCCGCTGCTTTCGCTCGCCGGGCAGGAAGGTGGGGGCGTTCATTTCTGCGGCCAAAGCAGCAAGGGCAAGACGACGCTTTTGCAAATGGCGGCGAGTGTTTGGGGGCGCGGCGAACCATCGTCCGGTTTCGTGCGGGCATGGCGCGCGACTGCGAACGGCTTGGAAGGCGCGGCGGCGAGCGCGACCGATACCACCTTGATCCTGGACGAATTGGGCCAGGTCGATCCGCGCGAGGCGGCGGCGGCGCTCTATTCGCTTTCCAACGGTGGCGGCAAAGTCAGGGCGGCGCGCGACGGCGGGCTTAAAGAACCGAAAAGCTGGCGCGTCATGTTCATTTCGTCCGGCGAACTTCCTACCGAGGCGAAGCTTGCCGAAGATCGCGGGCGCAAGGCGCGCGCTGGTCAGCTTGTCCGGCTCTTGGATATTCCAGCGGATCGCGGGTTTGGGGTTTTCGATCATGCTGGGCCGGACAATGACGCGGCCAAGCTGGTGAAGGCGTGCAAGCTGGCGGCGCGTTCGGCATACGGGACTGCCGGGCCTGAATTTGTCCGCCGACTTATCGACCGGGACGTGACCGGCGAAGAAATCCATGACGCCATCGTGGCTTTTGTGAGCGAAAATCTACCGCAAGGCGCGAGCGGCCAAATTGACCGGGCGGCGCATCGCTTCGGCCTCATTGCAGCGGCGGGCGAGCTTGCGACGGCGCTTGGCGTGACGCCTTGGCGCGATGGCGAAGCGCAAGCGGCGGCGGCTTGGGCCTTGTCGCAATGGATCGAAAGCCGGGGCGGGACGGAACCGGCGGAAGCGCGGCAGGCAATTGAACAAGTCCGCCTGTTTATCGAGCAGTACGGCGAAGCGCGTTTTGAACCGCTGGACGAAGCCGACGCCCGAACCGTGCTCAATCGCGCGGGCTGGCGCAAAGGCGGCAATGAGCGCGAATGGCTGATTCCCCCCGAAACCTGGAAAAATGAAATTTGCAGCGGGCTTGATCCGAAATTCGTCGCCAAGACGCTTGCCGAGGCGGGAATCCTGAAAAGGGCGTCGGACGGAAATCAGCAAGTCAGAAAAATCGACGGCGCCAACAAGCGCGTCTTCGTCATTGGCGCGGCGATCTTCGACGGGGGTGAGCATGGCTGAAATGTTCGCCCGTCTCAAAAGCGGAAGCTCTATCGCCAAAAACGGCGTAACAGGCGTTGCCGACGTAGCGGACGTAGCCGGCTACGCCCGGAAACCCCAGCAACTACGCCAGTTACGCCCGCTACGCCCTGAAAGTGGAAAGGTGGGGAAATGTGACTTTGAGGGCGTTATTTCGGGCGTTGTCGCGCCGACAGAATCCGACGAAGCCGAAATTTTAGAGCGAGCCGGACTTTGCGCCGGTTCCGTTTCGGCGATCTATCTCGACACATGGGCGCGGCTCAATCATCAAAGGCCGGTCAAGGTGTCGGAAGCCGAATGGCGGCAGGCGCTGGACAATGGCGGGCGCTTTCTGGACCGCTGGCGAGGCGAGGCGGCGCTGTGGGGCTGGACGGCGGGCGAGTTGTTCGACGTGCCGCGCGACGGCCAGCGCGGCGGGCTGTTCTGGTTTATCGCAGGCGCGACGGTCGAAGCCTTCGGCCCCGATCATGCCAGCTTGAGCGACGGCAGGCTTTTCGAACGAGGAACCATCCGGGGCAAGCGATGCTGACAAGAGAGCAATTGAGAGGGGCGCGGGCAATGCTAGGCTGGTCATCCGGCGATCTGGCGCGACAATCGAACATCCATCGCCGCACAATTCGGAAGTTGGAAAAGGGCGAGGTCAATCCGCAAGCCGGAACCCTTCGCCGGATCGTCGCGGCGCTGGTTTCAACAAGGTTTCAGCAAAAAGGCCAGCGAAGGGCGCGCGATCAATCGAGCGGACCGGCTGACGAAAAATGACGGGGCGCAACGCGGACCCCATAGGGGGTTTAATTCCCCGCTGGTCGCCATCTTGCAACCGCCCTCAACCCCATTCGCGGATTTTTTCGACCGTTTGATTAAATCAAAGGGACGATTGGTGACCAAATCAAAGGGTTTGTGGCGGCGGCGGCCAAAAGCCCGGCGCAGGCCGGAATCCGAAGATTTTTCATGTCGCGAAATCGCCCGAAGTGATCCCCGCCGCCAAGGGGGGCAAGGGGGTTAAAATCTTCGATCATCCGCGAACCGTGACCGGTCCCATACCCACATATTCAGCGCCGCGAAATTCGAAGTGGGGGGTCAAAGTCCGCGAATGTCTCTCTTTATCCGCCCCAAGCCACGTCGCATTGTAATACCAATTGTAATACCAGCGCCCAATGGTTTGAAAAAAATGATGATAAATCAATGAGATGAAATGTTATGATGGCGGAGGGAGCGGGATTCGAACCCGCGATACGGTTTCCCGTATACACACTTTCCAGGCGTGCGCCTTCAACCACTCGGCCACCCCTCCGTCGTCCCGGCGTCAGGGCGCCCGGGCGAAATCAGGCGCCTTTATAGCCGGTCGGATCGTCAAAGCAAGGCGCGTCCGCACGCCTTTGGTGAAAGTTTCACGCGCCTTCTTTCGCGCTCGCCTCCGGCGCGGCGGTCAGGATCACTTCCTCGCTGGTCGCCGTCACTTGCACCGCCATGCCGCAGGAGCGCGCGACCATGCCGGTGAAAAAGGGCTGGATGCCGTGAGCGTCGACCGTGCCGCTTTCGGAGCGGCCTTCGAGCAGGTCGGCGACATGGCTGGCGAGCTTGAGATTGGGGCCCCGCACCGACACGCTGATCCGGACGTCGTCGCCCTCGCCCTCGATCGTGACGTTCATCACCCCGCCGCGCGGAATGCAGGCGGCGGCGATCAGGCACAGGTTGAGCGCCAGCTTGACCTTGTTCTTGGCCATGAAGACGCGGGGGGCGGTCCAGTTCAACTGGGTGCGGTCGTCGGCGAACAGGCCGCGCGCGACCTTTTCCGCATCGCCCGTGTCGATCGCCGCGCCCGCCGAGCCGGCGGCGCCGAAGGCGAGGCGGCAGAATTGCAGCCGGGCCGAGGCCGCCTTGGCGCTCTTGCGGATCAGGTCGAGCGCGAATTCGCGCATGCCCTCGTCCTTGTCCTCCTCCAGCACTTCGAGGCCGTTGACGATGGCGCCCACCGGGCTGATGACGTCATGGCACACCCGCGAGGCTACGAGAGCGGCAAGATCGAGCGATTCGAGCGCGAGAATGTTCATGGTCGGATCCCGGATAGCGAATCAGAGAAGAAAAGGCTGTTGCTGGCGTTCAAGTCTAGCGCGCTTTCGCCGGAAACGAAAATCCGGCGCGCGTATCGCCGCAAGCTGGCCCAACTTGCTTAAAAAGACGTTGCCCTTTCTCGGGACAAGGCCCGCGACAAAATGCGCGAGCCCAAACAAGGGGTCATTAGCCGAAGGATTGAGCGCCAGATGATGGACTCGCCGCCCTTTCGGGCGCAATTTCCGCAAAATTTGCCGCGTGTCGCGGGCAAGAACGGCAAAAAGGGGAGAAGCATGGCGAGCCGCTATCAGGAAGTCTATCAGTCCTGGAAAAAGGATCCGCTCGGCTTCTGGGCCGAGGCGGCCAAGGCCATTGACTGGATCAAGCCGCCGCAAAAAATTTTCGACCCCGGCATGGGCGTCTATGGCCGCTGGTTCCCCGATGGAACGCTCAACACCTGTTACAACGCTCTCGACCGCCATGTGAAGAACGGCCGCGCCGACCAGGCCGCGCTGATCTACGACAGCCCGGTCACCGGCATGAAGCGGACCTTCACTTATGCGCAATTGCTCGCCGAGGTGAACGCGGTCGCGTCGGTCTTGAAAGACTTCGGCGTGACCGAGGGCGACCGCGTGCTGGCCTATATGCCGATGATCCCCGAGGCCGTGATCGGCGTGCTGGCCTGCGCTCGCATCGGCGCCATCCATTCCGTGGTCTTCGGCGGCTTCGCCTCGAAAGAGCTGGCGACCCGCATCAATGATTCCGAGCCCAAGGTCATTCTCGCCGCCTCCTGCGGCATCGAGCCCAATCGCGTCGTCAAATACAAGCCCCTGCTCGACGAAGCGATCGCCATGGCGGCGGTCAAGCCGGAAAAGGTGCTGCTGCTCCAGCGTCCGCAGGAACAGGCCGCAATGATCGGCGGGCGCGACTTCGACTGGGGCGATCTGGTGGTCGCCGCTCTCGCGGAACGCCGCACCGTTGAACCGGTGGAAATGGCCGCGACCGATCCGCTCTATATCCTCTACACCTCCGGCACCACCGGAGTTCCCAAGGGCGTGGTGCGCGACAATGGCGGCCATGCCGTCGCCATGTGCTGGACGATGAAGAACCTGTACGACATCAAGCCGGGCGAAGTGTTCTGGGCGGCCTCCGACGTCGGCTGGGTCGTCGGCCATTCCTACATCATCTACGCCCAGCTGCTCTATGGCGCGACCACCGTGGTCTACGAGGGCAAGCCGGTCGGCACGCCCGACGCCGGCGCGTTCTGGCGGATGATCGAGGAATACAAGATTTCCGCGCTCTTCACCGCGCCGACCGCCTTCCGCGCCGTGCGCAAGGAAGACCCCAACGCCGAGCATGTGAAGAAATACAACCTCAACAGCCTGCGCACCCTGTTCCTGGCCGGCGAGCGCGCCGACCCGGAGACCGTCGGCTGGGCGGAACAGGTGCTCGGCGTCCCGGTCATCGACCATTGGTGGCAGACCGAGACGGCCTGGGCCATCGCCGGCAATCCGATCGGGCTTGGCATGCTGCCGGTCAAGCACGGCTCGCCGACCGTCGCCATGCCGGGCTATGACGTGCGCATCGTGGACGAGGCCGCGCATGAGGTCGGGGTCAACAAGATGGGCTCGATCGTTGTGAAGCTGCCGCTGCCTCCCGGCTGCCTGCCGACCCTGTGGCGGCAGGACGAGCGCATGAAGGAGAGCTATCTCTCGGAATTCCCAGGCTATTACAAGACGGCCGACGCCGGCTTCGTCGACGAGTACGGCTATCTCTACATCATGGGCCGCACCGACGACATTATCAATGTCGCCGGACACCGGCTCTCGACCGGGGGCATGGAAGAGGTGCTGGCCTCGCATCCCGATGTCGCCGAATGCGCGGTGATCGGCGTCAAGGACGAGTTGAAGGGCGAACAGCCCTGTGGCTTCGTGGTGCTGAAATCGGGCGTCACGCGCTCGCCGATGGACATCGAGAAAGAGCTGATCAAGCTGGTGCGCGACAAGATCGGACCGGTGGCCGCCTTCAAGATCGCGATTACCGTCAACCGGCTGCCCAAGACGCGCTCCGGCAAGATTCTGCGCGGCACGATGAAGAAAATCGCCGATCACGACCCCTGGACCATGCCGGCGACCATTGACGACCCGGCGATCATGGATGAAATCATGGCCGCCCTGCAAGCCAAGGGATTCTGACGGCGACCCATATTCCGCGCCCGGCGCCGGACCGCTCCGGCGAAAGGAGCCGCGCCGCCGCCCTTGGCGCGGGCGGGTCGATTCGAAGGGGGAAGCGGCGATGCCGGAAAGATGGATGCAGATCAGGGGCGACCCCTCGATCCGGGCGCAGTTGTTCAATCAGACCCGCGTCGAAAGCCTGTTCGACGCCTCGATCGACCGCGTGCATGCGATCGTGCGGCGATTGCTCGCGCGCAAGGGCGTTTTTCACGCCAAGATTCATTATTCGTCCAACCAGCTCACCTGCTGGTTCGCGCGCGATCCGTTCGTTTACGAGAAATTCGTGGGCGACGAAGTGCTGCAGGACGGTTTCGTCGAATGTTTCCCTGACTCCGATTTTGCCGGCCGCACCCCCGTCATCGACGACGATCACGTTGCGCTTCTGCTCGAAGAGTTCAAGCGGCTGCGGCTGACCGACGAAACCGTCTATCTGCGCAATGGCGCGGTCAATCTGATCAACGGCATGATAAATCTGTCTTTTTCCTGCGATGGCACACAATATATCGACTATCGCGCCTTTTTCGCGCAGATCGGCTCGATCAGGTAACGGGCTTTCGTTAACGCCGGTTAAGCATGAGCGCCGGAACGCCTCGGCCATTAGCAATTCCTCAACAGGAGCGGACCTAGCGTCGGGCTGTTGGAGGACGAGGGCGATATGGCTTCGACAAGCAGGGACGATCCGGGAATATTGCTGCGGCGCTGTGAATCCATCGCGCTGCGCAAGGAAATTCGGGCCGAGGACGTTGCGGTCCTGGAGTGCTCCTGCTCGGCCGGCGCCGAATTGGCTCGTGAAGAAGCCGACGCCCTGTTCGCCCTCGCTTACGCCGGCTTTCCGGCCT
>JAJYCZ010000010.1:24172-38648 GCA_021777915.1 Pseudomonadota bacterium | reverse complement strand
AGTGGCGAAACGGCCGCTTCGAATCGTGTCCTGGGGAGGTCATGAAGAATTCCCGAACTTTTCACGCGAAGGCGGTCTCGCTTGGGCTCAATCATGCCCGAAGCAAGAGGTTCGCCATGCGCGCGGAGACAGGACGGTCGCGAGGAAATCCGACGAAATCTTGAACGTTCCGGCGCCGGGCCGCCCGCTTCCAAAGCGGGAGGCGGGTCGCCCCGGACCGTTTGCGATAAGCGCCGCAGGGCGCATCGATCATGGAGGAAGGTCTATGTATCAGGAAGCTGTAGCCAATCTTACCGGCAAAAATCTGATCAAGTCGAAATTCGACAATTACATCGGCGGCAAATGGGTCGCGCCGGTTCGTGGCCAGTATTTCGACAAGGTTTCGCCAGTCAGCGGGCAACTGCTGGCGAAGGTCGCCCGCTCGACCGCCGAAGACGTCGAACTCGCCCTCGACGCCGCCCATGCCGCCAAGGAAAAGTGGGGCCGCACCGCGCCGGCCGACCGTTCGCGGGTTCTCCTGAAGATCGCCGACCGCATCGAGGACAATCTCTCCACGCTCGCGCTGGTCGAGACGCTCGACAACGGCAAGCCGATCCGTGAAACCACCTATGCCGACGTGCCGCTGCTTGCGGATCACTTCCGCTATTTCGCCGGCGTGCTGCGCGCCCAGGAAGGCTCGATCTCGGAAATCGACCAGGACACCGTCGCCTATCACTTCCATGAGCCGCTCGGCGTCGTCGGCCAGATCATTCCCTGGAACTTCCCGCTGCTGATGGCCGGCTGGAAGCTGGCTCCGGCGCTCGCGGCCGGCAATTGCGTCGTGCTGAAGCCGGCCGAGCAGACCCCGATCAGCATCATGGTGTTCATGGAGATGATTGGCGACCTGCTGCCGGAAGGCGTGCTGAACGTCGTCAACGGTTTCGGCGCCGAGGCGGGCAGGGCGCTCGGCTCGAGCAATCGCATCGCCAAGATCGCTTTCACCGGCTCGACCGTGACCGGCCGCACCATCGCCCATTACGCCGCCGACAACCTGATCCCGGCGACGCTGGAACTCGGCGGCAAGTCGCCGAACATCTTCTTCGCCGACGTGATGCAGGACGACGACGACTTCCTGGACAAGGCGCTGGAAGGCTTCACCCTCTTCGCCTTCAACCAGGGCGAGGTCTGCACCTGCCCCAGCCGCGCGCTGATTCAGGAATCCATGTACGAAAAGTTCATGGAGCGCGCGATCAAGCGCGTGCAGGCCATCAAGCAGGGCAACCCGCTCGACATGAGCACGATGGTCGGCGCCCAGGCTTCGCAGCAGCAGATGGACAAGATCCTGTCCTATATCGACATCGGCAAGCAGGAAGGCGCCGCTTGCCTGACCGGCGGGTCGCGCAACCAGCTCAGCGGCGAACTGGAAAACGGTTTCTACATCAACCCGACCGTTTTCAAGGGCAACAACAAGATGCGCATCTTCCAGGAGGAGATCTTCGGCCCGGTGCTGTCGGTCACGACCTTCAAGGACGAAGCCGAAGCCCTCGCGATCGCCAATGACACGATCTTCGGCCTCGGCGCCGGCGTGTGGACCCGCAACGGCACCCGCGCCTACCGGTTCGGCCGCGACATCAAGGCCGGCCGCGTGTGGACCAACTGCTATCATGCCTATCCGGCTCACGCCGCCTTCGGCGGCTACAAGGAATCGGGCATCGGCCGCGAAACCCACAAGATGATGCTGGACCATTATCAGCAGACCAAGAACCTGCTGGTCAGCTACAGCGCGAAGGCTCTCGGCTTCTTCTGAGAACCGGGCTAGAGCATATTCCCAAAAAGTTGCAGACTTTTTGGACAAGAATATGCGTTAAAACAATTGGTTAGAGCGTTATTCCGATTCCGAAGGAACGGAAAATGCTCTAACTCCCACGCAAACTTCGCGCGGCGCCTCAAAAGCGCCGCGCAATTTTTTTTGGCGCTGTATTTTTTCTTGGCGCTATAGTTGAATGATGCGCAAGAATGGAGGGGAAGAATGTCCGCGCCCCCACGTGTCGAAGCCACGGCGACAACCCTGGAATGGATCACCCGATTGCAGGCCATGCACGGGCCTCTGGCCTTCTACCAATCGGGCGGCTGCTGCGAAGGCTCGGCGCCCCTGTGCTACGCCAAGGCGGAGCTGCGGGTCGGCCAGCACGACGTGCTGCTTGGCGAGATCGGCGGCTGCCCCTTCTATATTCGCGAAAACCAGTTCGAATATTGGCGCCACACCCAGCTGACCATCGATGTGGTCAAGGGGGGCGGCGAGGGCTTTTCCCTCGAAGGCCCGGAAGGAATCAGTTTCATCACCCGCAGCCGCATCTTCACCGACGAGGAAGTCGCCGAACTGGCGGCGCAGGGAGAACCTCCGCGCGCGGCGTGAGCGGCGAACATCCCGGGGGCTCGACCCGCGTCGGGCGCGACGCCGAGAGGAGGGAGCGGCTTTGACGGAGACTCGCGCATCGGCCTTTCATGTCGGCCTTTCCTATGTCCGGCCGGATGCGGCCGGACCCTGGGGCACGTTTCTGGAGCAGATCGAGCGGGTGACGCCGCATCTCGGCGACCTCGCCGATCTGGCGGAAACCCTGCGCCGCCCGAAACGGACCTTGATCGTCGATGTGCCGATCGAGATGGACGACGGCTCGGTCGGCCATTTCGAGGGTTTTCGCGTCCAGCACAGCCTGTCGCGCGGCCCCGGCAAGGGCGGGGTGCGCTTCCACCCCGGCGTCACGCTGGAGGAAGTCATGGCGCTGGCGGGCTGGATGACGGTCAAGAACGCGGCGGTGAATCTGCCTTTCGGCGGCGCCAAGGGCGGTGTGCGGCTCGACCCGAGAAAACTGTCGAAAAAGGAAATCGAGCGCGTCACCCGGCGCTACACCAGCGAGATCGGCGGGATCATCGGGCCGCAGCAGGACATTCCAGCCCCGGACGTCAATACCGACGCCCAGATCATGGCCTGGATGATGGACACCTACGCCATGAACACCGGGCTGGCCAGCACCGGGGTCGTCACCGGCAAGCCGGTCAATCTCGGCGGCTCGCTGGGCCGGGCGGCGGCGACCGGGCGCGGCGTCTTCGTGATCGGCGTCGACGCGCTGCGGCGCCTCGACATGCCGCTGGAGGGCGCGCGGATCGCCGTTCAGGGCTTCGGCAATGTCGGCGCTTGCGCCGCCGCGCTGTTCGCCGAAGCCGGCGCGAAAATCGTCGCGGTGCAGGATTCGCGCGGCGCCGTCGCCAACGCCTCCGGGCTGAATGTCGCGGCGCTTCTGGAACATGGTCGCGCGGGTTCCGGCGTGGCGGGCTTTTCCGGCGCGGAAACCATCGACCGCGAAGCCTTCTGGGACGTCGCCTGCGACGTGCTGATTCCGGCGGCGCTGGAAGGCCAGCTGACGGCGGCGCGCGCCGGGAGGATTAAGGCGCGGCTGGTGCTCGAAGGCGCCAACGGCCCGACCTTGCCCGATGCCGACGATATTCTCGCCGGGCGCGGAATCACCGTCGTCCCCGACGTCATCTGCAACGCCGGCGGCGTGACGGTGAGCTATTTCGAATGGGTGCAGGATTTCGCCAGCTATTTCTGGACCGAGGACGAAATCAACGACCGCCTCGCGCAAATCCTGCGCGGCGCCCTGCGCCACATCTGGGAGACCGCCGAGCGCCGAAATGTCCGGCTGCGCACCGCGGCCTTCATCGTCGCCTGCGAACGGGTGCTCACCGCGCACAAGGAGCGCGGGCTTTATCCGTAGGCAGAGCCCCCGCCGACGGGAATATCGACGGGCGCTTGTCGCTCAGAATGCGGCGTCCTCGAAGGCCATCGTGGTTTTCGCGCCGGAGGTGATCGCCTGGAGCAGGGCGCCGGTCTGGGGCAGCAGGCGCTCCATGAAGAAGCGGGCCGTGCCGACCTTGGCGCGATAGAAAGCGTCCTGCTCGGCCTTGGGCAGGCAGTCCTCGGCCATTTTCGCCCACAGATAAGCCATGACCGTCAGGCCGAACAGCCGCAGGTAGTCGCTCGCCGCCGCGCCGGCCTCGTCGGGTCGGGCCATGCCCTTCTGGGCGACGAAAGTCGTCGCCTGTTGCAGTCGGACAAAGGCCTTTTCCAGAGGCGTGATGAATTCGGCGAGGGCCGGTTCGGTTTTTTTCGCGGCGATATGGTCCGAGATCGGATGGAAGACGCTACGCAGGAAGCGCCCGGCGTGAGCCGGCATCTTGCGGCCAACGAGATCGAGCGCCTGGACGCCGTTGGCGCCCTCGTAGATCTGGGCGATGCGGGCGTCGCGAACGAACTGCTCCATGCCGTTCTCGCGGATATAGCCATGGCCGCCGAAAACCTGCATGCCGAGATTGGTCGCCTCGAAGCCGAGATCGGTCATCAGCGCCTTCACCACCGGGGTGATCACGGCGATGAAATCTTCCGCTTTTTCACGCTCGGCTGGGTCGGGGTGACGCTTGGACAGGTCGAGATTTTTGGCGGCCCAGACCGCCAGGGCCCGCGAACCCTCGATGTAAGCGCGCTGGGTGAGCAGCATGCGGCGGATGTCGGGATGGACGATCAGCGGATCGGCAGGCCTGTCGGGATATTTCGCGCCGGACAGGGCGCGTCCTTGCAAGCGCTCGCGGGCATAGGCGGTCGCGCCCTGATAGGAGGCCTCGGCGAGGCCGAGGCCCTGGACGCCGACCGCGAGGCGCTCGGCGTTCATCATCGCGAACATGGCCTGCATGCCCTTGTGCGGTTCGCCGATCAGCCAGCCCTGGGCGCCATCGAAATTCATGACGCAGGTGGCGGACGCCTTGATCCCCATCTTGTGCTCGATCGAGCCGCAGGCGACGCCGTTGCGGGGCCCCGGCGATCCGTCCGGCTTGACCAGGAATTTCGGGACGAGGAACAGGCTGATGCCCTTCACGCCCTTGGGCGCGTCGGGCAGTCTGGCCAGCACCAGATGGATGATGTTCTCGGTGAGATCATGCTCGCCGGCCGAGATGAAGATTTTCGTGCCGGTGATTTGAAAGGAGCCCTCGCCATTGGGAACCGCGCGGGTGCGCAGCAGGCCGAGATCGGTGCCGCACTGGGGCTCGGTCAGGCACATGGTGCCGGACCAGGTCCCGTCCACCAGTTTGGGCAGGTAAGTCTGTTTCAGCTCGTCCGAGCCATAGCCGTGGAGCGACACATAGGCGCCGTGCGACAGGCCCGGATACATGCCGAAGGACAGGTTGGAGGCGCAGATCATCTCCTCGACCAGCGTATTGACCGCCGCAGGCAGCCCCTGGCCGCCATAATCGGGGTCGCAGGCGATTCCGGTCCAGCCGCCCTCGCGGAACGTCTCGTAGGCTTCCTTGAAACCCCTGGGCGCGCGGACCACGCCGTTTTCGAAAGCGCAGCCTTCCTCGTCGCCGGAGCGGTTGAGCGGCTGCAGCACTTCCTCGCAGATCTTGGCCGCTTCTTCGAGCACGGCGTCGAGGGTGTCGCGGGAAAAATCCTCGAAGCCAGGCAGCGACGTAAGGTCATCGCCGCCGAGAAGCTCGAACAGCACATAGCGCATGTCGCGCAGGGGAGCCTTGTAAGCGGGCATGGAGGTTTCTCCTCTCCTTTGCGAATCCGTTGGGCGGTTCAGTTGCGCAGCGGCTTGCCGGTTTCGAGCATGTGCTCGATCCGGGCCAGGGTGTCGGGGTTGTGGATCAGCTTCATGAAGCCGAGTCGCTCCAGTTCGGACAGGCGGTCCTCGGTGAGCGTTTCGGTCGGGTCGGTCCCGTCGCCGGTGAGGATTTCCGCGAGAACGCCGGAGACGACCTTGTCGTGTTTCGTCGCCTTGCCGAGCTGGACGAAGGAATCGACCGCCATGTCGAGCGCGACCTTGCCGGAAGGGCCGGGCAGCACATAAGTCGGCGGCTCCGGCGGGTGATAGTCTTCGGCGAGCTTCAGCGCCTTGGCCTTGGCGTCGGCGAGCAGCCGGTAACGGTTCATGGTGATCGCGTCGCCGGGGCGCAAAATCAGCATTTCCCGCGCTTCGGCGGCGGATTTGGCGACCCGCGCGGTGCTGATATATTCGAAAACCTGGCTGACCGCGGGCATCGGGCCCTTCGGGATTTTTCCCAGGCTCTGCCAGCGCGCCAGCATCTCCTTGCAGCCGCCCCAGCCGGGGATCAGTCCGACCCCGACCTCGACGAGGCCGGCATAGGTCTCGGCATGGGCCTGGATGGCGTCGGAATGGAGCAGGATTTCGCATCCTCCCCCAAGCGCCATGCCGGCAGGGGCGGACACGACGGGGAAGGGCGCGTATTTCAGGCTCTTGTAAGCATGCTGGCCGAGGCCGACGAGGCCCTGGATTTCGTTCCAGCCGGCGATATTGGCGGCGAACAGGGCCAGGCCGAGATTGGCGCCGACCGAGAAATTCGAGCCCTCGTTATAGACGACCAGCGCCTTGTAATGCTTTTTCACCAGTTCGATGGTCTGGTTGAGCAGCAGCACGATATCGGCGTCGAGCGAATTCATCATGCTGGTGAATTCGAAACAGAGCACGCCGTCGCCGATGTCCCAGACGCAGGCCGAGCCGTTCTTCAGCACCGGTTTTGACGTCAGCTTGATGTCGGCGAGCAGCAGGACCCCCTCGGGGCGATGCAGGGTCCGGTAGTCGCCGGCGAGCGTCAGCGCCTGGCGCTGGCCGTTCTCGATGCGGTAGAAACCCTTGCCCTGCGCCGCGCGGAGAATCGGCGCGACGGCGCGGCCTTCCTTTTCGAGGCGGGCGACGAACCAGTCGATTCCGATCCTGTCGAGGAGTTCGAACGGTCCGCTTTTCCAGTTGTAGCCGAGCCGCATCGCTTCGTCGATCGGGTCGATCTCATCCGCTGCGTCGCCGACCAGCATCGCTGCGTAGCTGAGGGTTTCGCTCATCACGGTCCAGGCGTAGCGGCCGTGGGCGCTGTCATGTTCGAAGAGTTTTCGCAGGTCCCTGCCGGCGTCCTTGACGGCTTCGACCTGGGCTTTCTTCTGGACGCGATAATACCCGCTCCGGAGGTCGATCGCCTCCTTGCGCTTGTTCATCTCGCGATTGAGGCGATAGAAGCCGCCCTTGCCCTTGCGCCCGGTGTAGCCGTCCTTGATCATGCGTTCGATCAGGGGCGCCGGCCGGTTCATGGCGTGGAACGGGTCTTGCGGAGGCAGCGAGGCCGCCATGCTGGCGTTGATATGCGGCATCAGGTCGAGGCCGATCAGGTCGAGCAGGCCGAACACGCCGGTCCTGGGGATGCCGAAGGGCTTGCCGATGAGCGCGTCGGCGTCCTCCACGTCGAGACCCGTGTCGAAAGCCGTGACCACCGCCGTTTGCAACCAGTAGACGCCGAGGCGGTTGGCGATGAAGCCGGGCCGGTCCTTGCAGGGAACGACGCCCTTGCCGAGGCGATAGTCACAGAAATCTGTCAATGTTCTGACAGCGGCAGGATCATTCCTGTCGCTCGTCACCAGCTCCAGGAGCCGCATATAGCGCGGCGGATTGAAAAAATGGGTGATGACGAAATCGCGCGCAAAACTTTCGGGCAGGCCCTCGGTCAGTTTCGCCAGTGGAATGGTCGAGGTGTTGGACGAAACCACGCTGCCTTTCTTGCGGTGAGTCTCGATTTTTGCGTAGAGCGCCTGCTTGATGTCGAGACGCTCGATCACCGCCTCGACGATCCAGTCGCAATCGGCCAGGAGGTCGAGATTGTCCTCGATATTGCCGGTGACGACCAGTTTCGCCGCCGCCTTGCTCATGAAGGGCGCGGGCTCGGTCTTGAGCATTTTCGCCACCGCGCCTTCGGCGATGGCGTCGTGGTTTTCCGCGCCCGGCGGCACGATGTCGAGCAGCACGACCGGCGCGCCAGAATTGGCGACCTGGGCGGCGATGCCGGCGCCCATGACGCCGGCCCCGATGACGGCGACTTTCCTGATCTCGGCCATCACACGGCCTCCAGAATGGTGGCGATGCCCTGGCCGCCGCCGATGCATTGGGTGGCGAGCGCGTATTTTCCTTTTTCGCGCTTGAGCAGTTGCGCGGCCTTGCCGACGATGCGGGCGCCGGTGGCGCCGAGCGGATGGCCGAGCGCGATGGCGCCGCCGTCGAGATTGACTTGTGTCTCGGAGAGGCCGAGCTCGCGCATCGAGGCGATCGACTGGCTGGAGAAAGCTTCGTTCAACTCGACCAGATCGATGTCCTTCGCCTCAAGCCCGGCGCGCGCGAGCGCCTTGCGGCTGGCGCCGACCGGGCCGATGCCCATGATCGACGGCTCGCAGCCGGAAACCGCCATCGACCTGACCGCGGCGAGAATGTCGAAACCGTGCTTCCTGGCATAATCTTCGCTGCACACCAGAACGGCGGAGGCGCCGTCGGTCAGCGGCGAGGAGGTTCCCGCCGTCACCACGCCCTCGGCGTTGAAGGCGGGCTTGAGTTCGGCGAGGCCTTCGAGCGTGGTCTCCGGGCGCAGGCAGCCGTCGAGCGACACCGTCCCCTTGCGTCCCACGATGGGAACGATCTCGTCGACGAACCTGCCGGCCTGTTGCGCGGCGGCGGTCTTCTGCTGGGAGCGGAAGGCGAATTCCTCCTGTTCTTTGCGCGAAATTTTCCATTGCGCGGCGACATTTTCCGCCGTTTCGCCCATGCCCATATAGGCAGCGGGCATTTTCGCATAGAGGTCGGGATTGGGCATCGGGTTGAAGCCGGTCATCGGCACGCGGCTCATGCTTTCGACGCCGGCGCAGATGAACGCCTCGCCCGCCCCGCAGGCGATGGCGCCGGCCGCCATGTGGACGGCGGTCATGGACGAGCCGCAGAAGCGGTTGACCGTGACGCCGCCGAGCGATTTGGGCAGGCCGGCGAGGAAGCCGACCAGGCGCGCGACGTTGAAACCCTGCTCGCCCTCGGGGAAGGCGCAGCCGAGGATCAGGTCCTCGATGTCCTCCGGCTTGACGCCGGTTTTTTTCACCAGGCCGGCGACGACCTGCGCGGCCAGGTCGTCGGGCCGCACCGAGGCGAGCTCGCCCCTTTTGGCAGGGGTGAAAGGCGAGCGAGCATAGCCCGCGATGACGGTTCTGGTCATGCTTGTCTCCCGAGAAAATGAAAGGTGGGCTTTTGCCCGCTCACGAAACCTTGACTCCCCTGGCGGCCAGCATGTCGCGCGTCGCGCGTTCGACGTCGCGCAATTCGGCCAAACTCGTTTGCACGTCCTGCAACTGGGCTTCCAGCCGAGAGACTCTTTCGTGTGTCTTGCCCAGCAGGTTGCGCATCTGCGCCACCTGGGTCGGATCGGCCTCGTAGAGGTCGAGGAATTCCCTGATGTCCCTGAGGCTGAAGCCCATGCGCTTGCCGCGCAGGATCAGGATCAGCCGGGCGCGGTCGCGCGGACTGTAATGCCGCGAAAGCCCGACGCGGCGCGGCGCGATGAGGCCCTTGGCCTCGTAGAAGCGGATGGCGCGCAAAGTCAGACCCAGTTCGGCGGCCAGTTCGGCGATCGAAAAGCTTTTCGCGCCCGTTGCCCGCTTGTCGGTCGCCGGGGCGGCGCTTTGGGCGCGCGCGCCCGGCTTTTCGGATGAATGATGGGGCGTCGTCACGCGAAACCCTCGCTGCGCGGGAATTTATCGATACGGTGTCTTGATCGTTGACCTATACGTAATGAGGCTCCCTGGCCCTGTCAATGGAAAAGTTTATATATAAACATAATGTGAAAGAGTGAACGAAAACATATGCATGTCGTGATCATGGCCCGTGGATCGCTCCGGTCGGCGCTGCAAAATGACGGCGTGCGGCAAAGGATAAGGGCGCTTTGTCATTCGCTGCGGCTTGGCATAGGCTTGAAAAGTGCGAGTCGATGCGGCGGCAAGGCCGCCGCAATGGGCGCGGGAGAATAAAATGCGTTTGATCCTTGGCCTTGTCATGTCTGGTCTGGCTTTGGGCGCGGCGCGCGCGGCGGAAAGAACCGCTCCGACGTCCGCCCCCTACAGCCCCGATCTCGCGGAAATCATGTTGAGCGCGCAATGGCGCCATCTCAAACTGTCTTACGCCGGCGCGCAGAAGAACTGGCCGCTGGCGGAATTTGAAATCGGCCAGATGCGCAAGAATTTCGCCGAAGCGGCGACATATTATCCCAAGTTCGACGACACCGCCGTCGCCAAACTGATCAAGGAGATCAGCGAGCCGGCGTTGGATGAGGTCGCCGCGAACGTCAAGGCCAAGGACGTGGAGGCGTTCAAAAAATCCTTCAGCCGGCTGACCGAAGCCTGCAATTCCTGCCATCAGGCGGCGGGCAAGGGTTTTATCAAGATCAGGGTGCCGTGGCGTTCGCCTTTCAGCAATCAGGAATTCACGCCCGAGCGTTGATTCCCTTCACGTCGCCGCTGCCAGAGATAGGCGGCGAATGTCGCCATCGACACCAAGGCGATGGCGAGGGCGCCGAGCGCGTTGATCTTGGGGCTGACGCCGAGCTTGACGCTGCCGAGAACCACCACCGGCAGGGGCGTGGCGCCGGGGGCCGAGACGAACTGGCTGGTCACCACATCGTCGAGGCTGAGCGAAAAGGCGAGCAGCCAGCCGGCCGCCAGCGCCGGCGCGATCACCGGCAAGGTGATGACAAAAAAGGTTTCCAAGGGCGAAGCGCCGAGGTCGAGCGCCGCCTCCTCGATCGAGCGGTCGAAATCGGCGAGCCGTCCCGCGACGATCACCGCGACAAAAGACAAAGTGAAGCTGACATGGGCGATGACCAAGGTCCAGAACCCGCGTTGCGACGGCCAGCCTAGGAAATCGCCCAGATTGACGAACAGCAGCAGCAGCGAGATCGCCATGACGATTTCCGGCATGGCGAGCGGGGCGAAGACCAGCCCGGCAAACAGGGGCCGGCCGAAAAAACGCGGGAAACGGGCCAGCGCATAACCGGCGAGCGCGCCGAGCGCCAGGGCGAGAGAGGCCGAGACGAAAGCGAGCTTGAGGCTGAGCCAGGCCGCGCCGAGCAGCGCCTCGTCGGAGGCGAGTTCGAGATACCAGCGCGTCGAAAAACCGGCCCAGACGGTGGCGAGTTTCGAGGCGGTGAAGGAATAGACCACGACGAGCGCCAGCGGCGCGTAAAGAAAGGCCAGCCCGAGCGCCAGCGCCGAACGGCGGAAGATCCCCCGCCCGCTCATGACGCCGCCTTCAGCCGGCGCGCCAGCGCTTGCAGCAGCAGCAAAGGCGCGACCAGGATCGCCAGCAGCAGGATCGCCACGGCGGAAGCCGTCGGCCAGTCGCGATTCTGGAAGAATTCATTGGCGAGCTGCGTGCCGAGCATCACGTAATTCTGGCCCCCGAGCAGGGTCGGCACGACATATTCGCCGCAGGCCGGGATGAAGACCAGCAGAAGGCCGGAGAGAATTCCGGGCCAGGACAGCGGCAGGACGATATGAAAAAAAGCCTTCCACGGCGGGGCGCCGAGATCGCGCGCGGCCTCGGCCAGCGACCAGTCGATCTTCACCAGATTGGCGTAGAGCGGCAGGACCATGAAGGGCAGGTAATTATAGACCATGCCGATCCGCACCGCCGCGTCGGTATAGAGAAGGCTCGGCGGATGGGTGGGGTCGATCAGCCCGAGCGACGCCAGCGCCTGATTGATCAGCCCGGTTTCCTTCAGCAGGTTGATCATCGCGAAGGTGCGGATCAGCGAGGAGGTGAAGAAGGGCAGGATGATCGCCATCAGCAGCAATTTCTGGCGGCGCGGCGGCTCCAGCGCCATGGCGTAGGCCATCGGATAGCCGAGCGCGAGGCTGAGCAGGGAGGTGGTCGCGGCGATGCGGACCGAGTTCCACAAGGCGAGGGCGTAGAGATTGTCGCCCAGGATCGAACGGTAATTGTCGAGATTGAGCGCGCGCCAGTCGAGCGGGTCGCTGTAGGGCGGGACGCCATCCACCGCATGGGTCAGGCTGATCGCCAGCGAGACCACAAGCGGCGCGAGGAAAAACGCAAGAAGCCACGCATAGGGCGCCGCCGCCGAGGGGAAGGCGCGATTTTTTGGCGCTCGCTCTGGCGTGGAAGGCCGGTCGCTGTGGCGTTCGCCAACCGCTCCGGAAAGTCGCCAACCGCTCGCGCGTTTTGTCATGACCGCAGCACCGTGATGGCCTCGGGCGGCCACGCCAGCGTCACGTCGTCGCCGACGTGGAAGGCGGACGCCGCGTGAACGGCGTTGAACCGGGCGGCGCGCAGCAGGGCGCCGCCTTCCGCGCGCACGAAATAGACGGTGTGGTCGCCATGATAGGACAGGCCCTCGACCCGCCCGTTTTCGGCATTGCTGCGCGGCAGATGCGCATTGGGCGCCGAAATCGCGATATTCTCCGGCCGGATCGCGATCCAGAACGGGCCGGCGCCGGCGACCGGCGCGGCGGCGACGAGGAAACCGGCCACGCCTTCGCCCAAAAAACCCTCGCCGCTGGCTTCAGCCGGCAGAAGATTGGTCGCGCCGATGAAGCCGGCGACGAAGCGGTTGACCGGCTGGGCATAGAGCGCGCGCGGCGCATCGACCTGTTCGATCCGGCCCTTGTTCATTACCGCGACGCGTGAGGCGAGCGTCATCGCCTCGTCCTGGTCGTGGGTGACGACGACGAAGGTGACGCCCGTCTTCTGCTGGACGTCGATCAGGTGCAACTGGGTCTGCTCGCGCAATTTGCGATCGAGCGCGGACAAAGGCTCGTCGAGCAACAGGACCTTTGGCCGTTTGACGATCGCCCGCGCCAGGGCGACGCGCTGTTTCTGGCCGCCGGAAAGCTGGTGCGGCTTGCGCTCCGCATAATCGCGCATGGCGACCAGGTCGAGCGCCTCCTCGGTTCGCCGGCGCAGCTCGGGCCCGCGCACACTCTCCTGGCGCAGGCCGAATTCGACATTCCTGGCCACGCTCATATGGGGAAAGAGCGCATAGGACTGGAACATCATGTTGACCGGGCGCCGGTGCGGCGGCGCGTCGGTCATGTCGGCGCCGTCGATCAGGATGCGCCCCCGGTCCGGCCGCTCGAAGCCGGCGATCATCCGCAGCAGTGTGGTCTTGCCCGAGCCGGAGCCGCCGAGAATGGCGAAGAATTCGCCGGACGCGATCGACAAATCGACGCCCGCGACCGCGACATCGTCGGCGAATCTCTTGGTGAGGCCCTCGACCCTGATCATCGGTCAAGGCTCCTTTGCCGGCGTGAGCCGTTGGGTCGCACAGGATCGACGCAGTCGCATCCCTCCCCCCTGTGGGGAGGGTAAGGGTGGGGTTGCCGCTTGCTGAAGCGCTGAAGGGTCCCACCCCCACCCCAGCCCTCCCCACAAGGGGAGGGAGTCCCCACGGTCGAGGCGGTGCGGGCGGCCCAGCGCGCTAAAATTTCTCATCATCACAGGCCGGTCTTGATCCTGGTCCACAGCCTCGTGCGCAGCTTGTCGGTCTGGCGGCTGGGCACGGTCAGGACGAAAAAGGTGTTTCTCACCGCCGGCGGCGGATAGATCGTCGGATCATTGGCGATGTCCGGCGAGATATAGGGCAAAGCGGCGGCGTCGCCGCTGCGTCCGCCGACCTGGTTGGCGGTGTCGGCCATGACTTGCCCGCGCAGGACATAGTCGATGAAGGCGTGGGCCTCGACGACATGGGGCGCGCCGGCGGGAATGGCGAGCGCGTCGAGGTACAGCAGGGTTCCTTCCTTGGGGATGACATACTGGATGTGGAAGGGTTTCTTGGCTTCCCGCGCGCGTTTCGCGGCGATCTTGATGTCGGTCGAATAGCCGAAGGCGATGCAGATGTCGCCATTGACGAGATCGTTGATATAGCCGGAGGATTCAAACTTGCGGATCGAGGGCCGGATCGAACTCATGACCGCGGCGGCGCGTTCGAGGTCTTCGGGCTTTTCCGAATTGGGATCGAGCTTGAGCCAGTTCAGGACCACCGGCAGTTCGTCGGTCGGGCTGTCGATCATCTCGACGCCGCAATCCTTGAAATGGCTGAGAATCTCCGGCTTGAAGATCAGGTCGTAGCTGTCGAGCGGGGCGTCGGGCATGATCGCCTTGACCTTCTCGACATTGACCGCGATCCCGTCGGTGGCGACGATCCAGGGGACGGCAAAACGGTTGCCGGGATCGGATTTCGCCATCAGGCCTAAAATTTCCGGGTCGAGATTGCCCCAGTTCTTCAGCAGCGCCTTGTTCAAAGGCTGATAGAGGCCATTCCTGGCGCCGCGCACGAGAAAAGGCGTGAAGGTGGGAACCGCGAGGTCATAGCCCGAATTGCCGGCGGAGAGCTTGGCTTCCAGCGTCTCGTTCTGGTCGTAGGTGTCGTAATTGACCGTGATTCCGGTTTCCTTTTCGAAGCCGGGAATGACCTGGGGGCCGATATAATCGGTCCAGTTATAGACGTTGACGGATTTCTGCCGCGCCTGCGCGCCGCCATGAAATCCCAACGCCAGAAGAACCGCGCCCGCCCATCGGCCCCATCGCATCATTTTTCGCAGTCCCCCGCGCTT
>JAJYCZ010000010.1:0-24072 GCA_021777915.1 Pseudomonadota bacterium | reverse complement strand
GTCTGGGCGACGGGCGCGGAGAAAAGCTCTTCGATTTTCTGCGCTTTTCCCGGCCGGAGCACCAAAGCGAGCCCGTCGCCGTCGTGAACCGGCGTGTCGGGATCGGGTTGCAGGAGAGTCGCGCCGTCCTTTCGTTCCATCGCGACGACCAGAAAGGCGCCCGCGCCGAGGCGTTCGACGCCCTCGATCGTCAGGCCGGCGCAGCGGCTCCCCGCTTCGACCGTCGCCACCTCGATGTCGAGGCCAAGCCCCTGGAGGTCGAACGCGAGACCGTCGAGATTGCCGCCGCGCGCCCGCGAAATCAGCCGCGCCACGTCCTGATGCAGCAGGAGCTCGGCGACGCGTTCGGCGCCGATCCGGGCGGGCAGGACGACGCGATTGGCCCCCGCCTGAAGCAATTTGCTCTCGGTCGTGGGCAATTCGCCGCGCGCGATGATCGTCAGGTCGCGATTGAGGCTCCGCGCGCTCAAGGTGATGAAGACATTGGCGGCGTCGTCGGGCAGCACGGTCGCGAGGGCGCGGGCGCGGGTGATGCCCGCCTGCCGCATGACATCCTCGTCGGTCGCGTTCCCCTGGATGAAATGCAGGCCGGCCTTGCGCGCCGCGCCGATGCGCTCCTCGGCATGGTCGATGACGACGAAACCGGTGCGGCCGGCCTTCAGTTCATGACACAGCATCTGTCCGATCCGGCCGAAGCCGCAGACGACGACGTGATTGGCGAGCTTGTCGATGTCCTTCTGCATGCGGCGCGTTCCCAAAATCTGTTGAATCTGGCTGGCGGCGATCAATTGGAACATGCTGCCGGTCAGGAAGATCATGCCCGTGCAGCCGATGACGATCAAAGCCTCGGTAATGGCGCGAAGAGCCGGCGTGTTGACCGGATGAACCTCGCCATAGCCGACGGAATAGACCGTCAGCACCACCATATAGAGCGCGTCGCCCGCGCTCCACCCTTGCGCCATATAGGCGAGCGCGCCGATCGCCGCCACGACCAGCATGAAGGCGACGACGGCGACGAGATTGCGCAGGGGGGAGGCGAGGAGCGGCTCCATGATCTTCCCTGTTCCGGTCCCAGAACTGTTTCAGGCGTTTTATGAGCGGATCGTCTCGTTGCAAAGGGCGCCGGCCTCGAAGATCGCGATTCGGCGTTTGAGCTCGGGGAGGGCCCAGGCGAGGCTGTCGTCCAGTTCGTCATTGAGGTCGTGGGCGCGAAACAGCTGGTCGGTATAATGGGCGAATTTCAGGGGATCGCCATCATGCACATGCGCGACGCCGCGCCGGCGCTTGGCGGCATATTCTTCGGGAGACTTGCCGAAATAATGGTTCACCTGGGCCGCCGACCAGTCGAGCCGGTCGGCGATTCCATGGTCCGCCATGGTCAGGGGCGCGCCCGAGGCGAGCGCCGCGCGGCGCGAGGCCAGAATCGGGGCGTGCATATGCACGGCGCTGGCGTAGCGGGGCCGGAAGAAGGATTTGACGTGACGGTTGACCGCATGATGCGCGGCGGCGGCGCGGGTAAAGCGCTCCAACACCAGTTCGGGCGTGAAGGTCTTTGCGCCGGAGGAGCCGAAAATTCGCCAGTTCACCGCAACGCAGGAAACGTCCGGCGCGAAGCGGGCCAGAAAATCGTTGACGGGCGCGCGCGAAAAAATGTTGAGGAATTCATCGGCGTCGAGGAACATGATCCAGTCGGTCCGGCATTTCAGCGTCGCGTCCACATAGGCGCTGAACTGCGGCGAGGTCGGGATATTGGCCCAGCGTACGTGCTCGTCGATGACGCCGGCCCGTTTCAGCCGGTCGAGGAGTCCAGGGGTCGAATCGTCGCTGTCGTTCTCATAGACGACGATGCGGTCGAAGCCGATCATGCGATGGAACAGCGCCCATTCGGCGAGATAGGGCGCCTCGTTCTTGACGATGGCGCAAAGCGTGCACGACATGACGCCCCCGCGAGATGAAAGCGGGACCGGTATAGTTTACTTCAGCAGCATGATAAAGGTCTGGCTCTCGCCGGGGCGGCGGACCTCGAGCCGGCGCAGGCCGAGATAGCGCATGAGAAGGAGCTTGTCGCCGGTCTGAAAGCGCGCGCATTCGCCGGCGGCGACCTGGCCGTCGATATATTTTTCCGCCGCCTCGCGGTCCTGATCGACATAAGTGTCGATCCAATGCTTGATGTCGCTCTGATCCTTGCAGCCGAAAAGGGCGCTCTGCATGACGCAGACGTCGCCGACCCGGCATCCCCTGGTGGCCAGCGCGCGCGCCTGGGAAAGGGGGACAGAAGCGATGGCGAGGGCGAGGAGCAGTCCTGCTTTCATGGCGCGTCATCTCTCGCGCGCCGCCGGGATCGCGGCGCGGGCGTCGGATTCTTTAGCGCGCCGGAGTTGCGCGAAGCCTGCGGCTCAGTGCCCCTCGAAGGCGATCAGCGAGCGCACCGGCACGCCGAGATCGCGGATTTTCCGGGCGCCGCCGAGTTCCGGCAGGTCGATGACGAAACAGGCGGCGACGATTTCGGCCCCCATCCGGCGCAGCAACTTCACCGCGCCTTCCGCCGTGCCGCCGGTGGCGATCAGGTCGTCCACCAGAATGACCTTTTCGCCCTTTTTCACGGCGTCTTCATGCATCTCCATCTCGTCCACGCCATATTCCAGGCTATAGGCGACCGAAACCGTGACATGGGGCAACTTGCCCTTCTTGCGGATCGGGATGAAGCCGGCGGAAAGCTGATGGGCGACCGCGCCGCCGAGGATGAAGCCGCGCGCCTCCATGCCCGCCACCTGATCGATTTTCTGACCGGCGAAAGGCTGCACCAGCTCGTCCACCGCCCGGCGAAAGCCCCTGGCGTCCCCGAGCAAAGTGGTGATGTCGCGGAATATGATTCCCGGCTTGGGATAATCGGGAATCGAGCGGATGATGGTTTTGAGGTCAGTTTCGAAGGTCATGGCGATCTATCTTGAAATTCGAGGGGGCGCCCGCTCAATTGAACAGGCTCGAAACGCTTTCTTCCTTGGCGATGCGCGCGATGGCTTCGCCGATCAGCGGAGCGACGGTGATGACCCGGATGTTCTTGGCGACTCGAACCGCCTCCGTTGGCTGGATGGAATCGGTGATCACCATTTCCTTGAGCCGCGAGGCGGCGATGCGCGCCACCGCGCCGCCCGAAAGCACGCCATGGGTGATATAGGCGCGCACGTCCGCCGCCCCCGCCTGGAGCAGGGCGTCGGCGGCGTTGCACAAAGTGCCGCCGGAATCGACGATGTCGTCCACCAGGATGCAGTTGCGGCCCTTGACCTCGCCGATGATGTTCATCACCTCGGATTCGCCGGGCCGTTCGCGGCGCTTGTCGACGATGGCGAGCGGCGCGTTGATGCGCTTGGCCAGCGCGCGGGCGCGCACCACGCCGCCGACGTCCGGCGACACCACCATGACATTGGCAAGCTTGAGGTGTTCCTGAATGTCGCGCACCAGGACCGGCGCGCCGTAGAGATTGTCGGTCGGAATGTCGAAAAAGCCCTGGATCTGTCCGGCGTGCAGATCGACGGTCAGCACGCGGTCGGCGCCGGCGCGGGTGATGAGATTGGCCACCAGCTTGGCGGAGATCGGGGTGCGCGGCCCCGGTTTGCGGTCCTGCCGCGCATAGCCGAAATAGGGGATGACCGCGGTGATGCGCCGCGCCGAGGCGCGCCGCAGGGCGTCGATCATGATCAACGCCTCCATCAGATGGTCATTGGTGGGCGCGGAGGTGGACTGGACGACGAATGTGTCCTGTCCGCGCACATTCTCCAGGATTTCGACGAAAATCTCCATGTCGGCGAAGCGCCGCACCTGGCATTTCGTCAGGGGCAAGCCGAGATAGGCGGCGATCGCCTCGGTCAGCGGCCGATTGGAATTGCCCGCCAGGATTTTCATTGCGCCAGACATTCCGCCGCCTTCGCCTGAACCACTTGGCGCGCGTCTTAGCAGGGGGTTGAGCGATGAACAACATCGCCGGCGAAACTTGTCGCGATTTTGTCAAAAGTCTCAAGGTTCAGCGGTCGGCCGCATAGGAAAGGGCCTGTCCCCCGGCCGCGGCCGGCGCGGCGGGCGCGGCGACCGATCGCGCGGCGTCGCCGGCGTTTTCCGCGGCGACCGAGCCGGGCTTGGGGGCGGCGGCGAGGGCTTCCGGCGTATTGGAGAGAAAGGCGGCGAGGTCGCTGGCGCTGCGCGCGGCAAGCGCGGCGAGAGCTTGCGCATCGACCAGACGCCAGGGATCGTCGGCGGCGCCCTGGAGGGCGATTTCGTTGTTCAGCCTCTGCGCGCGATGGCTGTCGCGGTCGTAGATGTCCCAGACATAGGTCAGCCGGGCGCCGCCTTCGACCAGAAAAGCCGAAAGATAACCCTTGGCCAGATAATGCGCGCCGGCCGAATCGGTCAGGACCACGTCCTGCCGGGCGGCGTCGGCGTCGAAATAGGCCATGAACTGAGTCTGGAACGGCGTGGGCGCGCCCTGCATCGCCGTCACCGCCAGGGTCGCGGGCCGCGGGCTGTAGCCGGAGGATGCGATCCGCGCGCCGTCGGCGGAAGCGGCGGAAATTCGCGGGGCCGCCTGTTCGTTGCAGCCCGCGAGCAGCAGCGCGGCGGCGCATGCGCCGGCGAAGGGGATGAAGCCGCGAAGAGCCGCCGTAATGCCCGCCATGAAGTCCCGCCCCGCGATTCATTGAGGTCTCGTTAATGTCATAGCTAGCCGCAATCGAGGCCAAGGTCCAGCACCGGGCGAAATTGCCCCGCGCGATCGAACTGGAAAGCGCCTTGATCCTCGTCGCATCGCGCGGAAAGTCCCTTTCATGGCGCGAAAAACTCACGCCGCCGGATCGGAATCCCCCAGCGCCTCCAGCAAGGGCGCCAGATAGGGGGCGAGGGCGCCCCGGCGCCGCGACGCGCCGTCGAACAGGGGCTGGCGGACCTGCGTCTTGCTGGCCGTGCGCACCTGCCTTTCGTTCTTGTGGAATTCGAGGCAGCGCGGGTCCCATTCCAGCCCGCAGAAAGCGGCGAGGCGCCGGCTCTGGCCCTCCAGATCGGCGACGATGGCTTCATAATCGACCGTGATCAAAAGCTCTTCGGGCAGGATCGCGCGCCAATGGTCCATCAGCCTTTCATGGGCGCGGTAATAGCGGCCGAGTTCGCGGAGATCGTAGGAGAAGGCGTAGCCGGTCTCGAACCATCGGGAATAGCAGGACAGGCAGGATTCCACCGGATCGCGCCGGATATGCACGACGCGCGCTTTCGGCAAGGCGGCGGCGATCAGGCCGAGGGTGAGAAAATTGTCGAGCATCTTGTCGACGACCCGGCTGGCGGAAGGCGCGCGCTCCCGCACATTTTCCGCGTAAGCCGCTCCGATTCGGCCGGCGTCTTGCGCCGACAGCGACTGGACCAGCTCGGGGAATGCGGGCGGGCCGAAGCGATGCGCCCCATCCAGCCGCAGGGCCTTGCCGAAGGCGCCGATTTCGCCGAGCCCGGTGACGCCGTCATGGCTCGAAAGAATCTGCTCGACCAGCGTGCTGCCGCTGCGCGGCATGCCGACGATGAAAATCGGGGCGAGCGAATCCTCGCCGCGCCCGCCAAGCCGCGCCGCCATTTTCGCGTCGAAAATCCTGGCCGTGCGCTCCATTTCGCCGAGCGTCGCGGCCTCGTCGTAATGGACCAGGCCGCGCTTCAAACCGGCGCCGGCGGACAGATGCCGAAAACTTTCGTCCCACTTTCCATGGTCCTCGGAAACCTTGGCGAGGCCGAAATGCAGGAAAACCCGGTCGGCGGCGGCAAGCGCCGCGGCTGAGGCAAGCGCCGCGGCTGAGGCAAGCGCCCCGGCTTGCGCGAGGCGCGCGTTCATCGCGGCGACCACCGGATCGCCGGGCGCCAGTTTCACCAACTGCGTCAGGTTGTAGCAGAGGCTGGCGCGCCCCGGCGCGACGGCGATGGCCTCGCGGAGCAGGGACTCGGCCTCCGCGAAACGCCCGAGCTCGCCGAGCAGGAGCGCCTTGTTGGCGAGGCCGGGGGCGTCGCGCGGCGCCAGCGCCAGGCCATGGTCGTAACAGGCCAGCGCCTCTTCCGCGCGGCCGAGATCGGCGAGAACGCCCGCCCGAATCATCCAGACCGCCGCCTGGGCCGGATCGGCCGCCAGAGCCGCGGACGAGCACAGCAGGGCTTCCTCGGGGCGGTTGAGCATTTTGAGCGCGAGCGCGCGATTGTTGATCGCCATGACGTTTCCGGGCGCGAGCGCCAGGGCCTTGTCCAGGGAGATCAGCGCCTCGCCGGGGCGTTCGAGATTGACCAGCACGGCGCCGCGATTGCACAGCAACGGGCCGGACGAGGGCTTGATCGCCAGCGCCCGGTCGAAAGCCGCCAAGGCCTCGTCGAGGCGGCCAGTCTGGTTGAGCGCGCAGCCGTAATCGCCCAGAGCTTCCGCACAATCGGGCTGAAGTTGCGCCGCCCGCGCAAAACTTTCGGCCGCCTCCTCGTTGCGGCCCAGCGCCCGCAGGGCTTTTCCGCGAAGAGTCCAGACATTCGCGGCGTCCGGGTTCAGCGCGAGGGATTGGCGGCACCAGGAGATCGCCTCCTCGGCGCGCCCCAGCGCCAGGGCGACGGCGCCGAGATTGGCGCGCACGACGGGTTCTTGCGGCAGGGCGCGCGCGGCCCGCGCGAAGGCGCGCAAGGCGTCCTCGTGACGGCGCCGCAGCACATTCAGCACGCCGAGCTGGAATGCGGAAACGCCGTCCTGGGCGTCGAAATCGACACTCTCTCTCAGCAGATGCGACGCCCTGTCGATTTCGGCGTCCTTCCGGCTCGCCAGGGCCCGGTCGAAGGCCTCCGAAGCGCGCCGCCGCCGTTCCGCGTCGCGCGCGTCCTTCGCGGCCAAAGCAAGACCAGCCATTTCCCCCTCGTCGCGGACACGCCGCCGCACGCCCCTTGTGACATCCCGATCTTGCGCGGAACTCGCCGCGGCCCCCGGCGACGGTTTTCGACTGCCAAAATCCTTTCGGGAAACGGCGGCTGGAGTTAAATTGCCCGCGTTTGCTCGCCAGCCGCGTCCGGAAGTCCCATGTCCCTGTCAAAAATTCACGTCCAGGCGCAAGATTTCGACGCCGCCGCCGAGGCCGCGGCGCTGGCGCGGGGCCGCACCGACGTCGGCGCGCTGGTCAGTTTCGTCGGCCTGTGCCGCGACGAGGCCGGGACTCTTCAATCGCTGGAGCTGGAGCATTATCCCGGCATGGCCGAGGAGGAGATCGCGCGCATCGTCGGCGAGGCGGCGCGGCGCTGGCCCTTGCTCGGCGTCACGGTGATCCATCGCGCCGGCCGGATTTTGCCCGGCGAGCAGATCGTGCTGGTGGTTTGCGCCTCGGCCCATCGCGCGGCGGCTTTTTCGGCCGCCGAATTTTTGATGGATTTTTTGAAAAGCCGCGCGCCGTTCTGGAAGAAGGAACATCGCGCCGACGGCGGGCAGGGCGACTGGGTCGCGGCGAAAGACGCCGACGAAGCCGCCCTGGAGCGCTGGCGGGAATAGGCTTCCCCTTCTCTCAAAGCCGCTCGATCTTGCGCGCGGCCTCGTCGAGGATGTCGGCGACTTCGAACAGCATTTTCCTGTCGGCCGCCTCCGCGAGGCGCTGATGCAGGGCCGTGCGCAGATTGCCCATGGCGCGGGCGACCGGGCCGGCCTCCATCGGCGCGGCGCGCGCGCCGACCTCGTCGAGCCGCGCCAGCGCCACATTGGCCTGCGTGCGGTTCTGGTCGAGGAAGGCCTTGCCTCCTTCGGTGAGGGCGAATTGTTTTTTGGCGCCTTCCACGGCGCGGGCTTCGATCTGGCCGGTTTCTTCCAGCAAAGCCAGGGTCGGATAGACGATGCCGGGGCTCGGGGCGTAGGCGCCGCTGCTGCGGGTCTCGATCTCGCGGATCAGATCGTAGCCGTGACGCGGCTCGATCTCGATCAGGGCAAGAAAGACCAGTCTCAATTCGCCGCCGTCGAACATGCGCCGGCGGCGTCCGAAACCGTGACGGCCCCCGAACGACTCTTCGCCGTTCTCGCACATGCGGCGGCCGCGCCGGAAATGACGGCCGAACGGCCCTTCGCTCATGGTTGTTTCCCTCTCCTCGCCGAAGGCTCCGCGACCGAAGCCGGAGCGGCGTCCGTGATGGTGTCCGAACATATATTATCTCCGATATATCTTTCCAGATTGGATGAAAAGCCCCGGCCCACATGATTTCCCATCTGGGGCGGGCCGGAACCTTGCGCGACTTTCCGCGCGCCGAACAGACTATCTTGTCTGCTCTTGAGTGGTATAGATATATCTTAGATATGAAACGTCAAGCGGCGAGGCAAAAAATAAGCGGCCGCCCATCGGGTCGGCCGCTTCATGCGGGAGGGAAGGGACCCGCCCGGCCGCCTTTAGCGGCCACCCTCGCCATGAAGGGGAGGGACAGTCGGCCTCAGGCGTGCTGGGCGACTTTCGGCTGGACTTCGTCGGTATAGGCTTCGATCAAGGTCCGCGAGATCGCGCCGGGAACGAATTGATGGGGGCCGATGACGGAGACCGGGGTCACTTCGGCGCCGGTGCCGCAGATGAAGCACTCTTCGAAATCCGCAAGCTCGTCGGGCATGATCCGGCGCTCGATCACCTTGATCCCCTTGGTCTTGGCGAGGGCGATCACGGTCTGCCGGGTGATGCCGTCCAGAAAGCAGTCCGCGATCGGGGTGTGGATTTCGCCGTTCCGGGTGAAGAAAATATTGGCGCCGGTGCATTCGGCGACGCGGCCCTGCCAGTCGAGCATCATGGCGTCGGCATAGCCGCGGCGCTCGGCGCGGTGCTTGGAGATGGTGCAGATCATGTAGAGGCCGGCGGCCTTGGAATGGCTCGGCGCGGTCATCGGATCGGGGCGGCGATATTCGGCGATGTCGAGCTTGATGCCCTTCATCTTGGTCGCCATGTCGAACATCGACGGCCAGTCCCAGACCGCGATGGCGACATGGATTCTGGCGTTCTGGGCTGAGACCGCCATCATTTCCGAACCGCGCCAGGCGAAGGGACGGACATAGCAATTCTGGAAGCCATTCCTGGCCACCACCAGGTCCTTGGCCGCCATCAGCTCCTCGACCGAATAAGGAATTTCGAAATCGAGCAATTGCGCCGACTTCCTGAAACGCTCGGAATGTTCGCGCGACTTGAAGATCACGCCGCCATAGGCGCGCTCGCCCTCGAAAACGCAGGAGCCGTAATGCAGGCCGTGGGAAAGGACGTGGAGTTTGGCGTCCTTCCATTCGACGAGCGCGCCGTTCACCCAGATAAAACCGTCGCGTTGGTCGAATGGCGGGACAGACATGACGAATCCTCGAAAGCGCCTTGAAAGGAAGGCTTGACGACTAAACCCCGACCTGAAATATGTCAATAGAGCTGACATATTTTCGATCGGCTTCGGGAGGCGGGCCGCATGGCGGAAATTTTGGAGCGGCAAGCAAAAAAGCCGACGCCGGAGCCCGCCGCGCCCGAGCCCATGTTCGACCTGATCGAATTGCTGTTTTTCGCCTATCGCGACTTCATCGGCGACGCCGACCGCCTGCTGACGCGTTATAATTTCGGTCGCGCCCATCATCGCGTGCTCTATTTCGTCGAGCGCCGGCCGGGGCTTTCCGTCGCGGAACTGCTCGACCTGCTGAAAATCACCAAGCAGAGCCTGTCGCGGGTGCTGAAGGATCTGCTCGATCAGAATTACATCGAGCAGAGGCCGGGCCTGCTCGATCGCCGACAGCGCCTGATGTATCCGACCGCCCGGGGGAAGGCTCTGGCGCTGGAGTTGGCGCAGCTGCAATCGCGCCGATTCGCGCGGGCGCTCGCCGGCCTGCCCGAGGGGGCGCGGGCGCAGGCCGCGTCCTTCCTCGCCGCCGTGCGCGATCCCGCGGCGAAAGACGCCTCCGGAGACGCCCGATGAACGACACCGAGCTCCAGCCCCTGGCGGACGACGCCTTGCACCTGCTGATCGTGGATGACGACCGCCGCATCCGCCAGTTGCTGAAACGCTATCTTCAGGGCGAGGGCTATCGGGTGACGGCGGCGGAAAGCGCGGAAGCGGCCTACGCTCATCTGCGCGGGCTGCATTTCGACCTGATCATTCTCGACGTGATGATGCCGGGCGAGAGCGGCGTCGACTTCGCCAGGAAAATCCGCGCCGAAAATTCCGCTCTCGCCGAGGCGCCGATCCTGATGCTGACCGCGCGCTCGGAGATCGACGACCGCGTCAAGGGGCTCGAAGCCGGCGCCGACGATTACATGGCCAAGCCCTTCGAGCCGCGCGAGCTGGCGCTGCGGGTCGCCTCGATCCTGCGCCGCGCCGCGCCGCGCGCGCCGGCGGTCGCCCCGCCGGGCGGAAATGTCGTGCGGTTCGGCGAATTCGCCTTCGATCCCGAGCGCGGCGAATTGCGTCAGGGCGACGACGTCATCCGCATCACCGAGCGCGAGCGCGACATGCTGCGCCTGCTGGTGGAGACGCCGGGCGAGCCGGTGTCGCGCGAGGCGCTGGGCGGCGGCGGCGGCGCGGCCAACGAGCGCACGGTGGACGTCCAGGTCAACCGGCTGCGGCGCAAAATGGAGGCCGACCCGGCCAATCCCCTGCATCTCCAGACGGTGCGCGGGTTCGGCTACAAGCTGGCGATCGAGAGATGACGCCGGCGCCAAGGGTCCTCCTTCCGGCCCTGCGCCCGTGGCGGGTTTTTACCCGCGCCCTCGCGGGAATCATGCCCAAAGGGCTCTATGCGCGCTCGCTGCTCATCGTCATCCTGCCCATGGTCCTGCTGCAATCGGCGGTGGCGCTGGTCTTCATGGAGCGCCATTGGCAGATGGTGACCTTCCGCCTGTCCAATGCGGTGACGCAGGACATAGCCGCGCTGATCGACGTCTATCGCGATTTCCACCAGCTCGATCCCGACAACGGCAAGCTGGAGGATATCGCGCGCCGCCGCCTCAATCTCGATGTCGAGGTCCTGCCCCCCGGACCGCTGCCGCCGACCTTGCCAAAGCCCTTCTTTTCCCTGGTCGATCGCGCCATGTCGAGCGAGATCGCGAAGCAGATTCGCCGCCCCTTCTGGATCGACACGGTCGGGCGCTCCAATTTCATCGAGGTGCGGGTGGACATGGGCGACGCCATTCTCCGCGTCGTGGCCCTGCGCAGCCAGGCCTATGCCTCGAACAGCCAGATCTTCATCGTCTGGATGGTGGGAACCTCGCTGGTGCTGATCACGGTCGCCATTCTGTTTCTGCGCAACCAGATCAGGCCGATCCTGGCGCTGGCCGACGCGGCGGAGGAATTCGGCAAGGGCCGCGAGATCGAATTCAGGCCGCGCGGGGCGCGCGAGGTGCGGCGCGCGGCCTATGCTTTTCTGGAAATGAAGCGGCGCATCGAGCGCGCCATGGAGCAGCGCACCACCATGCTCAATGGCGTGAGCCACGACCTGCGCACCATCCTCACCCGGTTCAAACTGTCCCTCGCCTTGCTGTCCGACGAAAACGAGGCGCGCGAGCTGACCGCCGACGTGGACGAGATGCAGCGCATGCTCGAAGCCTATCTCGCCTTCGCGCGCGGCGATATCGGCGAGGCCGCGGCGCCGACCGACATTCCAGCCATGCTGGAAACCCTGCGCCAGGAGGGCGAGCGCCTCGGCCACGCCACCGAAGTGGTCTATGCCGGCGAGCCGGTCGCCACCGTCCGCCCCGACGCCTTCAAGCGCTGCCTCGCCAATCTGCTGATCAATGCGGCGCGCCACGGCCGCCGCATTCGCCTCGAAGGCGCCTGCGACGCCAAATTCCTGCAAATCCATGTCGATGACGACGGGCCGGGAATCCCGGCCGAGCAGCGCGAGGAGGTGTTCCGGCCTTTCGTGCGGCTGGACGAGGCCCGCAACCAGGACGAGGGCGGAACCGGCCTCGGCCTCGCCATCGCCCGCGACATCGCCCGCTCGCACGGCGGCGAAATTTATCTTGCCACCAGCCCGCTCGGCGGCCTGCGCGCCAGCGTGCGGGTGCCGGTATGAAAAATCGCCCTTTCGCGCACGCGAAAGGGCTGGGAACGAATGTCACAGGGCGTCGCTGGGCGCCCGTTTTCCGACGGGCCATGGCCGAGCTTATGCGAGGGGCGCCGTCTTCGGCGGCACAAAGGAATAAATATGAATCTGGTTCAAATGGCTCTGGACGATCTTTCCGGGGCCGAGACTTTCCCGCTCGACGCTTTGATGATTCTGCGGCGGAAATGGCCCGACGCGCGCGGGCCTTTGCTGGAGGCGCTGCAAAATTTCGCCTCGGGCGCCGACCGCGGCCCGGAAAACGCCGAAAAAGTCTTTTTCGGCCTGCACCTGATGGCGGAAAAGCGCGAGGCCGAGGCCTGGGCGCCTCTGCTTTCCGTCGCGATGGAGGGTGAAGTCCTCTATGACATGATCGGCGACGCGGTGTGGGAAACCCTGCCCGCCATCCTGCTCAGCCTTTATCCGGGCGATCTCGAGGGGCTCAAAAAGCTGATCGAGGCGGCGAAAGCCGACGAATGGGGCCGCGTCGCGGCGCTCGACTGTTTTTCGGCTCTGGCCGCCCATGGCGAAATCCCGATGGACGACGCCAGGGCTTTTCTCGCTTCCTGTTTCGAGACCTTGCAGCCGCGCGAAAATCACCCGGTCTGGTATGGCTGGCAGGGCTGCGTCGCGCTGCTGGGCTTCGCTGAGCTGGAGCCTCTGGCCGCGCGCGCCTTTCGACAGGGGCTCGTGGATAAAAACGCCCTGGCTTTCGAGGATTTCCAGGCCGAGCTGCGCGCCAGCCGCGCCGCCGCCAGCCTCGCCGACGCCTTCGAGGAACGCGGCATAAGACCGATCGACGACGCGCTCGACGCCCTGGCGGTTTTCGACGTGGAAGACGAGGCGCCCATCGAGCCGGCGGAAAACAAGTTCAGGAACGTCGGCCGCAACGATCCCTGTCCGTGCGGGAGCGGGAAAAAATACAAGAAATGCTGCCTGGGGAAAGAATGAATCAGCGGCGCGCGACGGCGCCGAAAACCCGTTCCGCCAACGCGATCAGCGGCTTTGCCAGAGGCTCCAGCCTTCGCCGGGCTTCGTCGGCGCGCTCGACCAAAGATTCGCCGCGCGCCAGTTCGTGGTCGAGCGCGGCCATGGTTTTGGATTTGTCTTCGCTGTCGTCGGCGAGCCAGACGTGGAAGACGTGAACCCAGGCCAGGGCGAGGCCCTGCAATTTCAGCGCGCCGAGCGGCTGCTCGCTGGACAGCCCCGCCGCCTCCACCATGAAGCGCAGGGAATTGACGGCGAGCTTGTTGAGCTCCGCGAGCGCCAGGGGCTCGCGCATCGCCCAGTCGTTGATGTTTTTCAGCGACTCCTTGTAGGGCGTCATGGCGTCGAAGCGGCGCATCAGCACGTCGAACAGCCGGTCCTTGGCGCTTTCGCCCGCGCTCGCGCCGCCTTCCAGCACCTGCCGGTCGACGCGCCGGGAAAAGCCGCCGAGGACCGCGCCCTTGGAGGGAAACAAATCGCGGAACTGGGCGAGGGTCACGCCGGCGCGGTCGGCGAGATCAGCGAGCGAAATCTCCTCCCACGGCTTTTCGGCGGCGAGGCTCATGAGCGCATCGACGATTTTTTCGCGCGCGTCGTTTCTGGGCGCCGCCTTGGGCGCGCTTTTCTCGTCCTTGCCGGCCTTGTCCATCGCCCTCTCCGCTGTCGCTCAATCGAAAATGGGGCCTGATCGGCGGCGCGGCAAGGTCAGCCCGCCAATTCCCCCGCGCGTCTTGCGGCCGCCGCGGTCGCGCGGGTCAACAGGGCGGCGAGGCCGTCCCGCGCCATCAGCACGTCGAGCGCGGCCTGTGTCGTGCCGCCGGGCGAGGTGACGTTCTTGCGCAGCGTCTCGGCTGAAGTTTCCGGCGCGCGGTGCAAAAGTTCGCCGGAGCCTTCGACGGTCGCCCGCGCCAGGCGCAGCGCGAGATCGGCGGGCAGGCCCAGCGCCTCGCCGCCTTTCGCCAAAGCCTCGACGAGCAGGAAGACATAAGCGGGGCCGGAGCCGGAAATGGCGGTGACGGCGTCGATCGCCTGTTCCGAGCCGACCCATTCGACAGCGCCGACGCCCGACAGCAGTTTTTGCGCCATGTCGCGCTGCGCAGGCGTGACATCGGGATTGGCGAAGGCGCCGGTGATCCCGCGCCCGATCGCCGCCGGGGTGTTGGGCATGGCGCGCACGATTTTTTTCGCCGGCAGGCGACGGCTGAGATTGGCTACTGTTTTGCCGGCCAGAATCGAGATCAGAAGGCTGTCGGGCTCTAGCCAAAGCGCGACGCCCGGCGCGGCCTCGTCCAGCATCTGCGGCTTGATCGCCAGCACAACCGTTGGCGCCGGCCTCGGGGCGCCGTTGAGCGCAAAGCCCGATTCCGCCGCGAGGCTCCTGATCGCATCGGACGGATGCGGCTCGACCACCGCGATGTCGCGCGGAGAAATTCCGGCGGCGAGCCAGCCGCCGAGCAGAGCGGCGCCCATCTTGCCCGCGCCGATCAGGACAAGGGCGGGCGCGGACGCCATCACGCCTCGCCGCGGGTGTCGATCAGGGCGCCTTCCAGCGCCTCGTCCGCCGTCTTGCCGGCCCAGACCACGAACTGGAAGGCCTGGTAATAGCGTTCGCAGGCGTCGATCGCATTGGCCAGGACGGCCTCGCACTGGGCGTCGCCCGGCTCGGCGCCGCCAGCCAGCAGCATGGCGTGGCGGAACATGACGACATTGTCCTTGGACCAGACGTCGAAATGGCCGATCCACAATTGTTCGTTGATGCGGGCGATGAGCTGGGCGGTCTCCGCGCGGCGGCGCTCGGGAATCTTGAAATCGAAGGCGCAGGCGAGATGAAGCGCCTCATATTGCGAAAGCCAGGTGAAGGCGACGTTATATTCCGACCAGCGCCCCGACACGCCGATCGATATTTCGTCGGGATCGTCGCGGTCGAAGGACCAGTCGCGCAGCAGCGCGATCCGCTCGATCACATCGACCGGGTGTTCGATCCTCTCGGTGGTTTCAATTCCGGACAGCAGCATGAATCAGTCCCATGCGACGCTGCGGGATGCGAGCGGCGCGGCCAAGATCACGGGAACGCGGATTGATACTCTTGCGATGTCCTGGACCCGCAACCGGCTGAGTCTTCAACCGAATCACCGCGCAAATCCAATATAGTCGGATTTGTCCGGCGACGGAATCCTGTCCGCGACCCGACGGCAAGGTGCGGGATTCGCCATGACTCGTCCATCCGCCCTGAAACTGCGTCCACAGCTAATCGAACTTGTTCAGGCTTTCTTTGCCAGCTCGGCGATCTTCTCTTCGAGCTCGCCGATGCGGCGCTCCAGCGCGTCATTGGCGTTGCGCGCGGCCACCGCCATGTCGCGCAAGGCCTCGAATTCCTCGCGCGTCACCACGTCCATGCCGGCAAGCAGCCGCTCCACCTGGGTCTTGATCGCCAGTTCCGCCTCGCGGCCGAGGCTGCGGGCGGCGCCGGCGGCGTCGCTGAACAGGCGCGACATGTCATCGAAAAAACGGTTGGGCGAGGCGCTCATGGTCGGGGCTCCGAAGGATGCGTGCGCGTGAGAAATGAGGGTAAGACGACGCCAGCGCAAGAATTTTGTCGAACACCTTTCCTAAAAGCGCCGGGAACGCGATAGAAAGCGGGGAATGAGCGATTCCGCCGAATCGCCGCCGAACCATCTGGCCGAGAAACGCCGCCATGCCGCTTTTCCTGCTGCCCTTTCCGGTGATCGATCCGGTGATGGTCCATCTCGGGCCCTTTCCGATCCGCTGGTACGCCATGGGCTATATCGTCTCGCTCATCCTGGGCTGGCTGATCGCCGCGCGGCTGGCGGGCCGCGATTCGCTTTGGGGGAGCGTCCCGCGGCCTTCGCCGCGAAACCTCGACGACCTGCTGGTCGCTGTCGCCTTCGGCGCGGTGCTGGGCGGGCGCGCAGGTTACGTGCTGTTCTACAACCTGCCCTTTTTCCTCCAGCATCCGCTGGAGATTCCGCAGGTGTGGAACGGCGGCATGTCGTTCCATGGCGGGCTGACCGGGGCGGCGCTGGGCGCTTGGGCTTTCGCCCGCCGCGAGAAAATTCCGTTTTTCAGCGTCGCCGACCTGTCCTGTTCGGTCGCGCCGATCGGCCTGTTCCTGGTGCGCCTCGCCAATTTCATCAAGCCCGAATTATGGGGCCGGCCGAGCGACGTTCCCTGGGCGATGGTCTTTCCCGGCGCGGGGCCTCTGCCGCGCCATCCGAGCCAGCTTTACGAGGCCGGGCTCGAAGGCGTCGCGTTAGGCGTCGTCATGGCGCTCGCCGTGCGCGCCGGCGCCTTCCGCCGGCCCGGCTTGACCTCGGGCCTGTTCATCGGCCTTTATGGTCTGGCGCGGATATCTTCCGAATTTTTCCGCGAGCCGGACCCTCAGCTGGGCTTTCTCTTCGGCGGCGCGACCATGGGCATGATTCTTTCCGCGCCGCTCGTTCTGATTGGCGCGCTTCTGGTGGCTTATTCCTTGCGCCGCGCCCGTTTCGCGGCGAAAAACTCGGCGAAGAAAGACTTGGCGGCGGAGGGGCGATGACCGAGGCGCGGGAGCACACGCTCAAGGACGACATCCGCGAGATCATCGCCGACGATGGGCCAATCTCGCTCGAACGCTATATGGCGCTCGCCCTGACCCATCCCACCAAGGGCTATTACACCAGCCGCAATCCCTTCGGCGCCGGCGGCGATTTCATCACCGCGCCGGAAATCTCGCAGATGTTCGGCGAGCTGATCGGCCTGTGGGCGGCGGAAATCTGGAGCCTGATCGGCGCGCCGCCGCGAATCCGCCTGGTCGAGCTGGGCCCCGGACGCGGCGTGCTGATGGCCGACGCCTTGCGGGCCGCGCGCGCCGCGCCGGATTTTTTCGCCGCGATCGAGGTCGAACTGGTCGAGGCCAGCGATCTGCTCGCCGCCCAGCAGAGCGCCGCGCTCGCCGACAGCGGCAAGACGCCCGTCTGGCGCAGGAGCCTTGACGAAATTCCCGCCGGCCCGGCGATCTTCATCGCCAATGAGTTTTTCGACGCGCTTCCGGTGCGCCAGTTTCTCAAGACGGCGCAGGGCTGGCGGGAAAGGCTCGTCGGCCTCGATCCCGATGGCCAGCTCGCCTTCGGCCTCAAGGCGGAGGTCGAGCCCTATATCAAGGCGGAAGCGCCTTTGGGCGCCATTCTCGAACTCGGCGCGGCCGCGCACCGGCTGATGACCCGGATCGCCGCGCGAATCATGACCGACAATGGCGCGGCTCTGGTCATCGACTATGGCTATGGGCGCACCGATTTCGGCGAGACCCTTCAGGCGGTCAAGGCCCATCAGTTCGTCGATCCGCTCGCCGAGCCCGGCCTTGCCGATCTCACCACCCATGTCGATTTCTCGGCGCTGGCGCGCGCCGCCGCCTCGACCAACGCGCTGGTCCACGGGCCGGTCGAGCAGGGCGAATTCCTCAAGGATCTTGGCATTTTCCAGCGCGCCGAAATGCTCAGGCGCAACGCCACGCCCGAACAGGCCGCGGCGGTCGATTCCGCTTTGGCGCGGCTCGCCGGCGACGGCGCGGGCGAGATGGGCGCCCTGTTCAAGGCGATGGCCGTCACCCGGCGCGGCCTGAAGGAGGCGCCGGGCTTTGCGCCGGCGACATCGAGTTGAGCGAAAGCGAGACGGCGCGCGCGGCGATCCGCGCGCCCGCGCTTGCACGCGCGGCCCACGCCTTCTTCACCCGCCAGGGCGGGGTGTCGGACGGCGTCTATGCCAGCCTCAACGGCGGGGTCGGCTCGCAGGACGATCCCGTGGCGGTGGCGGAAAACCGCGCCCGCATGGCGCGGGTTTTGGGCGTGGCGCCGCAAAATTTCCTGGTGCCCTATCAGATCCATTCCGCCGACGCCTTGGCTGTTTCCGCGCCCTGGCCGGAAGGGATGAGGCCGCGCTGCGACGGACTGGTCACCGCCACGCCCGGCCTGGCGCTCGGCGTCACCGGGGCCGATTGCGGCGTGCTGCTGTTCGCCGATTCTGGCGCCGGCGTGATCGGGGCGGCGCACGCCGGATGGAAGGGCGCGCTGACCGGCATGGTCGAGGCGGTGGTCGCGGCCATGGAGACGCTCGGCGCGCGGCGCGCCAATATAGCCGGCGCCTTGGGGCCGACCATCGGGCCGAAAAGCTATGAGGTCGGGCCGGAGTTTTTCGCGCGCTTCGAAGCCGAGGACGAAGGCTTTACGAAATTTTTCGCGCCCTCGGGAAAGGCGGGTCACCATTTCTTCGACCTGCCGAGCTTCCTCGAAATGCGCGCCGAGAGAGCGGGACTGGGCGGGTTCGAGAATCTCGGCCTCGACACCTATGCCGACGACGCGCGGTTTTTTTCCTATCGCCGCACGACCCACCGCAAGGAGCCGGATTACGGCCGCCTCGTCGCGGCCATCGCCCTGCCGGAATGAAGCGGAAGCCGGCGGCGGGCGCGCTTTCGCCTGTGGAATTCCAGGGCGGCCTTGCTTGCGTCGTCCGACGCCAGGGGGGTAAAAGCGCGGCCCGCCTTGCAAGGAGTCGCTCATGATGTCAATCGCCCGCCGCATCGCCGAGGAGCTGAAGGTCGAGGAGCGGCAGGTCGCCGCGGCGGTCGAGCTTCTGGATGCAGGCTCGACCGTGCCCTTCATCGCCCGCTACCGCAAGGAGGCGACCGGCGCGCTGGACGACACGCAGTTGCGCGGTCTCGAAGAGCGGCTGCGCTATTTGCGCGAGCTGGAGGAGCGCCGCAAGGCGATTCTCGAATCGGTCAAGTCGCAGGACAAGCTGACGCCGCAACTCGAAGCCGAGATTCTCAGCGCCGAGTCCAAGGCGCGGCTCGAAGACATCTACCTGCCTTACAAGCCCAAGCGCCGCACCAAGGCGACCATCGCCCGCGAGGCCGGCCTCGCGCCGCTCGCCGCCGGCCTGCTGGCCGACCCCAGTCGCGATCCGCGCGCCGAGGCCGCGCCCTATGTGGATGAGGCCAAGGGCGTGAAAACGCCGGAAGAGGCGCTGGAAGGCGCCCGCGCCATTCTGGTCGAGCAGTTTTCAGAAAATGCCGGCCTGATCGGGATTTTGCGCGAGAATTTCTGGACGCGTGGGCGGATTGTCTCGAAGTTGCGTGAGGGCAAGGCGCAGGACGGGGCGAAATATTCCGATTATTTCGATTTTTTCGAACCGCTGACGAAGCTGCCGTCCCATCGCATCCTGGCGCTGTTTCGGGCTGAGAAGGAGGAAATCCTCGATCTCGCCCTGGAGCCGGAAAGCGCCGCTGACGCCGCTACGCAGGGCGAGAAGGCCCAAAGCGAAAAGGCCTACGAGCTGGCGGTCGCGGCCAGCGCCGGCATTGCCGACCGTGGCCGGCCGGCCGACAAATGGCTTTATGATTGCGCCCGCTGGGCCTGGCGCACGCGGATCAAAATTTCGCTCGCCGTCGATCTGCGCGCGCGGCTGTGGCAGAACGCCGAGGAGCAGGCGGTCAAGGTTTTCGCCGGCAATCTGCGCGACCTTCTGCTCGCCGCCCCGGCCGGCCCGCGCGCCACCCTGGGCCTCGATCCGGGCTTTCGCACCGGCGTCAAGGTCGCGGTCGTGGACGCCACCGGCAAGGTGGTGGACACGGGCGTGATCTATCCCCACGAGCCGCAGCGGCGCTGGGACGACGCGCTTCTGGCGCTGGCCCGCCTTTGCCGGCTCCACAAGGTCGAACTGATCGCCATCGGCAACGGCACGGCCTCGCGCGAGACCGACCGGCTCGCCGCCGAACTGGTCGCCAAACTGCCCGAACAGAAAATCACCAAGATCGTGGTGTCGGAGGCGGGGGCTTCGGTCTATTCGGCGTCCGCCTTCGCGGCGGGCGAACTGCCCGATCTCGACGTGACCCTGCGCGGCGCCGTCTCGATCGCGCGGCGCCTCCAGGACCCGCTGGCGGAACTGGTCAAGATCGATCCGAAATCGATCGGGGTCGGGCAGTACCAGCACGATCTGGCCGAGGGCAAGCTGTCGCGCGCGCTCGACGCCGTGGTCGAGGATTGCGTCAACGGCGTCGGCGTCGATCTCAACACCGCCTCCGCGCCCCTTTTGGCGCGGGTTTCGGGCCTGGGGGCGAATCTAGCCGCCAATGTCGTCGCCCATCGCGACGCCAACGGGCCGTTCCGCTCGCGCGAAGCCCTGAAGAAAGTGCCGCGCCTGGGCGCCAAGGCTTTCGAGCAATGCGCCGGCTTTTTGCGCATTCGCGGCGGGGAAGACCCGCTCGACGCCTCGGGGGTCCATCCGGAAGCCTATCCGTTGGTGCGGAAAATTCTGGCCGCGACGAAAAGCGACATCCACGTCCTGATCGGCAATTCCAAGATTCTTCGCGGCTTGAACGCCAGGAGCTTCGTCGATGAGACGTTCGGCGCGCCCACCGTCGCCGACGTTTTACGCGAGCTGGAAAAACCCGGCCGCGACCCGCGCCCGGAATTCAGGACCGCGAGCTTCAAGGAGGGCGTCGAAAGCCTGTCTGACCTCAGGCCTGGAATGATACTGGAGGGCGTGGTGACCAATGTCGCGGCCTTCGGCGCCTTTGTCGACATCGGCGTGCATCAGGATGGGCTGGTCCATATTTCGGCCATGTCGAAAAATTTCATCAAGGACCCGCGCGACGCCGCCAAGCCGGGCGATGTGGTCAAGGTCAAGGTTCTGGAGGTGGATGCGCCGCGCAAGCGCATCGCCCTGACGATGCGACTCGACGACGCAGCCGAGCCGCGCCACCCGGGTCCGGGCGGTCGGGGCGCGCCGGTGGGCAAGGGGCCGGCGCCCCGCGCGGAAAAGCCGGGACCGGCCGCGGGCAACGCCTTCGCCGAGGCTTTCGCCCGCGCCGCCCGGGAGCGGCCCAAAGGACGCTAGCTATAGCGTTTCCTTGCGGCCACACATTCAGCATATTGCACGTAAGCGCGGCGGTTCGGGCTGACAGGACGGCAAAATGGGATTAAGTGCTTCCAGATGAAAGCCGCCGCCGGATTCGCCCTGCTGCTGGGACTCACCCTGTTCGCCGCCCTCACGCTCTATGAGGGCGCGGGCGATGTCGCGCGCGCCGTCTCCTCGGTCGGCTTCGGCGTGCTGTGGGTCGTTGTCCTCCGCCTCGCCCAGACTTTTCTAGCATCTTTCGCCTGGCGCGCCCTGCTGCCGCGCTCGCGCCCGCGTCCCTGGCTGACGGCGCGGCTGCGCTGGGTGCGGGAATCGATCAACAATCTGCTTCCCGTCGCGCAGATCGGCGGCGAGGTGGTTGGCGCGCGCCTGCTGCGCAAGCATGGCGTCGCGGGCGGCGCGTCCGCCGCGAGCGTGATCGGGGACCTGCTGGCGCTGACCGCGACCCAGGTCGTTTTCACTTTGCTTGGCGTCTTTTTCCTGGTGGATCACCACGTCAACGCCGATCTGACCTTCGGCATCGTCGCCGGTCTGGTCATCATGGCCCCGGCGCTCGCCGGCTTCTGGCTGGCGCCGCGCCTGCTCGCCATGGGCTGGCTCGACCGGCTCGCCGCCTTTGTCGAGCGGCGCGCCGGCTGGGCGACGGTGAGCGGCCTGCCGGCCCTGCGCGAGGCCTTCGACGGCATGCTGCGCCGGCGTTCCGGCCTGACCCTGTCGCTCGCGCTTCATCTCGCCGCCTGGTTCGTCGGCGTGCTCGAAATCTGGCTGGCGCTCTACCTTCTCGGCGATCCGCGCTCCTATGGCGCCGCCCTGGCGATCGAGAGCCTCGGCCATGCGGTGCGGGCGGCGGGATTCCTCATTCCCGGCGCCTGGGGGGTGCAGGAGGGCGGCTATATCGCGCTCTGCGCCGCTTTCGGCATCGGTTCGCCCACGGCCATCGCTTTGTCGCTTATCAAGCGCATACCGGATTTCGTCCTCGGCGCGCCGGGCCTGTGGCTGTGGCGGCGCATGGAGGATTCCAGCCTGCGCGAAATCTTTTTTCGCGAGAGATTCTCGCCTCGGGAGGAGCCTCATGGTCTTTGATCGCCGGATGGTTCTGGCCGCGCTCGCGGTCCTGCCCGCCTTCTCCATGGCGCGCGCGGACGATTCCGCCGACGCGGTCGCCGCGGTCAAGCAATTCCAGGACGGCCAGCTCGGAATCATCCAGAAACTCGGCCAGATGAACGTCAAGCAGCGCTACGACGCGCTGCGGCCGGCGATCGGGGCGACCTTCGACCTGCCCGGCATGGCGCGCATGGTCTATGGCGCCGGCTGGGATGCGCTGACCGAGGCCCAGAGGTCGGAATGGGCGGAAAGCCTGGCCGATTATATCGCCGCTTCCTACGCCGCCCATCTCGAAGGCTTCAACGGCAAGGGGTTCGAGCGCGACGACAAGACGGTCGCGCGCGGCGGCGATCTGGTGGTGACATCGCGGATCGTTCTCGACAAGGGGCCGCCGATGGCGGTCGATTATGTCGCGCGCAAGACGCCCACGGGTTGGAAGATCGGCGACATTCTCGCGGAAGGCTCGATCAGCGAGCTGGCGCAATGGCGCCGCGCGCTGCGCGGCTTGAGCCAGGACGGCTTCGCCGCCTCCCTGAAGGCGCTGCGCGAGCGCACGCAAAACTATCTGACGCCCTGATCGACGGGAGGGACGATGGACGGCTCCTGGTTCAGCGCGATGGAAAACGGGATCGCCGCGGCGCCTGTCGCGGCGGTGCTGGCGGTGATCGCCTGCGCCGCGGTCCTCTATACCTTCCTCGCCTTGTTCAGCCTGAAACGCTTCGCGCCCCCCGTCGCCGCCGCGCCGGCCGAGACGCTTGGCGTGACGATACTTAAACCTCTTTATGGCGCTGAAACAGGTCTTTACGAACACTTGCTCAGCTTCTGCCGCCAGAATTACGCAGGGCCGGTGCAGATCATTTTCGGCGTCCACCATCACGACGACGCCGCCGCGGCGGCCGCGCGGCGCCTTGTCGCCTTGGCGCGCGCCGGAAAAATCGAAGGCGCGCCGGCCAAGCTCAGCGTGGAACTGGCGATTGACGCCACTGTCCATGGGACCAATGGCAAGGTCTCCAATCTCATCAATCTGTCGCGCCGCATCGAGCATCCTTTCGTGGTGCTGGCCGACAGCGACATTTCGGTCGAGCCGGATTATCTCGACCGGCTGGCGGCGGCGATCGAGCGCCCGAACGTCGGCCTCGTCACCTGCCTTTATCGCGGCAAACCGCTCGCCGGCTTCTGGTCGCGGCTCGGCGCCATGGGGGTGGATTACGGCTTTTTGCCCAATGTCCTGACCGGCATGGCGCTCAACATGGCGGAGCCCTGCGTCGGCGCGACCATCGCCTTGCGCCGGGACACGCTCGAAGCCATCGGCGGCTTCGAGCGGGTCAAGGACCAGCTCGCCGACGATTACATGCTTGGCGAGGCGGTGCGCGAACTGGGCCTGGAAATCGCGGTGGCCGATTTCGTCGTCGGCCACGCCCATTTCGAGCGCAGCCTCGGCGAGGTGTGGCGGCGCGACCTGCGCTGGGGGCGCACCATCCGCTCGCTCGATCCCATCGGCCATATCGGCTCGGCGGTGACTTTTCCCGTGGCCTGGGCCCTGCTCGCGGTGCTGATCAGCGGCTTTTCGCCCACGACGGTCGCCCTCGCCGGCGCCGCCGTGCTCGCCCGGATGATCCTGCAATTTGCGATCGACCAGCGCTTCCCTGGCCACGACCACGCGCTCTGGCTCGGTCCCGTCCGCGACCTGTTCAGCTTCGCCGTTTTCATCGCCAGTTTTTTGCCCGGGCAGGTCCACTGGCGCGGACAGGATTATGAATTGCGGGATGATGGCGTCATGGCCGAGGTGGAAGAGGCCGAAGTCGAGACCGCCTGACTTCGGCCTGTCCCGGCAGGTTCAGCTCTCCAGATAGAGCTTGCCGCCCTTTTCCAGAAATTCCGCGCTCTTTTCGGCCATACCCTGCTCGGCGAGCGCGGCGGCCTCGACGCGGAGGTCCTGCGTGATCTTCATCGAGCAGAATTTCGGCCCGCACATCGAGCAGAAATGGGCGACCTTGTGC
>JAJYCZ010000146.1 GCA_021777915.1 Pseudomonadota bacterium | reverse complement strand
ACGGGCGTCAGATTCTGCGCCGCGGCCAGCATCACCTTGCGTCCCACGGCGGTCGAGCCGGTGAAGAACAGATGGTCGAAGGGCAGGCCGGCGAAGGCCGCGCCGACCTCCGCGCCGCCCTGGACGACCGCGACCTGGTCCTCGGGAAATAGATCACCGAGCATTTTCGCCAGCAGGTCCGAGGTGCGCGGCGTCAGTTCCGAGGGTTTGAGCATGACGCGGTTGCCGGCGGCCAGCGCGGCGATCAAAGGCGCCAGCGCCAGATTGACCGGATAATTCCAGGGCGCGATGATTCCGATGACGCCGAGCGGCTGGACCAGGATTTCGGCGCGGCTCGGCCGAAATTCGAGCCCGACGGGGACGCGCTTCGGCTTCATCCATCGCGGCAGACGGCGCAGGGCGTGGCGCGCCGCCGCATGGACCGGCCAGACTTCCGCCAGCAGGGTTTCATGGCGCGCCCGGCCGCCGAAATCTTCGGCAATGGCGTCGGCGATGGCGTGGGCCTGACGCTTCACCGCGTCGCGCAGGCGGGTGAGGTCGGCGCGGCGCTGGTCAAGCGACGGCGCGCCTTCCGCCGCGAAGGCGTCGCGCTGGCGTTTCAGCATCGCGGCCAGGTGTTCGGACGGGGTCGCCGCAAGTTGGTTCGTGGTCATGCGCGTCGCTTCCGCCCCGTGGGCGTATGGAGGCGGCGTCCCGCCTCAGGCCGTGGCCAGGGACTGAGCCGCATCCTTCTTGATGCGGTCGACCATCGAGCGCAGGCCGTTCGAACGCTGGGGCGTCAGATGCTGCTCGAAGCCCAGGCGCTTGAACAGGCCTTGCGCGTCGGCGGCGAGAATTTCCTTGGCCGTGTGGCCCGAGAAAAGCGTCAGCATCAGGGCGACGAGGCCGCGTACGATCAAGGCGTCGCTGTCGCCGAGGAAATGCAGCACCGGCTCGCCGGCGGGGCCGGGTTCGACCTTGGTTTCGAGCCAGACCTGGCTCATGCAGCCGCGCACCTTGTTGGCGTCGTTATGGGCCTCGTCGGGCAGGGACTCCAGAGTGCGGCCGAGATCGATCAGGTAGCGGTAGCGATCGTCCCAGTCGTCCAGGAATTCGAAATTGTCGATGATTTCGTCGATGGTCATGCACTGCTCTTCTTGATCCGCCATGGCGTTCGAGGGCTAACATGGCGCCCCGGCGGCCTCGCGACAATGGGTCTGGCGCCATGCGCGCCCTTGCGGGGCGAAGTCAAGGTGCGGGACAATTGGTCGCGGGCGCCTTGCGCCGCGCGGAAATCCTCATATCTGACGGCGAGCCGAGGGGCGATTTTCCGGTCGGACAGGAGGGTGGGCGTTTGAGCGAGACGGCGGCGAAACTTTCGATTTACGAGCGAATCGGCGGCGAGAAAGTGGTGGATCGGCTGGTCGAGGTCTTTTACGACCATATGGACGCGCTGCCGCAAGCGGCGGAGGTGCGCGAGATGCACGGTCCCGAACTCAGCGAAATCCGCAAGGTTTTCAGGAATTACCTCACCGAATGGACCGGCGGCCCGGCGCTCTATTCCCCGGTGAAGGGTCATCCGCGCCTGCGCCAGCGCCATTTGCCCTTCGCCATCGACGACGCGGCGCGCGACGCCTGGATGGCCTGCATGACCAGGGCGCTCGACGACACGCTCGGCGACACCGCCGCGCGACGGGAGCTGGAAGGCAATATCAAAGGGCTCGCCGATTGGATGCGGAACAGGCGACAGGAAGCGTGATCCAGACGAAAGGCCGGCTGAAACCGCCGGCCCGACGCGATGTGATGATCCGCTTTACCTCGGCAGGTCGCTCGCTCCCATCAGGAAATGATCGACGGCGCGGGCCGCCTGACGGCCTTCGCGGATCGCCCAGACCACCAGGGACTGGCCGCGGCGCATGTCGCCGGCGGTGAAAATCCTGTCGAGGCTGGTCTTGTAGGCGAGCGTGTCGGCCGCGACATTGCCGCGTTTGTCGAGCGCGACGCCCAGCTCCTTGATCATGCCCTCGTGGACCGGCGAGACGAAGCCCATCGCGAGCAGGACGAGATCGGCGCGAAGATTGAAGTCCGAGCCGGGAACTTCCTGCATTTTCTCGTCGACGCGGACGCATTTGAGCGCCTTGACCTGGCCGTTCTCGCCGAGGATTTCCTTGGTCGCAACCGCGAAATCGCGCTCCGCGCCTTCCTGATGCGACGAGGAGGTCCGCAGCTTCAGCGGCCAATAGGGCCAGGCCGTCAGCTTGTCTTCCTGCTCCGGCGGGCGGGACATGATTTCGAGCTGGACCACCGAGAGGGCGCCCTGGCGCACCGAGGTTCCGATGCAGTCCGAACCGGTGTCGCCGCCGCCGATCACCACGACATGCTTGCCGGAGGCCAGAACCGGCTCCTCCTGCCCGGCGTTCTCGCGCGAGACGCGGCGGTTCTGCTGGGGCAGGAAATCCATGGCGAAATGGATCCCGGCGAGGTTGCGGCCGGGAATCGGCAGGTCGCGCGGCTTTTCCGCGCCGCCGGCGAGAATCACCGCGTCATGACTGTCGACCAGCGCTTTGGCGGCCAGGTCCACGCCGACATGGACGCCGTAATGGAAGGTCACGCCCTCGGCCTCCATCTGGGCGACGCGGCGGTCGACCAGATGTTTCTCCATCTTGAAGTCGGGAATGCCGTAACGCAACAGGCCGCCGGCCTTGGCGAACTTTTCATAGACATGGACGTCATGGCCGGCGCGCGCCAGTTGCTGCGCCGCGGCAAGCCCCGCCGGGCCGGAGCCGACGACGGCGACTTTCTTGCCGGTTTTACAGGCGGGCGGCTCGGGTCTGACAAAACCGTTCTCCCAGGCGCGATCGACGATGGCGCATTCGATGGTCTTGATCGTGACCGGCACGTCTTCGAGATTCAAGGTGCAGGCCGCCTCGCAGGGCGCGGGGCAGACGCGGCCGGTGAATTCCGGGAAATTGTTGGTCGAGTGCAGGTTGCGCGCCGCCTCTTCCCAGTCGCCGCGATAGACCAGATCGTTCCAGTCGGGGATCTGGTTGTTCACCGGGCAGCCGTTGTGACAGAAGGGAATGCCGCAATTCATGCAGCGCGCCGCCTGATCGCGGGTCGCGTCCTCCGAGAGCGGAATCACGAATTCCTGATAATGGCGGATGCGGTCGGCGGCCGGCTTGTATTTGCGGTCCTGCCGGTCGATTTCGAGGAAACCCGTCACCTTTCCCATGTCATTCCCCCGCGGCGGCGACCGGCCGCTGTTCGGATTGCGCCATCAGCTCGGCGAGCGCGCGGCGGTATTCGACCGGCATGACCTTGCGGAACTTCGGCAGCATGGCCTCCCAATTGTCGAGAATTTTCCGCGCGCGACTGGAGCCCGTGTGGCGCAGATGGTTCGCGATCAGCTGGCGCAGACGCTCGGCGTCGAAACGCGACATGTCGCTCAATATATCCACGCGGCCGTGGCTTTCGAGATCGCCGCCCTGGTTGTTGAGCCGCCAGTTGAGGTCTTCCTCCTCGACCACCGGCTCCAGATCGACCATCGCCATGTTGCAGCGGGTCTGGAAATCGCCCGCCTCGTCCAGCACATAGGCGATGCCGCCCGACATGCCGGCGGCGAAATTGCGGCCCGTCGGCCCGAGCACGACGACCACGCCGCCGGTCATGTATTCGCAGCCGTGATCGCCGACGCCTTCCACCACCGCGATGGCGCCGGAATTGCGCACGGCGAAGCGTTCGCCGCCGACGCCGTGGAAATAGACCTCGCCGGAGATCGCGCCATAGAGCACGGTGTTGCCGACGATGATCGACGTTTCCGGCGTGATGTGTTTCGCCTCGCGCGGGGGATAGATGACGATGCGGCCGCCCGAAAGGCCCTTGCCGACATAGTCGTTGGCCTCGCCCTCGAGCTCCAGCGTCACGCCATGGGCGAGCCAGGCGCCGAAGCTTTGCCCCGCCGTGCCCTTGGCCTTGATGTGGATGGTGTTGTCGGGCAGGCCGGCATGGCCGTAGAGGCGCGCGACTTCGCCCGACAGCATGGCGCCGACCGTGCGGTTGACGTTGCAGATGCCGGTCTCCAAACGCACCGGCGCGCCGCGCTCCAGCGCCGCGACCGAACGGGCGATGAGCTGCTTGTCGAGCGCCTTGTCGAGGTTGTGCTCCTGGAATTCCGAGCGGTAGATGGTCTGCCCGTCGAGCGGCTGCGGCTTGCGGAACAATCTGCCGAAGTCGAGCCCCTTCGCCTTCCAGTGCTCGATGGCGCGGTCGCGGTCGAGCATCTGCATCTGGCCGATCATCTCGTTGAAGGTCCGGTAGCCCAAGCTCGCCATATATTCCCGGACTTCCTCGGCGACGAAGAAGAAATAATTGATGACGTGCTCGGGCTGGCCCTTGAAGCGCTTGCGCAGCACCGGGTCCTGGGTGGCGACGCCGACCGGGCAGGTGTTGAGGTGGCACTTGCGCATCATGATGCAGCCGGCGGCGATCAGCGGCGCGGTGGCGAAGCCGAATTCATCGGCGCCGAGCAGGGCGCCGACGACCACGTCGCGTCCGGTGCGCAAGCCCCCGTCGACCTGGACGACGATGCGCGAGCGCAGGCGGTTCAGCACCAGGGTCTGATGGGTTTCGGCCAGGCCGATTTCCCAAGGGGATCCGGCGTGCTTGATCGAGGTCAGCGGCGAGGCGCCCGTGCCGCCCTCATAGCCGGAAATGGTCACATGATCGGCGCGCCCCTTGGACACGCCGGCCGCCACCGTGCCGACGCCGACTTCGGACACCAGTTTTACGGAAATATCGGCGCGCGGATTGACGTTCTTCAGGTCATAGATCAGCTGGGCCAGATCTTCGATCGAATAGATGTCATGGTGCGGCGGCGGGGAGATCAGGCCGACGCCCGGCGTCGAATGGCGCACCTTGGCGATGACCGCGTCGACCTTGTGGCCGGGCAGCTGGCCGCCCTCGCCGGGCTTGGCCCCCTGCGCCATCTTGATCTGGATCATGTCCGAATTGACCAGATATTCGGCGGTCACGCCGAATCGGCCCGAGGCGACCTGCTTGATCGCCGAGCGCAGGGAATCGCCGTTGGGCAGTGGCTTGAAGCGGTCGGATTCCTCGCCGCCCTCGCCGGTGTTGGACCTGCCGCCGATGCGGTTCATCGCCAGCGCCAAGGTGGTGTGGGCCTCGCGCGAGATCGAGCCGAAGGACATGGCGCCGGTGGCGAAACGCCTGACGATTTCGCTCGCCGGCTCGACCTGCTCCAGCGGGACCGGCTTGCGGCCGTCTTCCGCGGCGTCCTTCAGGCGGAACAGGCCGCGGATCGTCAGCAATGCTTCAGACTGGTCGTTGAGCAGCCTGGCGAAGGCGCGATACTTGTCCCGGGAATTGCCGCGCACCGCGTGCTGGAGCAGCGCGACCGTGTCAGGCGTCCAGTTGTGCGCCTCGCCGCGCAGTCGATAGGCGTAATCGCCGCCGACGTCGAGCGCGTTGCGGTAGATCGGCGCGCCGCCGAAGGCCTGCCGGTGGCGCAGGACCGCTTCCTCGGCGATCTCGTCGAGGCCGACGCCCTCGATCTGGGTCGCCGTGCCGGTGAAATAATCGTCCACCAGCGCCTTGGAGAGGCCGATCGCGTCGAAGATCTGCGCGCCGCAATAGGACTGGTAGGTCGAAATGCCCATCTTGGACATGACCTTGAGCAGGCCTTTGTCCACCGCCTTGATATAGCGCTTGACCGCCTCGTAGCCGTCCACTTCGGCCGGGAATTCATCGGCCATGTCGGCCAGGGTCTCGAAGGCGAGATAGGGATTGATCGCTTCGGCGCCATAGCCGGCGAGCAGAGCGAAATGATGCACCTCGCGCGCTTCGCCGGTCTCCACGACCAGGCCGACCGAGGTGCGCAGGCCCTTGCGGATCAGATGGTGATGCACGGCGGCGACCGCGAGCAGCGCCGGGATCGGAATGCGGTCGGGGCCGACCATCCGGTCGGACAGGACGATGATGTTATAGCCGCCCTTGACCGCCTGTTCGGCGCGGTCGCACAGGCGGCCGATCATCGCCTCCATGCCCTGCGCGCCGAGTTCGGTCGAATAGGTGAAGTCGAGCGTCTTGGTGTCGAAGGAATCTTCGACATGGCCGATGGAGCGGATCTTTTCGAGATCGGCGTTGGTCAGGATCGGCTGCCGGACTTCGAGGCGCTTCTTGTTCGCCGTGCCCTCGTGGTCGAGAATGTTGGGGCGCGGGCCGATGAAGGAGACCAGGCTCATCACCAGCTCCTCGCGGATCGGGTCGATCGGTGGGTTGGTGACCTGCGCGAAGTTCTGCTTGAAATAGGTATAAAGCAGCTTCGGCCTGGACGACATGGCCGAGATCGGCGTGTCGGCGCCCATCGAGCCGATCGCCTCCTGGCCGGTCACGGCCATGGGAGTCATCAGGAGCGCGGCGTCTTCCTGGGTATAGCCGAAAGCCTGCTGGCGGTGGAGCAGCGACACGTCGGAACGCGACGAGCCGGCCTGGACCGGCTTGAGGTCTTCCAGCACGATCTGCGCGCGCTCGAGCCAGTCGCGATAGGGGTGCGCGGCGGCCAGTTTCGACTTGATCTCGTCGTCGGCGATGATCCGGCCCTGTTCGAGATCGACCAGCAGCATGCGGCCGGGCTGGAGGCGCCATTTGGTGACGATCTTCTCCTCCGGGATCGGCAGCACGCCCATTTCCGAGGCCATGACGACGAGGCCGTCCTCGGTGACGAGATAGCGCGCCGGGCGCAGGCCGTTGCGGTCGAGAGTCGCGCCGATCTGGCGGCCGTCGGTGAAGGCGACCGCCGCCGGGCCGTCCCAGGGCTCCATCAGCGCCGCGTGAAATTCATAGAAGGCGCGGCGCTCCTCGTCCATCAGCGGATTGCCGGCCCAGGCCTCGGGGATCAGCATCATCATGGCGTGCGCCATGGAATAGCCGCCCTGGACCAGGAATTCGAGCGCATTGTCGAAACAGGCGGTGTCGGACTGGCCCTCGTAGGAGATCGGCCACAGTTTGGTAATGTCGTCGCCGAACAGGGGCGAGGCGACGGAAGCCTGCCGCGCCGCCATCCAGTTCACATTGCCGCGCAGGGTGTTGATCTCGCCGTTATGGGCGACCATGCGATAGGGATGCGCCAGCTGCCACGACGGGAAAGTGTTGGTGGAGAAGCGCTGGTGGACCAGGGCGACGGCGGTTTCGACGCGCTCGTCGCGCAGGTCGTCGAAATAATCGCCGAGCTGGGAGGCGAGCAGCAGCCCCTTGTAGACGATGGTGCGCGACGACAGCGAAACCGGGTACCAGCCCGCCATCTTCGGATCGTTCAGGGCGTAAACCGCATTGGAGACGATCTTGCGGATGAGATAAAGCCGGCGCTCGAAGGTCGCATGATCGTGGGTATCGGCGCCGCGGGCGATAAAAATCTGGCGATGGACCGGCTCGGTCGGCTTGACCGTCTCGCCCAGGCCGCTCGGATCGACCGGAACGTCGCGCCAGCCCAGGACCTTCTGGCCCTGTTCAACGACCGTCTTTTCGAAAATCTCCTCGATCGCCTTGCGCGCCTGGAGGTCGCGCGGCATGAACAGGGCGCCGACGGCGTAATGGCCGGGCTCCGGCAAGGCGAAACCGAGGCGGGCGGCTTCGTCCGCGAAAAAGCGATGGGGGATTTGCAGCAGCATGCCGCAGCCGTCGCCGGCCTTGGGATCGGCGCCGACCGCGCCGCGATGGTCGAGATTGAGCAGGATCTGCAGGCCCATCCGCACGAGGTCGTGCGATTTGGCGTTGTGCATATTGGCGACGAAACCCACGCCGCAGGCGTCATGCTCGTTGCGGGGATCGTAAAGGCCCTGCGCCGGCGGCAGGCCATGGGCGGCGGCGAAAACGGACGTCGCTTCGACGCTCGCGTCGGCGCGACAAGAGTCCGGCCTGCTCAATTCGTTCATACCCGTCAATCCTGCGCGTTCGGGGGCGTCGGCCCCATGTCCATTCATCGTCCGGTCATCCGCCTCGAACCGCGCCATCCGCCCCGCCGCGCCTTGAAGTCGCGTTCCGGCGCCGAAAGGGGCGGCGCCGGTCAAGGCGCTCCCCTCCGGGGGTATTAAATGGTCAGCAAGGCTGTCCTATTTCTCCGCGCGGGACATTGCCAGATTAGCCTTCGCCACACAAGACGTCATTGGCGCGCGCAATGACTGGATGACGAAAGTTTTTGAACTTTTTTTGGCGATGGCGCCGCAATTTTGACCTCTCGGCGCGTTTTCAAGGAAGGAGGCCTCTTTTCGGTCGGCGGCCGGCCGGCGCCGGTTTTCGCATCGTCGGCTTTATGGCATAGGATTCATGCGGGGATTCGGGAGAAGGTCATGGCGCGAAGGTCGCTGCGGAGCGGTTTGCATTGGGCGGCGGCCGTGCTGGCGGTCGGCCTGTGGGCGGGGGCGGACGTTTCGGCGCGCGCCCAGTTCTTTCCTTTTTTCGGTCATCCCGAGCGGCGGCAGCCGGCGCCCCAGCCCGAGGCGCGGGCTTTGACGCCCGAACGGGTCCGGGCGATCCTGGCCCAGGAGGGGACGCAGATGATCGGCCGGCCTCGACGAAACGGCCGGGACATTGTGGCGATCGGCCGCGACAGCGCCGGCGCGCGCAAGAGATTCACCATGGACGCGGTCACCGGCGAGATTGTCGACGTGACGGTCCTCGTCCGCCGCGAGACGCCGCTTCCCGCGCCGGGCGCCGGCGGCCTCGCGCCAGCGTCGCCGCTGCCGCCGCCGCAACATGCTCCCTCCGGCGCCGCCACGCCCGTCGACGCCAATGCGGCGCCGGCGGCGCCTTCCGCGCCGTCGAGCACGGGTTCGACCTCCAGGTCCAGCGCCGATGACGCGCTCAGTCCGATACGGCCGCAGCATCCGCGCGGGGCGCCCAAGGTCGAGCCGCTGCCTAGCCAATGAGCGCGAAAAAAAAACGGGCGCCTGACTCAGGCGCC
>JAJYCZ010000145.1 GCA_021777915.1 Pseudomonadota bacterium | reverse complement strand
GACGCGACTTCGGTCGGGCTTCGCCCTCCCTGCGTCACGCCCAACGCGCGAAACCAAGCAAAGTGAAATCCGGCAGATTCCACTTATCCTTCGCGGGAAACTGTTCAGACAACCGCGACCAGCTCTAAATCCCCAAACTACAACGCGGCGCGGATTGCCGCGCCAATCTCCATGATGAGGCGGGAAGTGACGCGGCGCGCGAGTCGGTTGACGGGCGCCATTTTGAGCTTCAGAAGTTTAGGTAATTCGTATTATTTAACTACGCGCAACCACGGCGAATGCACTTTCACCACCATCGCGAGCGCCCTTCGCGGTCTTGCCGCCGCCGGACCATGCGGTATTACAGGCGCCCCACTCATTTGATGCTGCCGGTATGCCGGTTTCGAAGGATTTTCGCCCGCCGCTCTATGCCGGCGATTTGACGCGCGCACGGCGCGGGCGGCTTTGCCCGGTCACGGCGCCGGGGAAGCGGCGCTGGATGCGCTGCTGCTGTTCTGGCGCCACGCGAATTTGGAAAAAGGCGCGCCCGGATTCGTCACTGGCGCGCGACAAAACTTCCGCGTGGGCGTAGAGCCAGGCCTGGCCTTCGCCGTCGCCGGCCTCCAACGCCACGCTCAGCACCGCCCGGCCCCGCGCGAGGCGCGTTTCGATCGCCAGCAGCAGATCGTCCAGCCCCTCGCCCGTCACCGCCGAAACCACGCAAGGGCGCTCAATCGCCGGGCGGCGGGAGGCGGCGCCGCGCAGCCGGACCCGTTCTTCCGGCGCCGCCAGATCGACCTTGTTCCACACTTCGATCAACCGCTGGTGGTCATGGGGGTCCACTTCGAGTTCGGCGAGGATTTTTGCGACATCGGCGCTCTGGGCGGCGCTGTCCTCATGGGCGATGTCGCGCACATGAAGGATGATGTCTGCCTCGCGCACTTCTTCCAGCGTGGCGCGGAAGGCCGAGACCAGCATGTGCGGCAGGTCGGAGATGAAGCCCACCGTGTCGGAGAGAATCACCTTGCCGCCATGCGGCAGTTTCAGGCCGCGCAAGGTGGGATCGAGGGTGGCGAACAACAGGTCCTTGGCGAACACCTCTGCATTCGTCAGGCGGTTGAACAGCGTCGATTTGCCGGCGTTGGTGTAGCCGACCAGCGCGACGATCGGGAACGGCACGTCGCGCCGGCTCTTGCGATGCAGGCCGCGCGTCTTCTTGACGGTTTCGAGGTCGCGCTCGATGCGGTTCATCCGCTCCTGGATCAGGCGGCGGTCGGTCTCGATCTGGGTTTCGCCGGGGCCGCCCAGGAACCCGAAACCGCCGCGCTGGCGCTCCAGATGGGTCCATGACCGCACCAGCCGCGATTTCTGATAGGTCAGATGGGCGAGTTCGACCTGAAGCGCGCCTTCCGCCGTACGCGCCCGCTCGCCGAAAATTTCGAGAATCAGGCCGGTGCGGTCGATCACCTTGGCCGCAAAAGCCTTTTCGAGATTGCGCTGCTGCACCGGCGACAAGGCGCAATCGACCGCGACCAGTTCGGCCTCGGCTTCCTTGATCTTCTCGGCCAGTTCCTCGACCTTGCCCTTGCCGAGATAAGTCGCGGGGCGGATCTGCGTGAGCGCGACGATCTCCTGGCCGACGATCTCGACGTCGATGGCGCGGGCCAGCCCGACGGCCTCGTCAAGCCGCGCCTCGCGCGAACGGATCGACGCCTCGGGCGCGGCGCGGTCGGTGAGATAGGGGCCGATCACCACGACGCGGGTTTTTTGCCCGCGCCGCAGGAGGGAAGCGCCGTCGTGAGGCGCCATCTGGTCGTTCAAGGCCGTCCGGAACTCCGTATTGGGCGAAATTATTTTTCCGCGTTTTCTTCCGCCGGCTCGAACATCTGGATCGGATGCCCCGGCATGATGGTGGATATGGCGTGCTTGTAGACCAATTGCGAGTGGCCGTCGCGGCGCAGCAGCACACAGAAATTGTCGAACCAACTCACGACGCCCTGCAATTTGACGCCATTGACCAGGAAAATCGTGAGCGGAACCTTGTTCTTGCGGACGTAATTGAGAAACGTATCCTGAAGATTGGGCGTGCGTTCAACCGGCATCTTTTGTCCTGTTCTTTCTTTTCCGCGCCTGCCTTGAAACCGCGATCATCGCCCCCAAAGCGGAACGCCTTGCCTGCGTTTATACCCATTAGAGGCCCAAGGGCCGCGATGAGGCAAGAAATTCTTTTATGAGATTTAGTGCTATGCCCCTCCAAGCTCAAGGCGTCGCCGGCGCGAAATCGTGAAAAGCCGCGCGCAGGCCCGAAGCGACCGGGCCGGGCGCGCCGGAGCCGATTTTATGGTCGTCGATCGCCACCACCGGCAGGACGATCGTGGTCGCGCCGCTGATGAAGGCTTCGCTGGCCTTAAAAGCCTCGGCGAGCGCAAAAGGCCGCTCCACGATGTTCAGGCCCCTGGCGGCGGCGACCTGGAACAGCCGGGCGCGGGTGATTCCGGAAAGAATCGCCGAATCGGCGGGATGGGTGACCAGGGCGCCCGCGTCGTCCACGATCCAGGCGTTGCTCGACGAGCCCTCGGTGACAAAACCTTGCGCATCCACCAGCCAGGCCTCATAGGCGCCGGCGTCCCGGGCCTGCTGCTTGGCGAGCACATTGGGCAGCAGGCTGGTGGACTTGATGTCCGGCCTTTTCCAGCGGATGTCCGGCAGGGAGATCACTGTTATTCCCGACTGCGCGCGGGCCTCCGCCGCCGCCCGGTCGCCGCGATGGGCGAAGGCGACCAGGGTCGCGGGCGTCCCCGCCTTGGGGAAGAAATGGTCGCGTTTGGCGGCGCCGCGCGTGACCTGAAGATAGACATGGCCGTCGGAGACGCGATTGCGGGCGACGAGTTCGCGCAGGATGCGCCGCAGCGCCGCCTCCGCGACCGGAAGATCGAGCCGCAACTCGCGCGCCGAGCGCGCCAGCCGCTGGAGGTGGCCTTCCTCGTCGATGAGCCGGCCGCCAAAGACCTCGATCACCTCGTAAATGCCGTCGGCAAAGAGAAAACCCCGGTCATTGATCGAGACGCCGGCCTCGGCGTGGCGGATATAGCGGCCGTTGACATAAGCTACCCGACTCATGAGGGCAAAAATCCCAATCTGCCCGCGACGACCGCCGCCGCCGCGGAAAAGGCCATGGCCCAGAGCGGGCTGCGCGGCGACCAGGCGACGAAAGCCGCCGAGGCAAGGGTGACGAGCGTTGCGAAAAGGCCGGAATCGGCGCCTCGCGCCAGAACATAGCCGTTCGCGGCCATCAGGCCAATCGCCAGCGGGGTCAGCGCCCTTTTCAGCCGCGCCAGCCAGGGCGCGTCGCCCGCGCGGCGCATCGCCCGCGCGACGGCGAAAGCCAGTAACGAGGCCGGCGCCAATATGCCGAAGGTGGCGACGACGAGACCGGGAAGCCCGGCGAGCCGCCAGCCGAACAGGCTGAAGACGATGACGTTCGGCCCCGGCGAGATCTGCGCGATCGCAAAAGTTTCGGCGAAACGTTCGGCGCTCATCCAATGGGCCTGGGTCACCATCTGCCGCTGCGCCTCGGGCAAGGCAGCGGTCGCGCCGCCCACCGCCAGAAGGGACAGGCCGGCGAAGCGCAGAAAAATATCGGTGAGCAGATTGTCCTTCATTCCGGCCGCCCCGCCAGGACAAAACTTGCGGGGGCGAGAAGGCCGAGCACGAGCGCCAGCGGCGCGCGCAGCACGGCCACGCCGAGGAAAGCCGCTAAGGCCAGAGCGGCGACGCGGAGGCCGGGCCGGATTTTCATCGTCATCTTGATCGCCGTGCCCAACGCAAGGCCGGCGGCGGCGGCCGTCGCCCCGAAAAGCGCGGCGCGAATATCGGGCTGATGGGCGAAAGTCGCGAAGAAGGTCGCCACCGCCACCAGAACGGCGAGCGGCGCGGCGAGCAGGCCGGCAAGCGCGACGATGGCCCCCGAGGCGCCGCAAAAGCGGTCGCCCAGCATGACCGCCAGATTGCAGGTGTTCGCCCCCGGCAGCGCCTGGCACAATCCGAGCAAGGCCGCGAATTCCCTGTCGTCGAGCCAGCGCCGGTCCTCCACCAGGATCGCCCGCGTCAAGGGCCCGGTCCCGCCGAAAGCCAGCGCGCCAAGCTTGAAAAAACCGAGAAACAGGTCGATTCGCCGCATGCGCCGAGTTTAGCGCGGAAACGCGACGATCGGCTTCCCTCTTTTGGGCCAAGCCGATCGGGTCCCGCTTTCCGCCAGGTCCAAAAAACAAAGGCGCGGCCTGGCGCGCCGCGTCCTGCGGCGAAATCTTCCCCCCTTGTGGGGAGGGTCAGGGTGGGGGTCAACCGTTGGGGAAGAAATGGTCCTTCGCGCTCGCCTTGGTCTTGCCATTGGCGTCCTCGGCGGAGAAGGTCACATCCACCGAAGCCGGCGGAACCTCATCCGGCGGGGCGACGACGATCACGCGCAGTTCCAGCGTGGAGTCGGGGGCGACGGTCGCCTCGGTCGGCGTCGGGTCGTCCACGATCTTGAGCTGGAGGCCCGGCGCGCCGGACACCGAAAGCTTCACCCAACGGTCGTTGGCCTGCTTGTTGAGGATGCGGACGGTATAGCCGTTGCGCACGCCGCCGTCGGCCATGGGGATCGACATCGGGTTGCGGTCGTGCAGGACGTCGATGCCGAGGTCGGCGCGGGTGGCGAGCTTCCACGCCATCAATCCGGCCACGGCCAGGATGATCGCCGGATAGATCATGGTGCGCCCGCGGATCGGCTTGTAGATCGGCGGCAGGCCTTGCGGGCGGCGGGCGATGTTGATGTCGGTGTCATAGGCGATCAGGCGCGGCGGGCGGCCGATCTCCTTCATGACATTGTCGCAGGCGTCGATGCACAGGCCGCACTGGATGCAGCCGAGCTGCGAGCCGTCGCGGATATCGACGCCGGTCGGGCAGACCGCGACGCATTGATGGCAATCGATGCAATCGCCGGCCGGCAGGCCCTTGGCGCGCGCCGCTTCGGCCTTTTTCGTCGACATGCGCGGCTCGCCGCGCGTGCGCTCGTAGGAGACGTTGAGCGCCCATTCGTCGGTCATCGACGCCTGGATGCGCGGCCAGGGGCACATATAGATGCAGGTCTGCTCCCGCATATGGCCGGCGAACATATAGGTCGTGAAGGTCAGAATGCCGATCCAGGTATAGGCGATGCCGGGCGCCTGGAAGGTCAGGAGCTGTTTCACCAGGGTCGGGGCGTCGGCGAAATAGAGCACGAAGGCGCCGCCGGTCCACCAGGCGATCATCAGCCAAAGGAAATGTTTCAGGCCGATCTCGTAAACGCGACGGAAGGTGAGGCCCTTCTTGTCCTTGAGCATGCGCGCGCGGCGGTCGCCCTCGACCCAGCGCTCGACGGCGTAGAACAGGTCGGTCCACACGGTCTGCCAGCACAGATAGCCGCACCAGACGCGCCCCGCGACCGCGTTCATCAGGAACAGGGTCATCGCCGCGATGATCAGCAGGCCGGTGAAATAATAGACTTCCTGCGGCCAGATTTCGATGAAGAAGAAATAGAAGCGGCGGTGCGGCATGTCGATCAGCACCGCCTGATCGGGCAGGTTCGGGCCGCGATCCCAGCGCAGGAAGGGCATCAGGTAATAGACGCCGAGCGTCAGGACCAACAGCGCCCATTTGATGTTGCGGAACGTGCCGTGGGTCGCCTGGGGATAGACCTTCTTGCGGGCCGCATAGAGCGGGCCGGTGATGATTGTGTCGTCGTCCATCTCGTTGTCCTGACGCGGAAAGGCGCGGATTGCCGCGACGATTGTGGGTGTCGCGCCGGTCGCGCCGGCGCGCTTGACTCAGGTCAACACCCATATATTCGAATATTGGGAAAAGGTCTATTTCCTATCCAACTTTTTTTCGCTCGCCGGATAGCCCGACTCAGTGATGGCCCTGGCGACCGCGGCGGGGTCGGCGGCGGGCGGCGAAACGGTCACGTCGCCGGAGGCCAGATCGACCTCGACTTCCGCCCCCGGCTCAAGGGAAAGCACGGCTTTCTTCACCCGCGCCGCGCAATGGCCGCAGGTCATGTCCGAGACGGCGAAGATCGTGGAAGAAGGGGCGGTCATGGGCTTGTCTCCATCTGAGCCGGAGGGGACGGCAAATTGTCGCAGGCGCAAGGCGTTGCCGAGGACGAAAAGGCTCGACGACGCCATCGCGGCGGCGCCGAGGCTCGGATTGAGCATGATTGCGAAGGCGGGATAAAGGGCGCCCATCGCCACGGGAATCAGGACGACATTGTAGCCGAAGGCCCAGCCGAGATTCTGCTTGATGTTGCGCAGGGTCGCCCGCGACAGCGCGAAGGCCTGCGCCACCTTGCCGAGATCGCTCGACATCAGCGCGACCTGAGCGCTTTCGACCGCTATGTCGGTCCCCGCTCCCATGGCGATGCCGACATCGGCGGCGGCGAGCGCCGGCGCGTCGTTGATCCCGTCGCCGACGAAGGCGACCGGCCCCGATGCCTTCAGTTCGCGCAAGGCCGCGACCTTGCCCTCGGGCCGCCGGCCGGCGAAAATCTCATCGACGCCGATTTTCTCGCCGACGAAACGCGCCGTCGCCTCGCGGTCGCCGGTGATCAGAGCGACGCGCAGTCCGAGGTCGTGCAAAGCCTTCACCGCTTGCGCGGCCCGCGGGCGCGGCGGGTCGGAAAAGGCGAAAAGTCCGGCCGGTTTGCCGTCGACCGCCACGAAGAAGCAGGAGGCGCCCTGCCCCGCCAGTTCTTCGGCGGCTTTGCTCAATGACTCCGGCGCTTCGCCGAGCGTGGCCAAAAACTCCGCCGAGCCGACCGCGACTTTTCGGCCGTCAACTTCTCCGGTCACCCCGAGGCCGGGCTGATAGGCGAAATGCGCGACGCCGCCGACCTCAGGCGAGCTTTGCATTCCCTGTTGGGCTTGCCGCGCCTTGGCCGCCTCCACCAGCGCCCGGCCCAGGGGATGTTCCGAGCGCGCCTCGACCGCCGCCGCCAACGCGAGAAGATCATTCGCCGCGAAACCTTCTCCCGCGACGATCCGGGTCAGGACCGGCCGGCCTTCGGTGAGCGTGCCGGTCTTGTCGAAGGCGACCGTTTTCACGCCGCACAGGGTCTGCAAGGCGTCGCCCTGGCGGAAGATCACGCCCAGCTCCGCCGCCCGACCGGTCCCGGTGACCAGGGCCGCCGGCGTGGCGAGGCCCATGGCGCAGGGGCAGGCGATGATCAGCACATTGACGGCGCTCACCAAAGCCAGGGTCAGATTGGACAGGCCGGCGAAATAGAGCCACAGCGCGAAAGTCGCGACGGCCGCCGCCATCACGGCGGGCACGAAAAGCGCGGTGACCCGGTCGGCGAGGTCCTGGATCGGCAGCCGCGCGCCCTGCGCCGTCTCGACCATGCGGATGACATCGGCGAGAAAAGTGTCGGCCCCGACCTTGGCCGCCCGGAAGGCGAAGGCGCCGGCGAGATTGACGCTGCCGCCGGTGACCGCGTCGCCCGGCTTTTTCGCCACGGGCGCCGCCTCGCCGGTGATGAAGCTCTCGTCGACATGGCTCGCGCCTTCGGTCACCACGCCATCGACCGGGATCGACTCGCCCGGCCGCATTTCGATGACGTCGCCGACCAGGACCTGTTCGACGGCTAAGTCGAGCGCGGCGGCCGTTCCAGGTCCATTCTGGCGCCGGACATGGGCGATCCTGGGCTGGAGCCGCGCCAGCTTGCCGATGGAATCCGCCGCGCGCCCGCGCGAGCGCGCCTCCAGCCAGCGCCCGAGCAGGATGAAGGCGACGATGGTCGCGGCGGATTCGAAATAGGAATGGCGCGCGCCCTCGGGCAGAAGCCGCGGCGCGAAAGTCGCCACCATCGAATAGAGATAGGCCGCCCCGGCCCCGAGCGCGACCAGAGCGTTCATGTCCGGCGCGCCGCGCAGCAATCCCGGCAGGCCGAGGGTGAAGAAGCGCCGGCCGGGGCCGAAGAGCACGAATGTGGTCAGCGCCGCGATCAGGACCATGAAATTCTGATGGCCGAAGACGCCATGAAGCCAGGCGCCGAAAGCCGGCGACATATGGCCGCCCATTTCCAGAAAACTCACCGGCGCGGCGAAGACGGCGGCAAGCAGAAAACGCCGGCGCATGATTTCGGTTTCGGCGGCGCGCCGCGCGACCGGATCGAGCGCGGCGCCGGTCGCCTCCCGCGGGCGGGGCTCATAGCCGGCGCCGCGAACGGCCGCGGCCAGCGCCGCCTCCTCGGCCACGCCCTCGACGCAATCGACATAGGCGCGTTCGGTGGCGAGATTGACCCGCGCCGAGATCACGCCCGGGACGGATTTGAGCGCCTTTTCGACATGGGCTGAACAGGCGGCGCAGGTCATGCCGCCGACGCCCAGCTCGATATGGGTCACGCGCGGCTCGTAGCCGGCTTGCCTGACCCGCGCCGCGATCTCGGAAAGGTCGGCGCCGGGCGCGAGTTTCAAATCGGCGCGCTCGCCCACCAGATTGACATGGGCGTCGAGCACGCCGGGCGCCTGTTTCAACGCCTTTTCGACATGGCGCACGCAGGCCGCGCAGGTCATGCCGCCGACGCCGAGCTTCAGCTCGCAGGAGTCGCTCTCGTCCGGTTTCGCCTCGATATTCATGGATGCGAATATGGCCCGCCGCGCGGATGCGTTCAACCCGCGCGCGGATCGTCCGGCAGGCGATGGCGCGGGATGCGTCCGATCCAGCGCCCGGCCTGGAAACCCGCGACCTGCGAGACCAGCAGGCCAAGGGAGGCGGCTGTGGCCCGGAAGTCCAGAGCCCAGCCCTTGAGCAGCAGAAGGAACCACAGGATCAGGATGATCACGGCGAAGACGATCGAGCCGTCGCGCGCCTCGAGATCGCCGATCGTCAGCGGGCGCGTTTCGCTGACCACGCCCAGCACGAAGGGCGTGAGGACGAGGAACAGCAGGTTGCGCCATTCGAAGGACAGGAA
>JAJYCZ010000009.1 GCA_021777915.1 Pseudomonadota bacterium | reverse complement strand
TCGCGGCTTACTGAGGCGACCCTGCCGCTTCGCCTTGGTCCGCTCTCTGCCCCGATCCAGACCTCCTGGCTATGAGGGGAATCCGCCCAACTGTTTCCTTGCCGGCGACTTCGCTGGTCGTCCGCCGCGGGCGGACCTTCAACCGCTCGAATTTGGGGATCGAACTTCGGCCCGACCTCAGTCCATCGCAATTGCGTTGGCCAGGACGGCCAGGGTCGGATTTGAACCGCTCAAGCGGTTTGCCTGCCGATGGCGCGCCGATCCGGTTCGATCGGCGCGCGAATTAGCCCTGGCGGAGGGGCGTCTCGATCACGATGCCGTCGAGTTCCGGCGTCAGGCTGATCTGGCAGGACAGGCGGGAGGTCGGACGCGGATCGATGGCGAAATCGAGCATGTCGGATTCCATCGGGCTCGTCTTGGGCAGTTTTTCGGCCCATTCCGGGGCGACATAGACATGGCAGGTGGCGCAGGCGCAGGCGCCGCCGCATTCGCCGACGATCTCGTCAATGCCGTTCTTGACCGCGACCTCCATCACCGTCATGCCCGGCTGGGCTTCGATCTCGCGGCGCTCGCCGGCGGAATTGACAAAAACGACCCTGACCATGCGGCATTTTCCTCAGTCCGGCGCGGGCGGCGCCGGTTGCGCTCTTCTAATCGGGAATTTGCGGCTTCGCCACCGCCGCGCATGGGAAAAATCGCGGCGACTCAGATTTCCTCGGAAAAGGCTTCCGGATTGAGGGCGCGATGGGCGGCGGCGACGGTCTCCGGCGGTTTGCCGGCGGCGGCGGCGAAAGCCGTCAGGGTCTTTTCATGGCCGGCGACGAAGGCGAGGACGCCTCCGAGAAAGCCGGGCTGCGCCGCGGCGGCGCGCAGCGAGTCCGGCGCGATCCCGGTCAGGGCGAGGAAGCGCGACAGCAGTTCGGGATCGCCGGCCAGGAAGCCGAGCGCCTCGATGGCGAGAGATTCGGCCTCGTCGCGCGGGACGGGGCGCGGGGCGGCGCGGAGAGTCAAAAGTGAAGGTCCGAATTCATTAATTGCGCCCGTGAGTTTCGATTCGAATTTTTGTTTCGTCAATTTCTATCGCATAGTTTGGTCTCGCGATCAGCCGCGCGGGAAAGCGGCGCGGCGGCAGGAACGGGTGCAATGAAAAAGACGGTTCTCATCGTCGAGGACAATGAGCTGAACATGAAGCTCTTCAACGATCTGTTGGAGGCGCATGGCTATGCGACGGTCCAGACCAAGAGCGGCGTGGAGGCGGTCGGTCTCGCCCGCCAGCACCGCCCCGATCTGATCCTGATGGACATCCAGCTGCCCGAGGTCTCCGGTTTGCAGGTCACCCAATGGCTGAAGGACGACCCCGAACTCGCGCCCATTCCCGTCATCGCCATCACCGCCTTCGCGATGAAGGGCGACGAGGAGAAGATTCGCCAGGGAGGCTGCGAGGCTTATCTGTCAAAACCCATATCGGTCGTGAAATTTTTGGAAACCGTAAGGAACTATATTGGCGACAAGTGATCGCGCCGCCTCCCGGCGCGATCTGAAAGGACGGGATCATGACCGCCCGCGTTCTGGTGGTTGACGACATCATTCCCAACCTCAAGCTGCTCGAAGCGCGGCTGACGGCGGAATATTTCGACGTGGTCACGGCCACCAGCGGCCAGGAGGCGCTGGAAATCTGCGAGCGCGGCGAATGCGACCTCGTCCTGCTCGACGTGATGATGCCCGGCATGGACGGATTCGAGGTGTGCCGCCGGCTCAAGAGCAATCCCGAAACCCTTCACCTGCCGGTGGTCATGGTGACCGCGCTCGACCAGACCGCCGACCGCGTGCGCGGGCTGGAAGCCGGCGCCGACGACTTTCTGACCAAGCCCATCGACGAAATCGCGCTGATCGCCCGAGTCCGTTCGCTGGCGCGGCTGAAACTGGTCATGGACGAATTGCGCAACCGCGCCGAAACCTCGGCCAATCTCGGGGTTTCCAACGCCGTCAGCCATGCGCTCGACGATGGCCCGGGCGGTCGCATCCTGCTGGTCGAGGACCGGCCCCATTCAGCCCAGCGCATTCTGGCCGCCCTGCGCGGCCGCTATCAGATCGACATCGAGGCCGAGGCCCATCAGGCCCTGTTCACCGCCGCCGAACGGGATTACGAACTGGTCATCGTCAGCCTCGGCCTCGCGGATTTCGACGGCCTGCGCATTTGCAGCCAGCTGCGTTCGCTCGACCGCACCCGTCACACCCCGATCCTGACGCTCGCCGATCTCGAAGATCGCGAGAGGGTTCTGCGCGGCCTCGATCTCGGCGTGAACGACTATCTGACGCGCCCGATCGACGCCAACGAACTCCTCGCCCGCGTGCGCGCGCAGGTCCGCCGGAAGCGCTATGCCGACGCCCTGCGCTTCAACGTCAAGACGGCGATGGAGCTGGCGGTGATCGATCCCCTGACCGGGCTGAACAACCGGCGCTATCTCGAAACCCATCTTCTCGGGCTGATGGAGCAGGCGGCGCATAACGGTCGGCCGCTTTCGGTGATGATGCTCGACATCGATTTCTTCAAGAAGGTCAACGACGCCCATGGCCACGACGCCGGCGACGAGGTGCTGAAAACCTTTGCCGCGCGGGTGAAGCGCAGGGTGCGCGGCGCCGACCTGATGTGCCGGCTGGGCGGCGAGGAATTCGTCGTGGTCATGCCCGACACCCGGCTGGAGATCGCGCAGCGCATCGGCGAGCGCATTCGCGGCGCGGTCGCCGCCTCGCCCTTCCCCATCGACAATGGCGCGCGCGCGATTCCGATCACGGTGTCGATCGGCGTCGCCAGTTCGATGGGCGGCGAATCGGCCGACGCTTTTCTGCGGCGGGCCGATCAGGCGCTCTATCTCTCCAAGAACGCCGGCCGCAACCGCGTCACCGCCGCGGCCGCGTGACGCCGGTCTCGCCACTGGCGCCGTCTCTCCGTCGGCATACTTGCGGCGCCCCGTCTTGACCGCGCGGAATTAATTTTTACATTAGAATAATTCCATGCGTCTGCGCCGGACGCGGGGGAAGTCATGAATCGGCGCCAAGGAGTTTTTGATGAATTTGCCCCAACGTGACGGAGACGGCTATCTCCAGGACATGGACCAATGGACGCCGGAGATCGGCAAGGCGATGGCCGAAGCCGACGGCTTCGAAATGACAGAGGAAAAGTGGGACCAGGTTCTCAAGGCGCGAGACTATTACGACGAGAATCAGTCCGTCCCGCCCATCCGCAAATTCGCCGCCTTCGTCGGCAAGCCCAACAAGGAAATGTTCGACCTCTGGCAGACCGGACCGATGAAGCCGATCACCAAATATGGCGGCCTGCCCAAGCCGACCGGCTGCGTCTGAAAACGCTTTCCGCCGGGTGAAAAATCCGGCTCGCCAACATACGGGGACCCACGCCGCTTCCCTGACCGCCGAACGAACGAATCGACTCGGCGCTCCGGCTCCCGCCTCCGGGAAAACGGTTCTGGGGTCCCCGTCAATCCGCCACAGCCGGCGCGTGGCGCGCGGCGCGCATGCGGATTTCGCGGGGGCGGTCCTCTACAATCCCGGAATCCCCTTCGTGACGGTGTTTTCTTGATCGCAGGAAATGATCTGGCGGCGCCCTGCTCGTGATTCCGACGCGGATATTTTCTGAGAAAGTCGCTCGTTCCAGGGTCGCCGCAACCGAAAGCGCTTCGATCATGCGCTTCGCCTATCGGCTCTTCACGCCACGAGGGAAGCGCCATGCCGGCGGTGGAATGGCGGTGATGGCCGTGCGCGCGTCAGATGGGTCGAGACAGCGACAAAGCCTTGGCGCGGAAATTGCAGCGCGCGGGAGCGCGGTCGGGTTCGACCCAACAAAGGACATTTTGCGAGAGGTCTTCGCCATGGTCGATCATCGAAAAGAACATCGTCGCCGGGCCTATCTCGGAGCCACGATCACTTTCAATGAGAGGTCCTCGGTCGTGGACTGTTTGGTGCGAAATTTATCGGAAGGAGGGGCGAGGCTCGAAATAGCGCATCCGATCTCCGTCCCGAGGGAGTTCGAAGTGACGATTCCGCGCCGGGGCGAGAGCGCGCGCGCGCGTCTGGCATGGCGTGACTCGCTTGCCCTGGGCGTGACATTTGTTGCGTCCCACTCTGGCACAGATGTTTCGATTGAAAGCGCTCGCCGGATCAAGCGGCTTCAGTCCGAGCGCGACGCGCTGGCGAAACGCCTCGCGGAAATGAGCGAGCCGGCGATTTGAAAGCGGCGATCGCCGTCGTCATCGATCGCCTCATCCTCGACTTGCCGACGCGACGACCGCCGCCCCGCGCCGCCAACCGGCGAGGCGCGGTTTGAACGAGACCTCGTCCCTGGATCAATTCCGCCTTTGGTGCGGCGAAGCGCCCGATTTTCCTGTGTTCCCCGCCAAATCCCTTCTGGCCCCCGCCGCGTTTTCACGACATGATCCGGCGCGATGAACTCGGCAAAATTCCGCATCCGCCAGGTCGCTTCGCTCGGCGCCATTTCGCCGGGAGATTGGGACGCCTGCGCCAACCCGGCAGAGCCGGCGCCGGACGCGAGCGAGCGATATAATCCCTTTCTGTCCCACGCCTTTCTCGCCGCCCTGGAGGCGACGGCTTGCGTCGGCGAGGGGACGGGCTGGCGCCCCGCCCATATGGTGGCGGAGACGCCGGACGGGCGGATCGCCGCCTGCGCGCCGCTCTACCTGAAGTCCCATTCGTTCGGCGAATATGTTTTCGATCAGGGCCTTGCCGAGGCCTATCAGCGGGTGGGCGGACGTTATTATCCCAAGGCGCAGGTAGCGTCGCCATTCACGCCGGTTCAGGGGCGAAGGCTCCTGGTCGCGGCCGGCGCGCCTTCCGGCGCCCGCGAGGCGCTGCTGGCGGGCCTGCGCGCCCTGCCGGAGGCCGCCGGGCTTTCCTCGCTGCACATCACCTTTCCCGACGCCGCCGATCAGGCCTTTCTGGCCCAGGCCGGCATGATCCAGCGCAAGGGCCAGCAGTTCCATTTCATCAATCGCGGCTATGAAGATTTCGACGATTTTCTCGCCGCCCTGGCGTCGCGCAAGCGCAAGGCGATCCGCAGGGAGCGCGCCGAGGCGCTTGGCGCCGGCCTGGTCATCGAGCGCGTGACCGGACGCGACCTGACCGAAGCCCATTGGGACGCTTTTTTCGATTTTTACACCGACACCGGTTCGCGCAAATGGGGACGGCCCTATCTGACCCGGGCCTTTTTCTCGCATCTGGGCGCCGCGCTCGCCGACCGAATTCTGCTGGTGATGGCGCGGCGCGAGGGCCGCCCGATCGCGGGCGCGCTCAATCTGATTGGCGACGACGCGCTCTATGGCCGCAACTGGGGCGCGATCGAGCATCATCCCTGCCTGCATTTCGAGCTGTGCTATTATCAGGCGATCGAATTCGCCATTCAACGCGGCCTCAAGAGGGTCGAGGCGGGCGCCCAGGGAGAGCACAAGTTTTCGCGCGGCTACGAGGCGGTTCCGACCTTCTCGGCCCACGACTTCCTCGATCCGCGCCTTGCCGCCGCGGCGGCGGATTTTTTCGCCCGCGAGGCCCGCGCGGTGGATGCGGCGATTGCCGAATACGCGGAAAGCGGACCGTTCCGAAAGGCTTGACCGCGCGCCCGCGCTTGGGCAGGTTGCGGGCGTCATGCGGAGCCTTTCATGAGCGCCTACGATCCCAACAATATTTTCGCCAGAATCCTGCGTGGCGAAATCCCTTGCGAGAAAGTCTACGAGGACGCGGACACCGTCGCCTTCATGGACGTCATGCCGCGCGCCGACGGCCATGTCCTGGTGCTGCCGAAACGCGGCGCGCGCAACCTGCTCGACGTCCCGCCGGACGTGCTTTCGACCCTGATTCTTTCCGTCCAGAAGATCGCCCGCGCCGTGAAGGCGGGGATGGACGCGGAAGGGATCACCGTCCACCAGTTCAACGAGCCGGCGGGCGGCCAGTCGGTGTTCCATATCCATTTCCACGTGATCCCGCGCTGGGACGGCGTGGGCCTGGGCCATCATGCCGCGAAAATGGCCGATCCGGCCGATCTCAAGGTCCACGCCGAAAAAATCCGCGCCGCGCTCGCCGCCGGCGCCTGAGTTTCAGCGTCCCATCAGCCAGACGGCGAGGACGATCGTCGCCACGCCGGCCGCGACCGCCGCGAAGACCGACCTGCGGAAGGCGAAAAAGGCCGCCCCCGCGACCGCGAAGGCGACGACGCGTGTCCACGGCGGCGCGGCGGCCATTTCGCGCGAGGGCAGGACGACGATTTTCACCACCACGCCGACGAGAAGCACGGCGGCGACGCTGCGCACGAAGCGGAAAAGTTCGGACTCCTCGTCGAGTCCATGCGAAATCGCCACGCCCAGCACGCGCCAGATTTCGCTCGGCAGGAAGCCGAACAGGATCAGAGCCAGATAAGGCGCGAGGGCCGGATCGGCGGAAAAGATCGTCATGCCGCGCGTCGCGCCAGAAAGCCGGCGAGCCACGCCCCGCCCCCGCCGACCAGCGCCAGGACGGGCAGATCGAAGCCGCCGCCGATGAAGCGGATGGCGAAAGGCGCGAGAACCGCGCCGAACAGAATGGCCAGCCAGTCGACGCCGGAGCGCGCGGCGCGCGCCGTGGTCGCCAGGAAATAGATCGGCGACAGCATCATCATGCCGGCGCCGAGCGGTCTCGGCAGCGTGCCGGTCATCCAGAAGCCGGCGGCGGTCGAAAGCGTGGTCAGGCCCATGCAGGTCAGGGCGACGCCGAAGAAATAGGGCAGCCGCGCCGGGCGCTCCAGATCGGGAAGGCGGCGCAGGGATTCCGCCCAGACCGTGACGGCGATGAAATGCGCGGCGAAGAGCAGGACGGGCAGGCGCGTGCGCCGCCCCCGCAGCATGGGCAGGACGGAAAGGCACATCGGCAGCAGGCGCACCGAGGACAGGCTGACGGCGAAAGCGATCGCCGGCGGCGCGGTTTTCGCCAGCGCCGCGCCGAAGAACAGCAACTGGCCGGGACCGGCCCAGACGAGAAGGGTGGACAGCGCCGCCACGCCGACCGGAAATCCCGCGGCGCGGGCAAGCGAGCCGACGCCCATCAGCGCAATGGCGACGTAAAAGGCCGGCCCCGCCAGGGCGCGGCGCACGCCGGTGAAAAACCACGGCCAGGACCAGTCCTCGACGAGCGGTCCGGCGCCTTCCGCGTCGGTTCTCACATTTCCGCCAATTGCTCCAGGCGCGCCACGTCGAGCAGGCGGACGCCGTCCGGCACGATGACGATGGTTTTTTCCCGCGCCATGCGGGTCATCATGCGGCTGACCGTTTCGACCGTCAGGCCGAGATAATCGCCGATGTCGAGCCGCGTCATCGGCAGCGGCACATGGACCGAGGGGCCGTGGATGCGCGCATAGCGGCTGCGCATGCCGATCAGGAAGGAGGCGATCTTCTCCTCCGCCGTGCGGCGGCCGAGAACCACCATCTGGTCCTGCGCGAGAGACAGTTCATGCGCGGCCATGTTCAGCACGGCGCGCATCAGTTTCGGCTTCCTGTCGATGAGGTCGGAAAAGCCCGGCCGCGAAAACTGGCAGACCTTGACCGGCGTCAGCGCGTCAGCCGTGAACATATGGGTGGGCTGCATGGCGAGGCCGAGAAAATCGCCGGGCAGGGCGAATCCCACCACCTGGCGCCGGCCGTCGGGAAGAAGCTTGGACAGACGCAGGGCGCCCGAAGTGATGTTGGAGACGAAAGGCGCATCGCGGCCCTGTTCAAACAAGGTCGCCTTGGCGGCAAAGGCCTGAGTGCGGCCGATGCGCTCGAGCAGTTCGAACTCGTCCGCGTCGAGGGATTCGCAAATGCTCAGGCCCTTGATGTCGCAGTCGCCGCATTCCAGCCCGAGGCCGGGCGCCGGTTTGTTGCTGGAGCAGACCAGATTGCGCGGCGTCGATTCGATTCGCCCGAAAACCGTATCGAACAGAACCTTTTCGGGCAAAGTTTCCAAAACGCGCTCCCCCGTGGCCTGGATCCGTTCGATCCGAACTCCGTCCTGCATAATACAATAGCACGCCCGCCGCAGAGGACAAAATTTTTGATCTTCGTCAAGGACAAGCAAAAAACCGCGTTCCTGCAAGGGTTTCGCCTGATGCTTCGCGGTCTGGCGCGCCTTGCCCTTGCGCCCCGCATCGCCTATTCCTTGGACAATCCCAGCCCCGCCCGCGATTCCCTCAGAGCGAAATCCGTTCACGCTGAATCGGGGATTTCGCTCTAACATTGTGTTTCTAACGCATAATCCTATCCAAAAAGTCCGCGACTTTTTGGATAGGATTATGCTCTAGCCCGGACAACCGAAGATCGGCACGGAACATGAGCGACTCATCGGCCCACGGGAAAGGTTCCGCCGCGCGAAGCGAAGAAGGGCGGCTGCTGGAAGGACGGCGTTTCGAGCGGATCAATTTCCTCGCCGCCAATACGCCCGAGGCGCAACACGCGCGCGCGCGGCTGGTCGGGCGCTATGGCGACGTTCATTCCGACGAAGCCGACGTGGTGGTGGCGCTCGGCGGCGACGGCCTGATGCTCCAGACCCTGCACCGTTTTCTCGGCCGCAACATCCCGATCTACGGCATGAACCGCGGCTCGGTGGGGTTTCTGATGAACGAATATCGCGAAACCGGGCTGCGCAAGCGGCTCGACGCGGCGCAGAGCTCGATCATCCATCCCCTGATCATGGTCGCGGAAAACCGTGACGGCGGGGCGGCGACCGCCCACGCGATCAACGAGGTCTCGCTGCTGCGCCAGAGCGCCCAGGCCGCCAAGCTGCGGGTCCATGTGGACGGCCACGTCCGGCTCGACGAACTGGTCGCGGACGGCGTGCTGGTCGCGACCCCCGCCGGTTCGACCGCCTATAATCTCTCGGCCAACGGCCCGATCCTGCCGCTGGGCGCGCCCTTGATGGCCCTGACGCCGATCTCGGCCTTCCGGCCCCGGCGCTGGCGCGGCGCCCTGCTCTCCGACAAGGCCGAGGTGCGGATCGAAGTCCTGGAGCCCGACAAGAGGCCGGTCGCCGCCGTGGCGGACCATTACGAAATCCGCGACGTCGTGAAGGTGCGCGTCGCCACCGACCATTTCGTCGGGCTGCACCTGCTCCACGACCCCGGCCATTCGATGGAAGAGCGCATTCTGCGCGAACAGTTCAGGCAATAGTTTTCACGAATGCGACAGGAAAGGACAAGGCGATGTCCGAGCACGGAAAGCCCAGCCCGCGCGGCCTCGACGAGACCATTCTCGCCGACGAGAAATATTCCTTTTCCCGGCTGACCTACGAACTGCGCCGCGCCGACGGGCGCTGGGAACGGCATGAGCGCAATCTGTTCCGCCGGCCCGACGCCTGTGTGCTCCTGCCTTACGATATGGGTCGCGGAAAGGTTCTGCTCACCCGGCAGTTCCGGCTCGGGGCTTTCATGAACGACCGGACCCCTGGCCTGCTGGAAGCCTGCGCCGGCACGCTCGATCCCGGCGAGGCGCCAGAGGCCTGCATGAGGCGCGAGGCGATGGAGGAAATGGGCCTGGAGGTCGGCGACCTGCGTTTTCTGTTTGAAGCCTTCGTCAGCCCGGCCGCCACCACCGAAAAGCTCTATTTCTTCGTCGCGCCCTATGGCGCGCAAGCCCGCGTCGCCGATGGCGGCGGCATGGAGGAGGAAGGCGAGGAAATCGAAGTGGTCGAGGCGGATTTCGCGGAAAGTCTGCGCGAGGCGGAAGCCGGCGCGATCCGCGACGGCAAGACGCTGACCCTGCTCTACTGGCTCAAGGCGTCGGGACTGATGGACTGACCCGGCTCACGCCGCCATCAATTCCTTTTCCAGCGCGACCAGATCGACCACGATGTCGGTCTCGGCCAGCGGCTCGGTCATGCGCTCCACGCGCTGGGCGGTTTCGGCGGCGATTCGGGGCGCGGCCTCGCTCTGGTCCGCAAGCCGCTCGTGTCTCGCCGCCGGCGCGAAAGAGTCCGCCCCCTGCTCGCGCATCCGGGCAAGGCTTCTGCGGCTGGCTTCGCGCGCGGCGTCGGATTCGAAACGGCGCAGCAATGCGGTCAGCCGGTCGAGTCCCGCGTCCCGCGCCGCCTCGCACGCCGCCAGCGCCGCATGGATCAGCGGCAGGCGCAACGCCCCCTCCTCGGCGGCCTCGTCCGGCGCGCCGCGCTCATTCCGGCTGAGCGCCAGCAAGGCCGCGCGGAAGGCGCCCAGCATCGGCGGGGGCAGACCGGCCCTGGCGTAAAGCGCGGCGAAGGCGGTCGAGGCCGGCTCGCGCATGAGTCCCTCGACCCGGCGCGGCCCCATGCCGGTGAGTTCAGCGAGCGTCGCGGCGAACAGGCCGCTCTGGCCGCACAGGAGCGCGCGCAGAGCGAGGCTGGCGGTCAGCTGGCCGGAGACGCGAAGATAGGCGGCGAGCGCCGCCGTCTCCCCCGAATAGGCGGCGCAGCCGGCGGCGATGATCATGGCGGCGCGCTCACGCGAATCTTTGGCGATGCGCTCCGAGCGCGCCGGCGAGAGCCAATTGCGTTTCGCCGCGTATTGGGCGAGCTGACGCGCCGCCGCCGCCGCGATCGCCGCGCGCGCCGAAGCCGGAATCCAGGACCGCGCGAGCAGGGCTTCGCGTAATTCGGCGTCTTCGCCGAAACGCTCGATCATCCGCCGCATCGCGAATTCGGGCAGATTGGCGCCTTCGTTCACCGCAAGCGTGATCAGGGCCTCGCGGGGGGCCACCTCGGCCACGGCCGAGCAGACGGTGGGAGAAAGTTCGGAGCGCAAGGCGATGGCGGCCTGGGCGACCGCGTCGCCGACCGTGGCGCAGTCCAGGAGCTGGGCGTCGGTGAGCACGGGCGAACGCGCCAGCACGACCGAGGCGATGTCGGACTGGTCGAGCGCGAGGCCGAGAATGATGGCCGGCGGCGCATGAGCGGCGCCGGCGAAACTTTCGGCCAGCGCGCGCCGCACCAGCGGCGAGGGATCGTCGAGCATGGCGTGAAGCGCCTGCTCGGCCTCGGCGCTCTCCTCCGGCTGCATTTCGCCGTAGAGATAGGCGCGCGCCAGGGCGCTCACGCCGTCCGCGCGGGCTCTGGCCGACGCGCTTTCAGACCACAGGATGAATTTGCGAACGATCATGCGAAACCCGCCGGGCTTGAACGCCGCCGTCCGCGCGGACGGTTAACGCAGGATCACCGAACAAGGTAAAGTTTCGCTTAATCGCCGCGCCGATTCGCGGCGCGCCGCACCGGAAATTCAAGCCATGCGTTCCATTCTCGTCGTTCCCGCCGCGCCAGCTTCCGTAACGAGCGCGCTCGCGAGCGAGGCCGACGCCATCGCCATCGACCTTTTGGGCCGCGACGACGACGCGCGCCGCGCCGCGCTAAAAGTTCTGGAGCTCGCACGCGAGGCGGGCAAGACGGCGCTCGTCATCATCCGGCCGCTGGCCTCGGGACTCGCCGACGCCGATCTCGACGCTGTCATGCCGGGAAGGCCCCGTGCGATCATCCTGCCCGACGCCATCGGCGGGCGCGATGTGCAGCATCTCGGCGCCAAGCTCGCGGTGCGCGAGGCGGAAAGCGATCTTGCCGATGGGTCGACCGGGATTCTGGCGCTCGCGGCCGATTCGCCCGCCGCGATTTTCGAGCTCGGCTCGCTCGCCCGCGCGACCCGCCGGCTGATCGGGGTCGGCCGCGACGAGCGCCGGCTGGCGCAAAGCCTCGGGCTCTCGATCACGGAAGAGGAAATGCCCGCGCCCCTGCGCGTCGCCCGCGGCCTGGCCGTTCTGGCGGCCGCGGCGGCGGGCGCGCCCGCTTTCGACAGCGCCGAACCGGGCGACGGCGCGTTTTTCGCGCACGCCTGCGCCCGCGCCGCGCGCGATGGCTTTGCCGGCAAATTCGCCCTGACGCCAGATCAGGCGCGAATGATCAACGCCGCTTTTCCGGCTAAAAAACCGTAATCAGACTGTCGAGATCGGGCCGGACGCGGTCCTCGGGCGCATTGTCCACCCGACCGATATGGATGAAGCCGGCGATCCGTTCGTGTTCGGCCAGCCCGAACCGCGCCATGGCCTCGCGGTCATAGGCGCACCATTCGGTGAGCCAGGCGGTGCGAAAGCCCATGGCGGTCGCGGCGACGGTGAGCGCCATGCAGACCGCGCCCGCCGACAATTGCTGCTCCCACTCCGGGATCTTGACATGGGGCGCGGCGCGGGACACCACGCCGACCACCAGCGGGGCGCGCGTAAAGCGGCCGCGCTCGAGGTCGATCTGCCGCGCGTCAGCGCCGGGCTCGCGGCGGGCCACGATCTCGGCGAGAATTTCGCCGGCGCGGGCGCGGCCCTCGCCCTCGAACAGAATGAAACGCCAGGGCGCGAGCTTGCCATGATCGGGCACGCGCGCGGCGAGGCTCAGCAGCTTGCGCAGTTCCTCGGCCGTCGGACCGGGGCCGCGCATCACGATCGGCGGCGCGGAACGGCGGGTGGAAAGAAGTTTCAGCGTCTCGTTCATGAGAAGATCCCGGACTTTTGCCGGACAAAGCCCTAAAATGGCCGCTTTGTAAACCGATGCCGGGAGCGGAACAGGAGAGAAGGCCATTGCGGCGCGCGGAGACGGATCTTGCAGGAGTGGGGCGGCGCGTGCGTATGTGCGTCCTGATGGCCCTCGCCTTCCCGGCGGCGGCTTTCGCCGAAACCCCGCCCCTGCCCGAGCTTCCCCCCCCGCCGCCCGTTGTCGGCGCGCCCGGCGACGCCGCTCCTCCCAGCCAGGACAGCCAGCCGCGCGTGGCCGTTTCGTTCAACGCGATTTTCGCGCCCGGCGACATCCAGGCGATCGGCTCCGGGCTGATCTGGCGCGTCTTCGACGCCCGGAGCGACGTCAATGGCGGCCATGCCCTGGTCGCCGAATCGAACGATCCGGCGCCGACCTTCCAGCTTCCCGACGGCGATTACATCGTCCATGCCGCCTGCGGTCTCGCCGGCGCGACCAGGGAGATCGCCGTCAATGGCGAGCCAGTGAACGAAAGACTGGTGATGCACGCCGGCGCCCTGAAGATCGAAGGCCTGATGGGCGACGCGCCGATCGCGGCGCCGCGGCTCGAAAACATGGTCTATCTGCCCGACCACAACGACCCCGAAGCCAAGCTGATCATCCCCAATCTCAAGGCCGGCGCGCCGGAATGCCTGCCGGAGGGCGCCTATCATATCAACTCGATCCTGATGGACGTCGCGCCGGGATCGAGCGTCCCGACCAATTCGAACGTCAGCGCCGACATGAAGGTGCAGGCGGGCAAGCTGACCGCCGTGGTCCTGCGCCACCGCGCCGCCGCCATGACTCTGAAACTGGTCAATGCGCCGGGCGGCGAGGCGCTCGCCAACACCAGCTTCTCGGTGCTCACGCCCGGCGGCGACGTGATCCGCGAGATGATCGGCGCTTTCCCCACCATCGTCCTCGCCGAGGGCGAATATGTCGCCATCGCCCGCCACGAGAACACGACCTATCAGGCGACCTTCAAGGTCGTCGCCAACCAGAATCGCGATGTCGAAATCATCGCCTCGCAGCCCGCGCCGTGATCCAGAACAAGGCGCTTGCATCCGCCCTGGCGGATGATTCATCATTGCCGCACGGAGTTCGACTCATGCGCCCTCTCGCGATCCTCTCGCTTCTCGCCGTCACCGCGTCCGTCCCGGCCCTGGCCGCCCCGCCCGACCCGGATCATGGCAAGGTCATCGCCCAGCGCTGGTGCGCCGCCTGTCACGATGTCTCGCTGAGCCAGAAACAGGCCAGCGCCGACGTGCCGAGCTTTTTCTATGTCGCGCGTCACATGGACAAGCGCGACCTGACCTCCTTCCTCACCGATCCGCATCCGAAAATGCCGGACATGAGCCTGACCCGGCAGGAGATCGACGACCTGACCGCCTATATCCGCTCGCTCGCCGACCAGAAATGACGCCTCACGGCGCTGGATTGCCGCGGATTTGATGGAGCGCGTCGATGCGCTGTTCGATCTCCGGATCGAGCGCATGCGGCGCGTCAAGGATCAGCTTGAGCTGATCAAGACTGGTCGCGCCGACGATATTTGCGGTGACGAAAGGTTTTGAAGTAACGAAGGCCAGGGCAAGATGGACCGGATGCAGGCCATATTCCCGCGCCAGGGCCAGATAATCCTCGATGGCCGCGTCCGCGCCCGGCTTCTGGTAACGCTGGGCGCGCGGAAAAAGAGTGAAGCGCGCGCCCTCCGGCTTCGCGCCATGCAGATATTTTCCGGTCAAAAAGCCCTGCGCCAAAGGCGAATAGGCGAGCAGGCCCACCTGTTCGCGAAAGGCGAATTCGGCGAGGCCGATCTCGAACTGGCGGTTGAGCAGGTGATAAGCGTTCTGGATCGAGACGAGGCGCGGGCCGGCGCCGGCTTCCGAAGCGCGCAAGAACTGGCTGACGCCCCAGGCCGTCTCGTTGGACACGCCGAAATGGCGGATTTTTCCCTGTTTGACCAGTTCGCCGAGAGCTGAAACCGTCTCTTCGAAGGTGACGCCGTCCGGGCCGCCGCGATCGCGATAGGCGTTGGAATTGCCCTCGAACAGGTCCATCGGCCGGTCCGGCCAATGAAGCTGGTAGAGGTCGATGTAATCGGTCTGCAACCGCTTCAGCGATTGTTCGACAGCGTAAAAGATGTTCTTGCGGTCGAGCCGCGCCATTGCGCCGTTACGAAACCAGGGCGAACTGCTGCGCCCGACGATTTTGGTCGCGAGAACGATTCTTTCACGGTTTTTGCGTGCGAAAAGCCATTTGCCGATGATGGTCTCGGTCGCGCCATAGGTTTCCGCGCGAGGGGGGATGGCGTAGAGTTCCGCCGTATCGAAAAAATTCACGCCCCTGGCGACGGCGTGATCCATCTGCGCGAAAGCGTCGTCCTCGCCGGTCTGCTGGCCGTAGGTCATGGTGCCGAGGCAGATTTCCGAGACTTTCAGATCAGTTCGGCCAAGCGGGCGGTATTGCATGATCGGGCTCCTCTGTTGCGACAAGCATAAGCTTCGGACGCCGCGAAAAAGAAGCCTTGGCCGCGCCAACGCCGGCTTGCGCCGGCGCGCTTGACGGCGGCCCTTCAAATGCTGAAATGCGCCTGCGCCTGCCGCAAGCAGGCCATGAATCCGTCAAGGTCGCCGCAGCCAGGCAGCGTCACGTCGGGACGAATGACGCGGCGGCCCTGCGCCTTGAGCGCGCCGTCGAGCATGAGATTGTCCGCATTGCCGAAATTCTCGATCGACAGACCCTGCGCGTCGCAATATTCGCCCTCGGGCGCGCCATGGACGCCATGGGCCGCCGCGACGCGGTCGAACAAGGCCGCGGAATTGTTGGTGTAAGCGAAGACCGGTTTTCCGAGCGCGGCCATGAAGCCCGCCTCGAAGGCGGAACCCGGATCGGCATTGACCCCGCGAAAAGGCGTGAGGTTGAAAATCCCCGCGTCGGCCTGGCGCATCAGCGCGACATTGGCGGAAAAGATTTTTTCGTCCAATGTCGCGCCCGGCGCGGCGGCGAGGTCATGGTCGAGCGGATAAAGCCCGACGAAGCCGAATTCCTCGCACAGGCGCTTCTTGCGCAGGCCGATCGCCCGCGCGTCGGGCAGAAAAACGTCGGGGCCGGAAAGATAGATTTTGGGCTTCGCCATCGATGGTCCTTCGCCGCTCTCGAAATCTTGATCGCGTTTGAGCCAAAATTGCCTGGTCAATCAGGCAATCTACCATCCTTGCGTTCATCCCGGCGAGAATTTGGACCCCTTCCCCGCAAGACCCGGGGCTTCCTGGGACAGCCGGGATCTCCGAGACGGTCGACTCGGCTTCGAAGGAGGATACAATGTCTTGCAAAAGAAAGGCGGCATTGGGTCTTGCCAGCGGTCTGGCGCTCGCCACGGCATTGGCCGCGACGCCGCTGACGCCGCGCCCGACAGGAAGCCTTGGCCCCGCTGTCCGCGATGATGCAAGCCTGGACGCCAATCTCGGCGTATTGCACGAGATTGTCGCGTGGGACAGTTCCATCGACGCCCATCCCTACAAGTTGGCGGAGAGCCTGCCCGATCGGGGCGCCACATTCAACCGCGTGGCGCTGGCCACGATTCCGACCGGCCACAACTGAAGTAAAAAAATGCGCGACCGGTCCGATCGCATTGGCGGTTTGCCCGCGGAATGATAGTCATTCGCTTCCTGCCGGAGCCCACGCGAGAAAAGCACGGGAGAATCGGGAACGCGGTGCAAGGCCGCGACGCGCCCAGCGCTGTATGGGGGACTGACGGAACACGCGCCACTGGTTCGCCGGGAAGGCGTTTCGTCGGGAAGAACCCAAGTCAGAAGACCGGCCGGCAGGATTGGTTCGGCGCGCATGGACAGCGCGACGAAAGCGCCATCAAGGGGAATGACGATGGACGATTCTGCTTTGCTTCCTGCCTTGCCTTTGCCCGACGCCGAACGCGCCGGGCTTTATCGCGCCGTGCTGACGCGACGCGACACCCGCGGCGAATTTCTGCCCGATCCGATCGAGGACGAAATATTGAGCCGCATCCTGGTCGCCGCGCATCACGCGCCTTCGGTGGGCTACATGCAGCCATGGAGTTTCCTGGTCATCCGCGACCCGGATGTCCGGGGCCGCGTGCACGACGCCTTTGTGAAAGCGCATGCCGAGGCGGCGCTGATGTTCCCGGAAGACAAGCGCGACCTTTACCGGTCGCTCAAGCTCGAGGGCATTCTTGAGGCGCCGGTCAATATTTGCGTGACCTGCGACCGCGATCGGGCCGGGCCGGCGGTGATCGGGCGCACCCATATTCGCGTCATGGACCTGTTCAGTTCAGTCTGCGCCGTCCAGAATCTATGGCTCGCCGCCCGCGCGGAAGGACTCGGCGTCGGCTGGGTGAGCATTTTCGACAATGGGACCGTCCAGCGCATTCTCGGCATACCGAAACGCATCGTGCCGGTCGCCTATCTTTGCATCGGCAAGGTCAGGGGCTATCACGCCCGTCCGGAACTGGAAAAAATAGGCTGGCGGCCGCGGCTGCCGCTGGACTCGCTGGTCCATTTCGATCAATGGGGCCACCAGGACGCGGAGCCGGAATTCCGGCGCATCCTGCGCGACGATGCGCTCGCGGCGCGCCACGGCCGTTTTTCCATCGATTAGCGAGCAAAGCGGCTCCGCGCCATGCGCCCGGCCTTGCCGGCGCATGGCGCAAACGCCTGAAAACGTTACACCCCGCGCAAATCCGGCGGCGTCGCCTCCAGCGTTAGCGACGCCAAGGACTCGTCGAGCTCCGCAAAAGTCTGGGCCTGCGAGCCAAGGCGACGGATCGAGACCGTGCGGTCCGCCGCCTCCTTCCGGCCCACCACCAGCAGGACCGGGATCTTGGCCAGCGACAATTCGCGCACCTTGTAATTGATCTTTTCGTTGCGCAGGTCGGTCTCGATCCTCAGCCCGTGCTTGCGGGCGAGCGCCGCGATTTCCAGCGCGTAGTCGTCGGCGTCCGAGGTGATGGTGCAGATCGCCGCCTGGACCGGCGACAGCCACAAGGGCAGATGGCCGGCGAAATGCTCGATCAATATGCCGGTGAAACGCTCCAGCGAGCCGAAAATGGCGCGATGGATCATCACCGGGGTCTGCTTTTCCGAATCCTGGCCGATGTAGAAGGCGCCGAAACGGCCCGGCAGGTTGAAATCGACCTGGGTGGTGCCGCATTGCCATTCGCGGCCGATGGCGTCGCGCAAGGTATATTCGAGTTTCGGGCCATAAAAGGCGCCCTCGCCCGGATTGATCGCGGTCCTGACCCCCTGGGCGGCGAGAAGATCGAGCACTTTTTTCAGCGCGGCTTCCGCCTTGTCCCAGCCCTCGTCGCCGCCGACCCGTTTTTCCGGCCGGGTCGAAAGCTTCACCACGATGTCCTCGAAACCGAAGTCCTTGTAGATCGAGATGACCATGTCGTTGATCTTCATGGCTTCCGCCATGATCTGGTCTTCGGTGCAGAAGATATGGGCGTCGTCCTGGGTGAAGGCGCGCACCCGCATCATGCCGTGGATCGCGCCGGAAGGCTCGTAGCGATGCACGACGCCGAATTCCGCGATCTTCATAGGGAGATCGCGGTAGGACTTTAGACCATTCTTGTAGATCTGCACATGGCCGGGGCAATTCATCGGCTTCAGCGCGAAAACCCGTTCATCTTCCGTCTTGGTGATGAACATGTTCTCGCGATAGGTCTGCCAGTGGCCCGAGGTCTCCCACAGGGCGCGGTCGAGCACCTGCGGGGTGTTGACCTCGATATAGCCCGCCGCCTGCTGGCGCCGGCGCATGAAGGCGATCAGGGTCTGGAACAGGGTCCAGCCCTTGGGATGCCAGAAAATGGTCCCCGGCCCTTCCTCCTGGAAATGGAACAGGTCCATTTCGCGCCCCAAACGCCGATGGTCGCGGCGCTCGGCCTCCTCGATCTGCCTGAGATAGGCGTCGAGGTCTTCCTGTTTGGCGAAGGCGGTGGCGTAGATGCGCTGGAGCATCGGTTTTGTGGAATCGCCGCGCCAATAGGCGCCGGCCACTTTCATCAGCTTGAAGGCGTTGCCGATCTTTCCCGTGGACGGCATGTGCGGGCCGCGGCAGAGGTCGAGCCAATCGCCCTGCTTGTAAACCGATATTCTCTGGTCGGCCGGGATCGCCTCGACCAGTTCGACCTTGAACGCCTCGCCGTGCTTTTCGAAATAGCTCGCGGCCTCGTCGCGGCTCCATTCCTCGCGCAAAATCGGCTTGTCGGCGGCGACGATCTCCCGCATCTTCTTCTCGATGGCCAAGAAATCTTCCGGGGTAAAAGGCTCGGCGCGGTAAAAATCGTAGTAAAAACCGTTCTCGATCACCGGGCCGATGGTGACCTGCGTGCCGGGATAAAGCGCCTGGACCGCATCGGCCAGCACATGGGCGGCGTCATGGCGGATCAGTTCCAGCGCACGGGGATCGTCGCGGTTGAGAAATTCGACATGAGCGTCGGCGCGGATGGGGGTCGCCGCGTCCACCATCTGGCCGTCGAGCATCATGGCGACGGTCTTTTTCGCCAGCGAAGGGGAAATGCTCCTGGCGATATCGAGGCCAGTGGCGCCGGGCTCGAAGCTGCGCGACGCGCCGTCGGGAAAAGTGACCGAAATCATCCGTCTCTCCTTGCTCACTCGCCGTGACGAGCCGGCGTAAGCTGTTTGGGGACCGCCTTGGTAGGCGAATCGCGGCTTTGACGCAATCGCCTGTGGCGGCAAAGCCGCGCGGCGCCGAAATTACGTTGCGGCGGTTGGAAAGCGCGCCGGCCTTGGGCATGTTGCGGGCGCCATGCCTCATGATACCCCAAGCTATCTCGACCATTTGCGCGCCGACCGCCGCTATGCGGCCATGGTCGGGCTCGGCTTCAGTTCGGGCATGCCCTTCCTGCTGGTTTACATCACCCAGTCGGCCTGGCTGTCCGAGGCCAAGGTTCCCATTCAGCTGATCGGCCTCATGAGCTGGCTGACCTTCGCCTACAAGCTGAAATTCCTGTGGGCGCCTCTGCTTGACCAGTTCGACGCGCCGATTCTCTCAGCGTTGCTCGGGCGCCGGCGCGGCTGGATCGTCGCCTCGCAGATCGGCGTGGCGGCGACGCTGGCCGGCGTCGCCTTCGGCGATCCGGGCGCGCGGCTGTGGTGGACGATATTGTTCTCGGCGGCCTTGGGCGTGGCGGGGGCGACCCAGGACATTGTCATCGACGGCTGGCGCATCAATGCGGCGCCGCTGGATAAACAACCCTTGATGGGATCCTTCGCCGAAATGGGCTATCGCGTCGGCAATCTCGCCGCCGGCGCCGGCGCGCTTTATCTCGCCGATCGTTTCGGCTGGCGCGCATCTTATCTCTGCATGGCGGCGCTGATGGCGCCGGGGATGATCTCGGCCCTGGCCGCGCCGGAGCCGGAGATCGACTTCATCGCCGCCCAGCATGCCGAGCGGCCGGGGCTCGCGGCGGCCATATGGGCGCCGATCCAAGAACTTTTTTCGCGCCTCGGGACTCTGGCGGTCCCGGTCCTGCTGCTGATCGCCGGTTTTCGCATGCCGGGCTATCTGACCACGGCCATGGCCATTCCTCTGTTCAAGAGCCTGAATTTTACCGACTCGGACATAGCCACAGTGACCAAGCTTTTTGGCTTCGGCGTCGCTCTGGCCGGGGTCTTCGCCTGTTCCTGGCTCGTGCCGCGCATCGGCCTGATGTCGTCGATGCTGCTCGGCACGGTCGCGGCCTCGGCCTCGCATCTCAGTCTCGCCTGGCTCGCCGGCCATGGCGGCGAATTCTGGGCCTTCGCTTTGGCCGTGGGCGTGGAAGCCTTCGCGGCCTCCTTCGCCACCATCGTTCTGATCACCTTCATGTCGTCGCTGTCGAAGGCCGAATTCGCCGGCAGCCAATATTCCCTGATGACCTCGCTCTGCGCCATGCCGGGCTTTTTCCTGGCCGGCTTTTCCGGCCTGATCGTGAAGAAAACCGGCTTTGTCGCCTTTTTCCAGCTCACGTCGCTGATCGGCCTGCCGGTCGCCTTGCTGTGCTTGTGGCTATGGCGCCATCACCGCGACGCCTTTTCGCTGCGCCACGCCCCCGGCGCGCCGATGGAGCATTGAGCGCCATCCGAGACCTTGCGCGCTTCAAACATTGACGCGCGCGCGTCGCCTGGGCCAGAGTGCGCGCCCTGCGTTTCCGAGGGAATTGCGAAGCGATCTCGCGGAAACCGTATAACAGGCTGTTCGGCGCGCCATGGGTCCTTGGAAACAACATATTCGCATCGCGATTCTGGCGGCGGCGGCGGCTCTCGCCGCCGCTTTCGGCAGCCTGTTTCTCGCCAGCGGAACCCGGAAGCCGGAGCCGGCCGAGCCGCCGCTCGCGGCAAAGCCGGTGACGACGACCCCGGTCACGGCCGAACCGGCGGCGGCGCCAAAAGCGCCCGCCGAGGCCATCGACCCGCAAAAACGCGCCGCCCTCAAGGACCGGCTGGCGGAAGCTCCCGAATATGTGGCTTTCCTGACCAGGCTCCGCGCGCTTTATCCCGCCGATTATGACGCCGCCACGAAAACGGCGCTCGCGCAGGAGGTCGAAACCCGCGACGACGCCGCCGACCTGTTCGTCAGCCTCGCGGTTCAGACCCTGCGGCGCAATCGCGGCCTTTTAGGCGCCAAGGCCGGCGGCGCGGCCCTCGATCAATTGTTCGACGCGCATGAAAAAGTGCTGAAACAGCTTGCGGCGAGCGATCCCGCGCTTTGCGTCGATTTCCTCAACGGCGCGCCCGCCGACCGTTTCGCCGCTTTCGCCGGCGCCCATCGCGCGTTGATGGCGGAGGAAGCCGTGGCGGGGCTCGCCGCGATCGACGATGGCGCGCGGAAGAAAATCGACCGCGAGGCGCCGGCCTCGGCCGATTTCGACGATCTGGAAAAGCTGATGCTGGCCAAGGGCGTGGACAAGGCCGGCGCCAGCCTGCTGCTCGACGGCAAGACGCCCGATCCGCCCCTGAGCGACGCGCGCCAATGCCAGAACGGCGTGACCTATCTCGACGCGATGAAAGCCTTGCCCGATGTCCAGCGCTACCGGCTCTATGCTTTGGCGCTGGAGGTGATGGCGCATGAATGATCTTTGAGCGGCTGGCGAAGACGCATTATTCGCATGGGCCGGCGTCGACCTTGAGCATGACCCCGAAAAGGTGCAGACTCTTTGGATAAGATTATGAGCTACAAACAAAATGTTAGAGCGAAATCCCCGATTCAGCCCCAACGGATTTCGCTTTAAAGGAGATCTCCGACCATTGGCGTCGAACGTCTCGTTACGAGCATCGGGCGGCCGTTCCGCCGGCGCGAATCGGCGGCCATTCGCCGAGATTGGAACAGAAGCGAAAAGGGCGGCTCTCGATTGGAGCGCCGCCATTCTGGATTTCGGCCAGGGCGATCACCGCCGCGTTTCGCAAGCTGACGAGGTTTCGGCGTTTGGGAAAACAATTGCCGAAGACCTCGGTCAACCCGCGTAGCCAGTATTGGGCGGCGCCCGATCAGCCGGCGGCCAGCCTCTTGCCAATATCGGCGACCTAGCCGACAGGGGCCTCGTTCGGCTCAACCACGCCAAGATTCTTGACGATCTTGAATTTTCCGTTGGTCGCCCTGGCGATGTACATGTTCATGCGAACATGATGCTGTCCGGGCGACATTTCGGCCGGGCCGCCAGGTCCCTGCTCGATCCTGGCGTGATCGAGCGCCCCGATGACTTTGTCCTGATCGAGCGACGCCGCCTCGCGCACGGCCGCCTCCCACAGCTTCAAGCCGCGATAGAGGCCGGTGCAGGCGCTGCCGGCAGTGAACAGGGCGCTGCCCGGGAACAGCCGGTTGTAGCGGTCGAGCAACGCCTTGCTGAACGAGTCGTCGAGCTCCTGATAATAGTCGAGACAGCTGTAAAGCCCCTCGACGTGCGCGGCCGGCGCCAGATTGAGGAAATTCTCGTCGAAATAGGTGCAGACCAGTTGGCCGCCGCGCCGCGTGAAGCCGGCGTCGTGAAGCTCCGCGAAGAAGGGCGTCAGGCCAGGCGGCACGATGGTGTTGAACACGACCTCGGCGCCGCTCGACATGATCCGCGCCACCATCTCCCGATAGTCGATATGGTCGAGCGGGTAATATTCCTCTCCAACGATTTGGCCGCCGTTGGCGGTGACGACCTGACGGACTTTTTTGTTCATGACGCGCGGCCAGATGTAGTCGTCCGAGGGCAGGTAGAATTTTTTCGGCCCTGTCTCCCGCATCACCCAGGGAATCAGGGGATCGACCTGCTGCGCCGGGACGGGGCCGGTGCAGAAGATCAGCGGGTCGGATTCCTGCCCTCATATTGTTCCGGGTAGATGTAGAGCTTTCCGCCCTTGTCGACCGCGGGCGCCTTGATCGCCTGCCGGGTGGAGCTGTAGATGCCGCCGAACAAGACGTCGACCTGGTCCTGCTCGACAAGTTTGGCCGCCTTGGCCGCGGCGAGGCTGTCGGTGGTCGCGCCGTCCTCGAGGCAAAGCTCCAGCCGCCGGCCGAGCAATCCGCCTCCTGCATTGATTTCGTCCACCACCATTCTGGCGACATTGGCGTCGGCGACGCCCATGAAGGACAACGGGCCGGTGAGTTCGGCGATGAGGCCGATCCTGATGGCCTTGGCTTCCATGACATTCCTCCAAGTGCTGTGGGTTTTCGGGTGCGGCGAAACCGGCGCGCGGCGTCGTGGCCGCAGCTCGCTGTCGCCTGGAAAAGGGGAGCGACCGCCGGCTTCCGGGCGGCGCGCTCCGCGCGGCTTCACGCTTCGAAGCTGCCGAGAAGCGCAGCCGCCTGGGGCTTGCCGACGTGCCCGGCCTCCTGAAGAATCGCTGGCGTTTCGGGGTCCGAGACGAAGTTCTTCCGGCCGGCGGCGTCCCAATCGAAGATCGCCCAGACCCGATCGGATTCGGTCGGGTCGGCAAATACGGCCGCGCCCTTCGAGCCGTGCAGCCGGCGCTTTTCCGCGCCCTTGGTCGAAAAGACGCGGATGAAGTGGTCCACGTCCGCCACTTTGGTCGTCGCGAGAAGCATTTTTCCGTCCTCCTGGGTCGTGTTCGACGGTCGAAGGACCGCCGATGAAACGACAATGGCGCCCCGGGAACGGCGGCGCATGAGGAGGATTCGCTACGCCGCTGACTTCGCTTCCTGCAGCAGGCCCCGTTCGAGGGCGTAAAGGGCGGCGCCGGCCCGGGTGGTGACGCCGATTTTGGAATAGAGGCTTTGAATATGGTTGTCGGCGGTCTTGGGAGCGATGCCTAACAGCCCGGCGGCCTCCTTCGCCGTATGTCCGGCGCCGATCAGGCGCAGCACCTCGATTTCCCGCGACGTCAGGCCGGCCGGGCTCGCCGCGCTCGCGCGGCGCGAGGCCTGGCCGGCGCAGGCGAGAACCGCTTCGACCGCGTCGGGGCAGAGCCTGCCTTCCCGAACCGCGGCGCGAATCTTCGCCGCCGCCGCCGCATCGCTCGACGCCGGCCGATAGGGCCGCGCTTCCCGCGCGGTCTGGAACGCCTCGGCGGCGGCGAGAATGCGCGCCGCGGGCGACAGATCATTGCCGCGGACATAGCGGTGATAGCCGCTGCCGTCGATCCGCTCGTGGTGGCGCAAGACCAGAGCGGCGACCGCCTTGCCGTCGCCGCCCAATGCCGCCAGCGCGCGCTCGCCATAATAGGGATGGAGATGCGCGGCGTCGGTTTCGCGTTCGGTCAAAGGTCCGGCCCTCATCCAGGTCGAGACCGGAACCGCCAGCTCGCCGATGTCATGGGTGCAAGCGGCCCTTCGAATGTCACGAATATCGGCGGAGGGAAGTCCCATGCGCCTCGCCGCCGCATCGCAAAGCGCGGCGACGGCGCGGGAATGGCCGAAGGTGAACGGCATCCTCATGTCGATCATGTCGGCGACGGCGAGATAGGCCTCTTCGCAGGCCCGTTCGTCGAGCAGGTCATGGGGCTCCGGCTCGAGAGCCAGAATCGTTTGGCGATCGACCGGCCGGTCGAAATCCCCCATCAGCGATTGCGCATTGGCGATGAAAAGATTGGCCAGTTCCGGTTCATAGCCGCCGCCTCCGCGCCGGGCGATCATTTCCTTCATGGTCTGGAGCCCATCGGCCTCGGCGAGGGCGATGGCGTCCTGCGCCAATGTCACCACCCGAACCGGAAGCTTGACGGCTTCGCCCGACAGGCCTCGCGGCAAGCCATGGCCGTCCCAGCGTTCATAGAGCTGACCGAGATTTTCGCGGATTTCGGCGGAAAGACCGATCCGCTCCGCGATCCTTTGCGCGACCTCGCAATGGCCGGACAGGATCGGCACGCTCACCTGCATCGCCTCGGCCAGGCCACGCTCGACGGCCTTGGCGAGTTCCGCCGGCGGCGCGTCCCCAAATCTGCGCGTGATGGCGCGCACGATCGTTTCGGCGAGTTCCGATCTGTTGCCGATGTCGATCCGCTGAAGGTCGCGGCGAAGCGCGATTTCATCGCCGAAAGCGGCCGCCAGCAGATGGGTGTCGGCGTTGCATCCGATATAGCGCAGCAAAGCCTGATGATAGATCTGGCGCCGGGTCGTCCGGTCGTAACCCGCGATTTCGGCGAAGCGCATCGCCACCACACAGGATCGCAAGGCGAAATCGCGCGAATGACCGGTGGCCAGGTCGGTTGCATAGGCCAATGTCATCAGGAAGTCGGATCGACGAATCGCTGGCGTTGTCATTTCGCTTGATCCTACGTCATGGAAAACAACAAAGGCGCTCCAACAGAACCGTCCACAAATTCCCGTCCATTTGATTCCGGCGCTGGCGCGAGCGCCACACGATCATTTCACGCAGGCCCACATCCGGAACGATTTGACCGCCGCCGATTAATCTCCTGTCGCCGTGAGATAACAACGATCGCGGTTCGATCGGGTTCCCGGCGAAATGTCCCGCGTCCTGTCCAAAAAATCGCGGCTGCGCTCATATCTGCTCCTTCTCTTGATCTGACCTTACGCCGCCAGCATCAGAGACCGGCTGGACGGGCGACGACTCGGCGAAGGCGGCGACGCAATCCGATGGTCCACGCTCCCTCTGCAAACACAGGAATTTCCGTCGGCGGCGGACCAATGTCATGGCGCCAAAGGCCTTTTTCCGACATGATCCCAACCTTCGAGTTGCTTCCGCTTCCCGTCCGCAGGCGTTAGCGATCCCCCGCATCCCATCGCTGAATTTTCGTCTCTGGCTTCATTGGCGAGCCGCCGACACGTCATCTTCCGCCTTGTCGGGTTCGACCGCCTCGCACACCGGGCGCTTGCGCCACGAGCCATAGCGCCAGGGGCGCAGGGCGTCGGCGCCTCCCGGCAGTTTCGGCGGAACCGGGTCGAAGCCGGAATCGCCCCACGGGTGGCAGCGGCAGATGCGGGACAGGCCCATCCAGCCGCCGGCCCACAGGCCGTGACGGGCGATGGCCTCGTCGGTGAAGGCGGAGCAGGTCGGCATGTAGCGGCAATTGCGTCCCGCCACGCTCGACAGGGTGACGCGATAGAGCTGGATCATCCCCCGCGCCAAAAAAGCCGGCGCTTTTGTCAGGGCGAAGGTCTGTCTGGGCAAGTCCTGGTCCTCGTCTGCCGCACTGTTGCAAGAAAACGACGCTGCCGGCAACTTTGTTCTCGCGCGCCGAAACGTCTGTTCTTCCATTGTCGCCGCTGTTAGAAATGAAGACGGAATCCTGGAGACATTACCTTGAAAATCTCGTCGCGCGGCCTGTCCGTCTCAGCCGCTTTGCTCCTGAGCGCCATCGGCATGAGCGCCGCCGCGCGCGCGGACGATCTGCAGGTTCCGTTTCTGAACTTCAACGCGCCGGCCTCGACGCCGCAATGGATCGTCACGGTCGGCGGCATGGGCGGCATTCAGCCGAGCTATCCCGGCGCCAAGGGCTATGCTTTCTACGGCCTGCCCACCCTGGAGTTTCGCCGCGAGGATCAGCCGCCGCGATTCAGCTCGCCCGATGACGATTTCAGCTTTGTCGTGCTGCACAACGACTGGTTCGCGGTCGGTCCCGCCGGAAACTGGGTCAACAACCGCTCCGTGCGGAACAATCTCGCCCTCTATGGCATGAACTCCGTCGACGCCAGCATCGAACTGGGCGCCTTCGCCGAATGGACGCCCCTGTCCTTCCTGCGCGTTCGCGCCGAGGCGCGCAAGGCGGTCTCCGGCTATGACGGCTGGGCCTTCAACCTCGGTGGCGACGTCTGGCAGAAATGGGGACCGGTGACGCTGTCGGTCGGGCCGCGGTTGAATTTCAACAATGACCAGTACGCCAACGCCTTCTTCTCGGTCAGCCCGATCCAGGCGCTGGTGAACCAGTCGATTGGCGGCGTGCTCACGCCCTATAACGCCTCGGGCGGCCTGACCTCGGCTGGCTTGACCGCCGCCGCCCGCTATGAAGTGAACGAACAGTGGCGGGTCAGCGTTTTCGGCAATTATCAGGTCCTGACCGGCAGCATCGCGAACAGCCCGCTCGTGCTCCGCGACGGCTCCCGCGACCAGTTCACGACCGGGCTGGAGATCGCCTACCACTACCGCACCGGCGCCCTGTCCTTCCTGCCGACCTTCTGATCGAAAATCGCCGCGGCGTTTCCAAATTCAAACGGCCCGTTTCGTCCGGGCCGTTTTTTATGCGCGGAAAAGGGACGTTCAGTCGCGCTTTTTCAGATGCTCTTCGAGATAGACCAGCGCGACCTGGCGATCCGTGTCATTCGCCGCCGTCATGTCCTGGTCGTAGAGGACCTGAACCCAGTGTTGGACCTTGCCGTTCGCGCCCTCGCGCGCGAGCGTCAGCCACATCAGGCCGCGCGCCCGCTGAACCGGCAGGCCGTCGCCGCGGAACAGCAGATGGCCGAGCAACGCCTGAGACTCGACATGGCCCTTGGCGGCAGCGAGATGGAGCCAGCGCGCCGCCTGGCGATTGTCCTTGGCGAGACCGGCCGCGCCGTCCATGTAAAGCCGGGCGAGGTTATACTGGGCGTCTGGATCGCCGAAATTGCTCGCGGCGTAGCGGAACATGCGCATGGCCTGCTCCGGGTCCGCCTTCAGGCGCGCACCGCCGATGCCATTGAGTTCGAACACGCCGACCGCGACAAAGGCGCTGGCGACGACGGAATTCTCGCGCCAATTGGCCGCGTCCGCGTCATATTTGTCGACGATTTGCTGGAAATATTGATAGGCCTTGTAATCGTCGCGCGGCACGCCGTCGCCGTCGGCGTACATTTTCCCCAGCTTCCATTGCGCCAGAGTCTCGCCGCCGGCGGCGGCGTATTTCAGCGCCTCGACGGAGGAGGCCCCATGGCCGGAGCGAAAATCCTCAAGCGCCGCTTCCAGCGCCTGATGCGGATCTTTGAAAATGTCGAGGGTCTTGCCAGAGGTCGAGGCGGGGCCGGAGCCGTCGAAGGCGAACGCCGTCGCGCCACAGCATGCGGCGCACAGACCCGCCAGAAAGATTCGCCCCAACGCCGACATTACCCGCAGTCTCCCGGCGCCTTCCCCGCAAGCCGCCCACACCCAATGAACTAGCTTCTCTTTTATGGCTGAATCGCGGCGGCGCCTTTTCAAACTTTGGGCTTTCTGAAGTTGAATTCCGACTGTGGCGCCCAAGCCACAAAAGACGCCGTGACCCACCTCCACAGAAGCTTGATTCCTGGAGGCAAAGCAAATCTCAACGAAAAAGGTTGCGAAAAGCCAAGCGCGCGGATCGCGAAGAATTGAACGTGGCGAACGGCCAAGCGCCGTTTACCCCAGCAGCTTCAACGCGGCGGTGAATTTTTCGAGGCGCGCGACGGCCTGTTCGCGCCGTTCCTGGTTTTCCTCGACCACCTCTTCCGGCGCGCGGCGCAGGAAGTCGGCGTTGCCCAGTTTGGCGTCGATCCTGGCGATTTCCTTTTGTTCGGTGGCGACGGCCTTTTCCAGCCGCGCGCGTTCGGAGTCGAAATCGATCACCCCTTCGAGCGGCAGCGCCAGCACCGTCCCGCGCGCGACCAGTTGCACCGATTGCGGCGGCGCCTTGGCGCGCGTCTCGATGCCGGAGAGGCGCGCCAGCCGCTGGATCGTCTCGGCCCAGCGCCGGGCGCGGCGTTCGGCGGCGTCCGACGCCCCGACCATGACCAGCGGGACAAGCGCGCCCGCCGGCACGTTCATTTCGGCGCGCGCCGAGCGCACCGCCGAGACGACATCGACCAGCCAGCCGACTTCCGCTTCGGCCTCGGCGTCCTCCAGCCCGAGCAGATCGGGCCAATTCGTCAACGCCAGCATCGATTCGCGCGGAAAATCCTGGCCGCGGATCGCCCAGATTTCCTCGGTGAGGAAGGGCATGAAGGGATGAAGCAGCTTGCAGATCTGGTCGAGAACGAAGGCGATGGAATCGCGCGTCTCGTCCTTGGCCGGGCCATCCGGCCCCTGCAGCAGCGGCTTGGCCAGCTCCAGGCTCCAGTCGCAGAAAATATTCCACACGAAGCGATAGGCGCCTTGCGCCGCCTCGTTGAATTTATACTGGGTCAGCGCGGCTTCGACCTCGGCGACCGCCCGCGCCGCTTCGCCGATGATCCAGCGGTTGAGGATCTCGCGCGGCTTGGTCGGGTCGAAGCCATGGCGGCCCCGGCACTGGTTCATTTCCGCGAAACGCGCGGCGTTCCACAGCTTGGTCGCGAAATTGCGATAGCCTTCGACGCGCGAGGTCGAAAGCTTGATGTCGCGCCCCTGCGCCGCCATCGCCGCCAGGGTGAAACGCAAGGCGTCGGCGCCGTAAGTGTCGACAAGGTTCAGGGGATCGATGACGTTCCCCTTGGACTTCGACATTTTAGCGCCCTTCTCGTCGCGCACCAGCGCGTGAAGATAGACATGGCGGAATGGAGCCTTGTGCTGGAAATGCAGCCCGAACATCATCATGCGGGCGACCCAGAAGAAGATGATGTCGAAGCCGGTGACCAGGACGTCGGTCGGATAGCGCGCCGCGAGATCGTTCTTGTCCTCCGGCCAGCCGAGCGTGGACATCGGCCACAGACCCGACGAGAACCAGGTGTCGAGCACGTCGTCGTCGCGGGTCAGCAGGTCGGCGGTCTCGTCGGGATCGTCGGCGATCGCCTGGGCCTCGGCGTCGGTGTAGATTTCCCGCTTGACCGCGTCGGCCAGCGCGTCGGCCAGCGCCTCCTCCTCGGTTTCGGCGACATAGACCGCCCCCCAGGGCGAGTACCAGGCGGGGATCTGGTGGCCCCACCACAGCTGGCGCGAAACGCACCAGGGCTGGATGTTCTCCAGCCAGTCGAAAAAGGTCTTTTCCCAGTTCTTCGGGACAAAGGAGGTCTCGCCCGAACGCACGGCCGCGAGCGCCGGGCCGGCCAGGGCCTTGGCGTCCACATACCATTGGTCGGTCAGCCAGGGCTCGATCACCACGCCGGAGCGGTCGCCATGCGGAACCTGATGTTCGTGGGCCTCGATGGTCGCGATCAGGCCGCGCGAGTCCATGGCGGCGATCACCGCCTTGCGCGCCTCCTCGCGCGACAGGCCATGCAGGCTGTCGAGCGTCTCGGACAGGTCGTCGTTCTCGATCACGCCCTGCAGGAAAGCCTCGTTCTCCTTGAGCAGCAGGCGGGCCTCGGCGTCGAGAATGTTCACCAGCGGCAGCTTGTGACGCGAGCCGACCTCGAAATCGTTGAAATCGTGAGCCGGAGTGATTTTCACCGCGCCCGAGCCCTTTTCGGGATCGGAATAGGAATCGGCGACGATCGGGATCAGCCGCCCGACCAGAGGCAGGCGCACGAAACGGCCGTGCAGATGGAGATAGCGCTCGTCCTCGGGATGGACCGCCACCGCCGTGTCGCCCAGCATGGTCTCGGGGCGGGTGGTGGCGACGACGATATATTCGCCGGTCGCGGCGCCCTTCTCGTCGGCCAGCGGATATTTGAAATGCCAGAGCGAGCCCTTGACGTTCTGGGACACGACCTCGATGTCGGAGACCGCCGTCAGCAGCTTGGGATCCCAATTGACGAGGCGCTTGTCCTTGTAGATCAGCCCGGCGCGATAAAGCTCGACGAAGGCCTTCAGCACCGCCTCCGACGAGCCGGGGTCCATGGTGAATCGCTCCCGCGACCAGTCGCAGGAGGCGCCGAGGCGCTTGAGCTGGTTGACGATGGCGCCGCCGGATTCCGCCTTCCAGGCCCAGACCTTTTCCAGGAAGGCCTCGCGGCCGAGGTCGCGCCGGCCGGGCTCGCCGGCGGCGGCGAGGCGCCGCTCGACCACCATCTGGGTCGCGATGCCCGCGTGATCCGTTCCCGGCTGCCACAGGACATTCTTCCCGCGCATGCGCTCGAAGCGGCAGAGGATGTCCTGCAGGGTGTTGTTGAGGGCGTGGCCCATGTGGAGCGTGCCGGTGACGTTCGGCGGCGGAATGACGACCGTGAAGGTCCTGGCGCCGAGGCGCTCGGGCCGGTCGGCGCGAAAGGCGCCCGCGGCCTCCCAGTCGGCCGCGATGCGGGCCTCCACGCCGGCGGGGTCGAAAGTCTTTTCCATCATGTTTGGCGAACCGGATCGTTGCGGGATTTCGGCGCAACAAATCCGAGCGCGGCCCGCAAGTCAATGAAGATGCCGCGCTTCAGGCATGTTCTGGAGGAAAGAAATGATTCGCGCCTGTCGATGGGGGCGCCCTTCCTTCGCCCCTTGCGGGAGAAGGTGGCGCGCCAAGCGCGACGGATGAGGGGTCAACTCCGCCCGCGTGCGATGCGTTCGATTTCGGCGCGCACCAGGCGTTCGACCACGACGGGCAGATTGTCGTCGAGCCAGGCCTTGAGCATGGGCCTCAGCATTTCCCGCGCGACGCGCTCGATCATTTCGGGATCGCGCAGCATCAGGCTTTCGGCCAGCGCCTCGAACGAGGCGCCGATGCGGGCGCCGCTGGCCGACGAAAGCAGGACCGGCTCATCGACGTTGCTTTTCAGCGGCGGCGCGGGGACGCGGCGCGTGGCCGGGCGTGGGGAGTCCGGCTGCGCTTCCGCGACAGGCGCTGGAGGCGGCGCGGGCGTTTCAACGGCGGCGGGCGCCTCCGGGGCGGGCGCGGCGGCTTTGATCCGCGCCTCGGCGAGTTGCGCGACGGGCGCCGCCGGCTGCGTGACCACGGCTGCCGCCGGCTGCATGACCACGGCTGCCGCCGGCTGCGTGACCACGGCTGCCGCCGGCTGCGTGACCACGGCTGCCGCCGGCTCTTGGCGCGGCGATTCGGTGACGGCAAGCGCGCCTTCGCCGGGAGCGGATTCGCGGGGAGCGGTATCGGACCGCTCGGCTTTTTGCTCGGGCGCGTCGGGCGCTTTCGGCGGAGCTTCGGCCTGAGCGGGCATGGGCGCGGCGGCGGGCGCGGAAATCTTCGGCGCTTCGCGCGGCGATGGACGCGCGGCCGGCGCAAAGTCGCGCAAATTGAGCGACGGCGCCTTGTCCGCGACGGAAACGACACGCGGCGCCGGCGGGCGGAAGACGGGGGGCGTCGCCGCGCCGCCCATGGATTCTGGCGCGGATTCGCCGCCCCGAAACAGCTTCGGGCGGAAGCTGGGCGTCACCTCGGGGGCCGCCGCCGGCGCGGGGGGGCGCGCGGGAGGCGTGGGCGCGGCGGCGCGGGGCCGACTCAGGGGCAAGACGTCGTCATCGGCGATGATGCGGCGGATCGAAGCGAGGATGTCATCCATCGACGGCTCGCGCGCCGCGGCCTCCGCGGGCGACGGGCTGGACTGGGACGGGCCGTTCTCTGCGGTCATGTGTCTCATCGCTCGCAACGAAACGCCAAAGGGTGAAAAGGCGTGGCGATCACGATCAGATTCGCCTGCCGATCAGGTTGCGCCCTTGCGCTGGCGCGCGCAAGGGCGCAGCGCGCCGCTTCGATCGCCGCCCACCGTTTTTTATGCGGCGGGCTTTTATGCCGGCGGTGAAGGGGAGAGCAAGCCGCCGTTCAGCGGCCGTCCGGCGTGTCTATGCCAAAGAACCGGTTCTTGGTCTGCTGGTAATGCTGGCGCGGATCATATTCGACGACGCCGAGGCCGAGGCTCTGGGCGGAGAGCCGGCCGATGGAGCCCATCACCGCGTAGGAGGCGACCACCCGGTCGTGCTGCGCCTGCACCAGTTGGACACGCGTGTTGAGCAGGGTCTGCTCGGCGTTGAGCACGTCGAGCGTGGTGCGCTGGCCGACCTTGGCTTCCTCGCGCACGCCATTCAGTGCGATTTCCGCCGCCTTGACCGCCGCCGTGAAGGACACGATCGCCGCGCGCGCCGCCTGCAACTGTCCCCAGGCGGTCACCACGCCGGCGCGCGTCTGGTCGCGCACGCTCGCGACCGCGATCTGCGCCTGGTTCAACTTCTCCTTGGCCTGGCGAATCGCCGCATATTCCTGGCCGCCCTGATAGATCGGCACGGTGAGCTGACCGCCGATCGCGGCCGAGAAAACATTGTAGCCCGGGTAGCCGCTGGTGTCGGTCGAATTTTGCACCATGCCGACCAGGCCGAGTTGCGGCGAGAGCGCCGCCTCGGCGATTTTAACTCCGTCCTCGCCGACATCGACCTGATGGAGGGCGCCGAGGACCGCGGGATGTTCCGCAAGGCCGACCGTGACCGCGTCCGCGAGCGTCGGCGGCAGAAGTTTTTCGATCGGACGCGCCGGTTGCAAACGCGCCGGCTGAATCCCGATATAGCGGCGGAAGTTCGCAATGCTGCCCTGGAGAGTGGATTCGGCGACGGCCACATCGGCCTCGCCGCTCGCCAGCGAGGATTCCGCCTGGGCGACGTCGGTGCGGGTCACTTCGCCGACCTGGAAGCGGTCGCGCGTCTGCTGCAACTGCACCTGGAGAACCTTGACGTTATTTCGACGCAAGCCGAGCACCGCCGTGTCGCGCAGCACGTCCATATAGGACTGCGCGCCTGAGTAAAGCGTCGACAGTTCCGTTTGGCGCAATTGTTCGCGCGCCATCAGGACAGTGGATTCCGCCGAATTGACCTGGTTTTCGGTCTTCAGGCCGTCAAACAAAGTTTCCGACACCTGCGCCTGTCCGGTGACGGGCAGGGCGGCAAGTTTCTGGTTGCTGGACGTCAGCCCGAAAAGACCCTGGATATTCGACACCTGGTAATTCAACGTGCCCTGGGCGTTGACCTTCGGCATCCAGCCGGCCTTGGCCTGGGGCACGCCCTCGTCCGTCGCGCGGACCGCGGCGCGCTGCTGGTTGAGATCAGGATTATTCGCATAGGCGCGCGACAAGGCGCTGGACATGGTTTCGGCCGAGACTGGACCGGATCCGAAGACAAAGGCCGCCAGCGCCATGCCGACATGAGATGAACGCCGCAAATTCAAAGCCCCCACAAGGCGCCGGACCGCGCAAGCCCACGATACGTGGACAGCCTCTTCGCCCGTCCTGGCCGACGAGCCTGTGAATGGATCAAACATTGATGGACATGAGCCATTGCGTCAACCTGAGGTCCCGGCCCGCAGGCCCGAATTTGCCGGAATCCCGCCGGTCCTGTGTACGATTATTCGCGGACTGCGCCCAAAAAGACACAGGCCTTCGAGCGTGCGGGGCGCGACGCCCCCCCTTCCGCGTCAGGTTCAGAAAATGAATTCCGCCGGCTTGGCGAAGGCGTGCAGGGCGCCCGCCGAGGCGTCGAACAGCGGACGCGGCGACGCCTGCCCGCCGGCGCGCCGGTAAAGGATCGCCTTGCCGACCTGCGCGTCGGGCGTGTCGGACACGATGCCGACCAGCCGGCCGCCCTCGCCGAGTTGATTCAGCAGGGCGCCGAATGCGCCCTGGCTCACGCCATCGACGATGATCACGTCGAAAGGCGAATCGGCCGGCGCCCCGGCCGCCAGCGGCCCGGCGACCGATTTCGCGTTGGTCAGGCCGAGAGTCTCGAAATTGGCCGTGGCCCGCGCCGCCAGGCTTTCGTCGTCATCGAGGCTGACCACCGACTTGACCAGACCGGCGGCCAGGGCGGCGGCATAGCCGGTCCCGCCCGCCACCACCAGGACGCGGTCGTCCGCGCGCAGACGCGCTTCCTTGAGCAGGCGGGCGAGAATGAGGGGCGCGGTCATTTCGCGCCGGGTCTTGCCGGAAAGAACCAGCCGCGCGTCGGAATAGGCGAGGCTGGCGAAGGCCGGATCGACGAAGATCTCGCGGGGAACCTCCCTCATCCGGGCCTGCACGCCGAGGTCGGTCACGTCGAAGGTCCGGATCTGGCGCTCGACCATGGTTTCCCGCAGCGCGGCGGTAGAGGCGAAGGAAACATTCTGCATTGTCGGTCCGTCGAAAATCCGTCTCGCCGGGAAGGGGGCCCCGTCCAATCGGCTTTCCGGCTTTATAAGCAGAGGCGCCCGCTCTGTCCACTTGACGCGGCTCCGAAGAAGGTCGCACGCTTCGCCAGGACGCGCCGAACCGGAGGAGCCCGTGGACGAATCGCCGACCGAACATTTCGAACAGGCCGAACATGCCGAGCATGTGGCGCATCTCGGCGACCGCCGCCTGATTCTGGTGTCGATCACCATCGCGGCGCTGGCGGTGCTGGCGGCGGCGGTCGGCAGTCTCGAAACGATCGAGACCGCGGCCACTTTGGGCGCGAAGAACGAGGCCGTGCTCATGCAGGCGAAAGCAAGCGACGCCTGGGGCTATTATCAGGCCAAGAGCATGAAACAGAATCTCTATGCGGCCCTGTCGGAAATGGCGGGCGCGAAAGCCGCCGATTTTACGGCCCGGGCCGGCCGCTACGCCAGGGAGAGGGAGGAGATTCAGGCGCGGGCCAGGGACTATGAAGCCGAAGTGACGGCCGCCCTGACCAGGAGCGAAGTCCACGAACGGCGCCACCACATCCTCACCTTCGCCGTGACCCTGCTTCATATCGCCATAGCGGTGGCGACCATCGCCATCATCCTGCGCGGAATGCTGTGGCCCTGGCGCACGGCGATCGGCCTCGGCGCCGCGGGAACGTTCGCCGCGGCCGTGGCGTATCTGCACTGACGCCGACGAAAAAGCCCCGGCGGGGCCGGGGCTTCAACTTGCCGGATTACTTGAGCTTGGCGTTGCACTGGCTGTAATAGCCGCCGCCCTTCTCGATCCATTTCAGGCCGCCGTTGCCGCCTGTCGCCTTGTTGGCCTTGTACTGGTCGAGGCAGGTGTGCATGCGCGCCTTGCCCGCCGACTGGGTCTTGTAGGCGGGATTGACCGCCGTCGGGAAGACGACCGGGCCGGTTGCGGCGGGCGCGGCGGCGGGCTTTACTGGCGCGGCGGCGGGCTTGGCGGGAGCCGCCGTCGCGGCAGGCGCGGGCGCCGGCGCGGCGGCCGTGGGCGCGGCGCCGCCGGCCTTCAGTTCGGCGCGGCATTTGGAGGAAAATTGCAGATAGGTCAGTCCGCCGGTCTGGTTGGCGGCCTTGGCCGCCTGCCATTTGGCGGCGCATTCTTTCATGGCGGATTCGGCGTTGGCCGAGCCGACGCCGAGCAGGGCGACGGCGCCCGCGAGCACAAGAACGAAACGGAAGGACATGGAGAACTCCCCGGAAAGCCGGCGGCAGGGTCGCGGCGCCGGCGCGTGGTCAAGCTTTCGGATTTTTTCGCCGCCGTCAATGTGGCGAAGGTCAGTTCCCGGGCTCCGAACGCCTTATTTTTCCAGTCCCCGGCCGCTGAACCGGGCTGATCGGGCAAATCCGGGGCGCCTGGATCTCGTCCTTGGCCCCGGATTCAAAAAAATCAGCTCATTTTCGCGGAAACGATCTTGTCCGGGTCCTTGACCGGCTCGCCGCGCTTGATCTTGTCCACATTCTCCATCCCCGAGATCACCTCGCCCCAGACCGTGTACTGGCGGTCGAGGAAGCGGGCGTTGTCGAAGCAGATGAAGAACTGCGAATTAGCCGAATGGGGATTGGAGGCGCGGGCCATGGAGACCGTGCCGCGCACATGCGGCGCGTTGTTGAACTCCGACTTGAGGTCGGGATAATTCGACCCGCCCGTGCCCGTGCCGTGCGGGCAGCCGGTCTGGGCCATGAAGCCGTCGATCACGCGATGGAACACGATGCCGTCGTAAAAGCCTTCGTTGACCAGTTTCTTGATGTGGGCGACGTGGTTCGGCGCGAGATCGGGCCGCATGCGGATCACCACCGTCCCCTGGGTGGTTTCCAGCGTCATCAGATTGCCTTCGTCGGACATATGCTTTTCCTGCTGTTGGTGGAATGGGCGGCGCCGGACCTTATTTGGCGTCCGCGCCGAGTTTCATGCCGATGATCTTGTCGGGGTTCTGCGGCGGCTCGCCGCGCTTGATCCTGTCCACGAATTGCATGCCGGAGACCACTTCGCCCCAGACGGTATACTGGCCGTCGAGGAAGGGCGCCGGCGCGAAGCAGATGAAGAACTGCGAATTGGCCGAATTCGGGTCCGAGGCCCGCGCCATGCCGACCGTGCCGCGCACGAACGGCGTCTTGGTGAATTCGGCGGGAATGTCGGGTAGGTCCGAGCCGCCCATGCCGGTGCCGGTCGGGTCGCCGGTCTGGGCCATGAAGCCGTCGATCACGCGGTGGAACACCACGCCGTCATAGAAGCCGCGCTTTACCAGGGTCTTGATCTGCGCGACGGTCCTGGGCGCGAGATCGGGGCGCATGCGGATCACCACCACGCCATCCTTGAGCTGCATCGTGAGCAGGTTGGACGGGTCGTCGGCGGCGCGGGCGGCGCCGGCGGCGGCCAGACCCGCGCCGAGCGACAGCAGAGCAGCGAACTGGCGGCGGCTGAGGGGCCGCGCGGAAGACTCGTTCATGAAAGCTCCTTCATTTCAGCGCCTTGCGGCAAGGTTTTTTCATTTTTCCGCCTTGCGGCGGAGGGCCTCGACCACGAGCGGCGGCGCGAAGGCCGAGACGTCGCCGCCCATCAAGGCGACCTGACGCACCAGCGTCGCGGTTATATGGCGCACATTGAGGCCGGCGGGAAGAAAAACCGTCTGCACTTCCGGCGCCATCACCCCGTTCATGCCGGCCATCGACATTTCATAATCGAGGTCGGTGCTGTCGCGCAGGCCACGGATGATCAGACTCGCCCCCGCCGCGCGCGCCGCCTCGACGGCGAGGCCGGCAAAAGTCACGACCGACAATGTGCAATTCTGCGCCGCCGCCTCGGCCGCGCAGACGCGCATGATCATGTCGGCGCGCTCTCCCGCCGAGAACAGCGGCGCCTTGCCGGGATGCAGGCCGATGGCGACCACCAGCCGGTCGCACAGCCGCGAGGCCGCGCGAATGACATCGACATGGCCGTTGGTGACGGGATCGAACGAACCCGTGTAAAGCGCGACGCGTTGCATCACGCATTGCTAGCGAATGCGACGGCGTGACGCAAGGACGGCCCGATCGGCGATTTTCGCGCGCCGGCCCGCCGATGGAAACGAATTATTTACCATTTGCCGCCCTGATCTGTTCGCGGTCGCGGCATTCGACTCCGGTTCTCGCCACGGCCGACGACACGCTCTTCTGGAGGGAATAGATGCCTGCACCCGCCGCCCGCCGCCCCGCTTCGCCGAAAACTTCCGCCCCCGCCAAAGCCGCCGCGCCCGTAAAAGCCGCCAAGGCCGAGACGCCAGCGCCGCGCAAGGCCGCCAGGAACGCAATCGCAAAATCCGCCGCCCCGGCGCCGTCGCCGGCGCGCGAAATGATCGCCCGCCTCGCCTATTCTTTCGCCGAATCGCGCGGCTTCGCCCCCGGCAGGGAACTCGACGACTGGCTCGCCGCCGAAGCCCATTACGAGGCCACGCCGGAAAGCAAGCGGCGGGCGGATCTGTAATCAAGGGCGCCGCCGCCTCCTCGCCACGCCCGCGGAAAGAGGCGGAGAGTGTGCGGCTGGGGCGTTGGCCCCGATGCCGTCCGAAAAGCCGATTCAACAGGCGCGACCCGCGTCATGATCGGAACGATTTCCCTTAACCGGGAGTCGACCTCGCCGTTTCCCTCCCCCTTGTGGGGAGGGTAAGGGTGGGGGCGGCTCAAGGAAACGCCGAAGGTTTTTCCGCCACCCCGGCCCTCCCCGCAAGGAAGGGAGTCCGCGCTCAGGGAGTCCTCGCCGCTCGCCTTTTGCCCGGCGATCGTTCCAGACAGCGGCCTGGGCTTGGACGCCCGCGACAAGCGCGGGCGTCACCAGTCCCGTCACCTCGACGAACGCATCAGCCTCACGTCGAGGTCGCGCACCTTTTTGCGCAAGGTGTTGCGGTTCAGGCCTAAAAGCTCGGCGGCCTTGATCTGGTTGCCGCGCGTCGCGGCAAGCGCGATCGAG
>JAJYCZ010000144.1 GCA_021777915.1 Pseudomonadota bacterium | reverse complement strand
TAATGTCGCGCACCGCCTTCCGCTCGGCCCAACCGGCGGCAATCCGACTTGCGCGCAATTCTCCGATGCCGGACACCTCGCGCAGGCGGGCTGGTTCGGCCTCGATGATCTCGAAGGTTCCCTCGCCGAAGATGGCTACGATCCGCTCGGCAAGCTTGGGGCCAATGCCACGCACCATTCCTGAGCTGAGATATTTTTCGATTCCTTCCGCCGTGGTTGGCGGCGTTGTCTTGAGAAAGTCGGCCTTGAACTGCAGGCCGTGCATTTTGTCGTTGGTCCAATCTCCCACCGCGTGGATGAATTCCCCAGCCGAAATAGACGCCACATGGCCGACCACGGGAACGATGTCCCGGCGCCCGCGCGCCTTGACCTTCAAGACGGCGAATCCGTTTTCCTCATTGTGGAACGTCACGCGCTCGACGGAGCCGACGAGCGCTTCCCTGTGCTTTGTTTCCGGCCCGGCGTCCACGATCGGTCTGTGTCTCTCGCAACCCGCAATCGTCGTTGGAGTCTACCGGTTGGCGCTGAAGCCAATGACCACCGGCTTATCGGGAATTATTGACCGGGGCGTCCGACTGCGAAATGATCCGCGGCCTCCCCGCCACGAAACACACTGGTCTATAGATGTCCTCGGCAAAATCGCTCAGCGGATTGATGAAATGGTTGGACCGCGACGGATGGCGCGAGGTTTTGATCGACGTCATCGAGGAGCACTGCGACGCGGCCCGCGAGCGGGGACTTGATTCCAAAGCTTTGATGGAGATGCTCGGCGAACCGGCTGCCTCAAATCTTTGGGGTTGCGCCTTCGAGGATTTTCTCACCCGCGCGGACGAGGACGACCGCAATGTCGTCGACGACTATCTGAAGCGTCGAGGCTGGAAGGAGAACGGTCTCACCCGGAAATACATGAAAGCCCTGCGATGGTCCGCCATGAGCCTCTATGAGGTGAGCGGCGTCATTCCGGGAGAGTCGTTTCTGGCGCGCGACCTCGTGCGTGGCGGCGAGGCCGTTCGGGTCTATGAACGGTCGGGCTCCAAATCTTTGAAGACCTGGGATCGGATCGGGGCGCGCTTGGTCGACATAGACGGCAGGATCGAGATGGCTGGAGGCGTTCTCGCATTCGACGCCGAAACCTCCCGTGAACTGCTGGGCGCCATCAAGGCGATGGAGGTCGAATCGGCCGGTCATATTGAAAAGTTCAGGGCCGAGTTCGAAGGCGTTCTCGCTGATGCGGCCGCCATCGAAAAAATGGAAAAGCTTGCATTTCTTCAACTGGCGGCGCCCCTGTTCAGCAACGTCTGGCTGGCGGACTTTCTGCAAAAAACCCTCGATCCGAAGCCGAGAAAAATCACGAATTCCGATGGCGAAGACCTTGTCATCGTCACGATGCGGTTTCCGCTGACGTCGAGAACGACCCGCGATCAGATTCGCGACGCATTTGAGGCGAACCCGAGTCTCAGCCACGCGGGAAAGGCATATTGGAATTGGCTGAAATTGGAAAAGCCAAATCGGAAACGGTCCAAAGGCGCGCGTCAGCCGCCTGAAGGCTTAATGGTCGCATCGACCATGTCAGATGGATCGACAATTCTCGGCGCGGTCGAAATCAAAGGTCGGGCGGTTTTGTTCACGACGAATTCGCGCGAGCGCGCCGCCGCCGCGAAGGCAATGATCGAGACGGATTTGAAGGGACTCGTCAAGGAGCCCGTCGTGACGGAACAGACGCCGGAGGAACTGATGGCGAGCCGTGGCGAAACGGCGAGACATGTCTCGAGGGTTGAGTTGCCAGAGGAAGAAATTCGCGCCCTGGTCCATGGAAATCTCGATGAACATTATCGCCAGCAACTGGACGAGCCAATTCCGATGCTTGGGAATGTATCTCCGCGTGCGGCCATCAAAAGCGCTTCTGGCAGGAAGAAGGTCGTCGATTGGCTGAAAACGCTGGAAAACCACATGGCGCGCGTTCCGGCGGGCGACCCAATGGCCGACTATGACACCAAGTGGCTTTGGGAAGAGTTGGGTCTAATGAGTCAACGGCGCTGAGCGATGAGGCATAGACCTTGGTCTGCACCATTCGAATGACGGGCCGGGGTCGACCCGGATGGGGCATCCAGTTCGTCGCGCCTTCGGCTCTAATCGGCGGAAGGGAAAGGTTGGGCGGGGAGCGGTCGTCGGTCGTATGCCAAGAACAGGCCAGATAGCGGGCATACAACGCCATGCAGGGGGCGTCGATCGTAACCCGACGCAGCGGTCTACCGGTCTTGTTGGACCGCGGCGAATCGTTCAAATGCAACATTGCCGACATAACGCGAACTCATACAGAATGTGCGCTGTTATTGCTGCGGCTCAGCCAATTCTCCGGCAAATGGAAAGGCTGCAGCGTAGCCCTGGCCACCGATTGTCGTTCTGGCTTCTCTCATCTGCGAGATGAGGTCTGACGGATGGACGAACTCTTCGCCGAAACAAGGAAATCGCCTCGAATCGAAAACCCGCTTCAGCCAGTCGACGACGGTCATGTGCCTTTTGGACCCGCGCAAATTCGGATGGTACGTCATCCAAATTTCAAGACGATAGCGCGCGCCCGCGAGATCGACAGGAACTAATTTGTCTCCTAGCACCGACGCATAAGTCGGCAGAAATCCGATCCCTGCGCCGCGCTCAATAGCATAGAGCACGGCCGCGCTGCTATTGGTGCGAAATCCCACAATGCCTTCGACGTTTTCGACGCCGATTTGCCGCGCATAAGCTCCTTCGTCCAGAAGCGGGGCGGCCTGCTGTATAATGCGATGACGCGAAAGCTCGTTCAGATCGCGCGGAAAACCGTATCGTTCGACATAATCGATTGAGGCGAAACCATAAATATGCAGATAGCCTAGGCGGAAGGCGATCAGATCGGGCCCCACTGGACGCGTGAAATTGATTGCTATGTCCGATTCCAGTTTGCCGACATCGGAATAGGCCATCGTAGAAATCATTTCCATCGTGAGTAACCGATTCGCTTGTTGGAAGCTCAACATGCGCGGTAGCAGCCAATAGGTTCCGATCCCTTCTGTAACGGCAATCCTGACGACGCCGCGTAGATCGTTGGCGTGAACTTGGCTTTGGCGAACAATATTGAAAGACGCGCGCTGCATGTCGCGCGCGTCACGAACGATGCGCTTGCCCTCATCTGTCAGTTGAACGCCTTCGGCAAGCCGAAAGAACAGTCGCGCACCAAGCGCCTGTTCTAGCCTATCAATTCGTCGCACCACGGTGGCGGAATCAAGTCCGAGCGCCTTCGCGGCCGAGCGGAAGCTGGCCTTCTCGCTACAGGCCAGAAAGATGCGGAGATCGTCCCACGAAATGGCTTTGACGGACGGCGATCTTTCCCGCTGCGATTCTGCATCGATCTGACGCGAATTTACCTTCATGTCATTTTCCACGAATTGGGATACCTATCACCTATTCATCGGGATCAGAGCATATCCGAGGATTCGCCACAATGGTCGCCATGACACTCTCCCATGAAAGCGTTGCACAATCGCACCGCTTTGAATTGGAATTCATGCCTGTTAGCCGCCGATTTCACGTCCGTGCCGCCACGGATGACGAAATTCCCGCGCTGATGCAGCTTACCGCCGGCTATTTGCCGGCTGTCACCGCTGCGAAATTGGCGTTGCGGGCGGTGCAACGAAAATCGCAAAGCCTTCTTGCAATCTTAGCTCAGGGGAAGCTGGTCGGCGCGTTCGCGCTGCTGTCGTTGAACGAACGCGGCCTAGAGCAGCTGCTTCGCGATCAGCTTTCCACCACAACTCCCGACCTCAGCGGCCTCACTCGACCCGGCGAGCGGGCGAGCGCGATTTACGCGTGGGCGCTCTGCCTTCCCGGGCCGGTTGCCGGAGCGGTCGGCAATCTCATGAGCTGGCTTCGCCAACCTCCCTATATTGGCTGCGACATCTACGCCTGCGCCGGCTCTCCTGACGGCGACCGCTTCATACGCAAGACGGGGTTCCAGCAACTGGACCAGACTTTGAACGGCACGCCGATTTGGGTTTACAGGCGGCGAATGGCCGAAGCCCTCGCCTGAAAAGGGATATTGAAGATGAAACCTGGCGGCCGGCGCCCGAATTTGGGACAGCGCGACGATTCCTCACCGAGACGGAACCGCAAGACAGAGGTGCGGGTTGCGCGCGGTTTCGATGATCTTCTGATGGTCTACGCGATCCGCTCGGCGGTCTATATCGCCGAGCAAGATTGCCCTTTCGCGGAAGAGTTCGACGGCAACGATCACTGCGCCACGCATTTTGTCGGGTTTGTCGCCGGCGAACCGGCAGGATGTCTTCGGGCTCGCTTCTTCCATGACTTCGTCAAATTGGAGCGGCTGGCGATCCGGCGGAGTTTTCGCAAATCGACCCTCGCTTTCGACCTGGTGCGAGAAGGAATCGGAATGGCTCGCCGCAAGGGTTTCCGCCGCGTTTATGGCCATGCGCGTGAAGGCCTCGAACCGTTTTGGGCTCGATTTGGCGGCAAATTGGTCGAGGGATCCCAACCCTTCAATTTCTCCGACCATTCCTACAAGGAGATGGTTTTGGAAATTGAGCCGCCTTTCGACGCCATTAATCTGTCGAGCGGCCCGATGGTGATCTTGCGCCCCGAAGGCGACTGGGATCGACCGGGCGTCCTTGAGCAATCAAGCGTTAGGCCCGCGCGTCGGCTGACCGAAAATGTCGTCGATAAACCATGGGTTGGTTAATCAAATGGAACCTTGGAAATCGCACCAAATCCGTTTGCTGCGCTCGCAGGTTCATCGGCCGATGCTCGTCTATTTCCTCCCTGAGACCGCTGCGAGCCAAGCCCGTTGGCTTGAGGAAGGGCGACGCAACGCCGAACGCCTGGTCAAGGCCTGGGAAAGAATGTTACGTCCCGTCGCTTTCGTCGGAGAGACCTGGCGACTGGGCTTCGCGAGCGGCTCGGCCAGCGTCGGCCGGCCCAGGCCGGGCGATCTATACTTCGCCATAAGTTCAGGCTCTCTCCTGCGTGACCGAAACTTTCAATGTCTCGACAGCGACCTGGGCGCGCCAGCCCTCGTTCTCGCCGGGGGTTCAGTGGAGCAGACGATATTGCCGACAGCAGTCGACTGTGCGTTGAACACGCGACCGGCCTTTGTGGCGTCGGACGCCATATTCTCCCGTAGCCCTGAGATGTGGGGAGACATCGAGCGAGCTGTACAACGGTCGATCATCTCAAATTACGCAAATGTGCTGACGACGAAGGAACTGATAAATGAGCGATGAAATCCCCCCGGTTGCGAGACCTGCGGCTCCCGTCAGCCAAGAGAGAATTCCAAGCTCGGACGTTGACGCGGTTCTAGCGCTGCTCGACTATGTTCTCCCTGAAGTAGGGGCCGTCAGCGAGACCGCGGCCACGCTGCTCCGTCTCGCCAGGCGGGCGATTGCGGAAGAACGCCACTTGCGTTAACGCCTTCAATTTGGAAATCGAGACGTAACAGGCCAAACCTCTTCAATTCCTCCTCATGAGCGACGACGCTATCGACCGAACCGTCGATCACCTTCTCGGTCTTTATCGGGATGCCCTTGAACAAGGCAATGTTAACTGGCGAGCAGCCCGACACGGTCTTACTATCCTTTTGGACCAACTCAGTTTGAGCTTTCCGACGCACCCCGCCATTTATCGCTTAAATGAATTCCTCGCATTCAACGATGCATTGAATGGCGCGGGGTCATCGAATACGCATTGACGAGAATTTTGTTTTGCCAACCGACCGATCAATCAACGGGATCGCGGCTACGAAAGCGCCGCCTACGCAAGCCTATTCCAATATCAAAAATCACGGGCCAAGAATTTTTTTCACCCACCGAATTGATTTGGATAAAGAATCTGTCGTCGATCGAGCATCCGGCTCTCGCAAATCTCCCGGCGACCCCGATCACAAATGTTGTCGCCTTCGACGAGGGCGTTGCTGGTCCGACTATTCTTAACCCTTGTCAGTCCACCGATTCGCCATCAGACGGCGAGGCTAACAATTGCGTGAGAACAATGATCGTTTTCCGTGCAATTGGATCGCGGACGCGCGCGAAAACGCGCGCCAATCCAAGCGCCTCGTCAGTAAAGGTGGCGTCTGGGACCAATGATCGGGAGGCGTCGTCAGCGGATATTCCTTCGAAGAAGCAGGTAATGCCCACGCCCAACGCGGACGCGATACGAATTAGGTCGTTCGCTCCGATTCGTTCGCAGCCAGTTTCGTATTTCTCGATTTTGTCCAGCGCAACCCCGGCCGATGTCGCCAATCGTTGCAAGTCCATGCCGCGCTTTTCACGCGCCCGCCGAATTCCGTCGCCGACATGTTCATCAATGGGATTTTTAGTCATTTTGTTCTCAAACACCCGGATCAGAAATACGGCTCGCCTTCGCCACGTTCTGAGGCACCGAAGGGAAGTGTTTAAATTCGGTAACATGAATGTAATCTGAATGTCGACTATCTACTTAAAATTCAGTTAATGCGCTCTCCTCCTAGCCGATCTTGACTCGTTCCTAGCCTTCAAACTCCGGCGATACCCGAGCTGACATAGACGCCGGCCACTGACATTGAAGGGGGCCTGTCAGTGCAGGGCGATCATTCGGCCCCCGTGTTTTCGCGCAGAGCGGTGAACGCCGCCCAAGGAACGTCCGCTGCGCGGGCAATGGTAGCCTTTCCTGCACCAGCCTTGTACGGCTGGTCAGGGTCCAGACCGTGTGAAAACCTCCAGCACGACGGGTGAATGATTTTCGCCCGGTCTCGGCGTGCCAGTTATTTCTTTGTCGCTGCGGTGGAGGGATGCGTCGCTTTGACGAGCTTCCTTCGAGGCTTTTAAGGGCGGGAGAACGAGCAATTCAGGCGTCATGTCGCCCTGATCGCCTCAGCCAAAGCGGGGCGGCCGAGGATGTTCATCACCCTTGTCAGATTGTAGGCGAGCACGTGCAACGCCATCTCTGACGCGACGTTGGGAAGACGCCTCATGAGGAAGTGGGTCGCGCCCATTCGCGCCTTGAGCGTGCCGAAGGGATGCTCCACGGTCTCACGGCACGTGCGCATGGCCTGGGGATTTGCGTCGAGCCGACGCTGAACGTCTTCGAGCACATTCTCGTGTTCCCAGCGCGTGACCCGGCGCTCCTTGCCCGGCGTACAGCGGCTCTTGATCTCGCAGTCTGAACATGCCGACGTCCAATAGCGGTGTAGCGTCAGCCCCTTTTCGAACGTCGCGCAACGATGCGGCAGCACCTGGTTGGCCGGGCAGCGATAAACGTCCTGATCGGCGAGATAGATGAAGTCCTCCCGGCTAAAGCGGCCCTCTGCGGTCGCGCTGGACGTCTGCGGTTTGGGCAAGGTGACTGACACGCCGGCGTCGGCGCATTGCTTGATCTGCTCGCTGTTGAAATAACCGCGGTCGGCGATCACATCGAGCGTCTCAACTTCCAGCGCCGCCTTCGCGGCTTCGGCCATCGGCGCGAGTTGCGCCCGATCATGGCCGACGTTGGTGACTTCATGAGCGATGATCAGATGGCGCGCGGTTTCGACGGCGACCTGGACATTATAGCCCACCATTCCGGAGCCGCGCCCGCTGGTCGCCATCGAGCGCGCGTCAGGGTCGGTCAGGGAAATCTGATGGTCCGGTGAAGCCATCATCTGGGCGTCGAGCGCGGCGAGACGCTCCATCTCCTGTTTCAGGCCCGCAATTTTCTCCTTCAGATGATCAATCCTGGAGGACATCGCGTCCGAAGGCTCCTGACGGTCCGCGCTGTCGAGCTGGCTGAGATAGCGCGCGATATTCTCTTCGATCTGAGCCAAGCGTCGCGCCATCTTCGCTTGCGTGAAATTGCGGTCGCGGTTGTTCACCGCCTTGAACTTGCTGCCGTCGATCACGACGGCCTCGCCAGTGAGCAGGCCCATCGTGCGGCACAGAGCGACAAACCGCGTGCAGACCTTGCGCAGCGCCACGCCGTTGTCTTTGCGAAAGTCGGCGATCGTCTTGTGATCCGGCGCCAGGCGGCCAAGCAGCCACATCAGCTCGACATTCCGTCCCGCCTCGCGCTCCAGCCGCCGGCTCGACTGAACCCGATTGAGGTAGCCGTAGATATAAAGCTTCAGCAATACGGACGGATGATATGCAGGCCGGCCAGTCGCTTTCGCCATTGCGCTCGAAAAGCCCAGGTCGGACAAGTCCAGCGATTCGACAAACGCCTCGATCACATGGACCGCGTTGTTCTCGTCCACCCAGTCCTCAAGGCATTCCGGCAAAAGGCTCAGTTGCGTGCGGTCGACGCACTCCACAAAGCGGCCCATGAAAATCTCCCCGCCTCAAAACGGAGAGATTCTACCTGACTCGTGCCCATCTGACTCGCGTTTTCACACAGCCAGGGTCGACTCCGGCCTGTCGCAGAAAGAATGACTCACCGCGCCAACCATTCCCCAAGTTTCGTCCACCGGCTTTTCGTTCGGGCGTTGCGGATCGCGATGGCCAGGGCGCGCTTCTGGCCGACAATGACAACCAAGCGCTTCCCGCGGGTGACGGCCGTGTAGAGGAGGTTGCGCGCCAGCATGGTGTAATGCTGCGTGGCAAAGGTGACGACTGCGGCCGGGTATTCCGAGCCCTGTGACTTATGGATCGTCGTCGCATAGGCCGGGACCAGAGCGTCGAGTTCCCCGAAGGCGTAAGATGTCTCCCGACCATCGAAATTGACGATCAGGGCGCCTTCGTCCCGATCGATGCGAAGGACGCGCCCCAGATCACCGTTGAAGACCTCGCGGTCATAATCGTTTTCCGTCTGCATGACCTTGTCGCCCGGCGCAAAGATCGAGCCGAAACGCTCGACCCTGTCCTGCGGGTCCGGGTTGAGCGCCTTCTGCAAATCGGCGTTGAGCGCGCGGGCGCCGAGCGCGCCGCGCTGCATGGGACACAGGACCTGAACGTCCTGAATAGGATCTAGGCCGAAACGGCGCGGAATCCGATCCCTCACGATCTCGACTACCTTGGCGGCGCCTT
>JAJYCZ010000143.1 GCA_021777915.1 Pseudomonadota bacterium | reverse complement strand
TTGCCCAACGAGACGCACGGTCACCGTCATCCCGTAACCCATGACCCTTTCACCGTAACCCCAAGATTTCGCCTTTTCCGTCCAGCGGCTTCACAAGGGTGATCTTCCCGCCCAATAAACCGCCACCGGCATCCATCACGTCGACGCCGTTGTGGGGGTTCGGGGACGCACGGCCAATCACACAAATTGGTCGCCGCGCGTTTCGAATTTTTCGAGACGCATTTTGGCGACCTTCCGTCATCGCGAGCGCGGCGAAGCGATCCAACCTGCGATGCGCCCAAACGTGGATTGCTTCGTCGCTTCGGTCCTCGCGATGACGGCGCGCGCCAGTGACGGGGACGCCATACGAAATTTCCTGTTTTCCGTGGCCCCCGCCGCCAGGCTCGATAACGTGAGCGCAACCAACATGGCACGAGACCCGCGGCCCCACGCTAATATGTTGTTTTTGATACATTTTTATGGAATGGTGGGAGAGGTAGGACTCGAACCTACGAAGGCTTAGCCAGCGGATTTACAGTCCGCCCCCTTTGCCGCTCGGGACACTCTCCCCGACGGAAATCAGCTTTCCGGCGACGAAAAAGCCCCGTGCGACGGGGCCCCTCGTTGGCCCGCTTATGCTTTCGCACAGCCGTCATGTCAACAGCAAAAAACAGCGCGGTCGACTTGCCCGTCTCCCCATGATACCCGGGCGCCATGCTTGAAGGTTTGCCCCCCAACAACGCCGCTTTCGTCATGCGCCTGCGCTGCGACGAGGATCAGGCGCGCGCCGTCGCCGATCTGGTGGTCGAGACATTCGACCCAGCCGACACCGCCGCCGCCGCCTTCGAGGAGAAATCCTCGACCGCGAGCTGGGCCGCCACGCCCTGGATGGTGGAAATTTATTTCGGCCATGAGCCCGACAAGGAAAATGTCCGCGCCCTGGTCGCGACGGCGGTCGGCGAGGAACTGGCGCAAAGGATCGAATTTGGCCGGGTGGAGCAAAAGGATTGGGTCGGGGCGTCGCTTGAAGGCCTTTCCGCCGTGCGCGCCGGGCGTTTCCTGGTCCACGGCGCGCATGATCGCGCGCGCGCCAAAGCCAATGACATCGGACTGGAAATCGAGGCGGCTCTGGCTTTCGGCACCGGTCATCACGGCACCACCCGAGGCTGCCTTCTGTTCCTCGACGAGATTCTCAAGCGCCGGCGCCCGCGCGCCGCAATCGACGTCGGCTGCGGAACCGGCGTGCTGTCGCTCGCTCTGGCGCGCGCCTTGCGCGAAAAGGTCGCGGCCGGCGATATCGACGCCACCGCCGTGGCGGCGACGCGCGGCAATGCGCTGCTCAATGGCGCGGGTCCGTGGCTGCGGCCGGTGGTCGCCCGGGGCGTGGACCATCCCGCGCTCGACCGTTTCCGGCATTACGACCTGATCCTGGCCAATATTCTGGCGAAACCCTTGCGCCGTCTCGCCCCGTCGCTGGCGCGCGTCGCGACGCCCGGGGCTGAGCTGGTGCTTTCCGGCCTGCTGGCGCGCGACGTCCCCGGCGTGCTGACCGCCTATCGCGCCCAGGGCTTTTGGCTGTGGAGACGGCGCGACATCGAAGGCTGGGCGACGCTGCTGTTGCGCCGCTCGGGCGCGGCGCCCCGAAAATTATAGTTTTGCGACGGCTCCCATTTCGGGTGGCGACCCTGGGTGGACGCTCGGCATAGAGGCAAGCAAGCGGCTGGACCCTGCCCAGGAGCAGGCCTGCCGCGAACCAGGAAACCGATTGCCGTTGCTGGCGCGCCGAAGGCATTCCGAACGGCGGGCGAGGCTTATGGGCTCAATTCTGAACATCGCCTTTGGCGACCGGTTGCGCCGCCCCTCCCGCGCCGTCATCCACCGGCGTTGGCGTCGCATCTATGTCTGCGAATAGCAGTACAGGCCGAGCCATGTTCGAGCAGCGCGATGATGCGCTCGGACGCCACTCCGGCCGTCGCACGGTTGGGACGGCCGTCGAGCAGTAATGTGGCTGTCGCAACAGCACAGCGGACCCCGCGGGTCCATTTGGTCGGGCCTCGCGGGGGCCAGTGGCGTGCAGATTGTCCGCCAACGCCGCCAATGTTTGAAGTTGACGCCTCCTGTGCGGCGGCGAGCCGCCTGTTGGCGTCTCCGCAAAACGGGGAATTTTTTGAAGCACCCTGGAACAAAACAAGCGCGCCGCGCGTTTAATTGGCCTTAAACAAGACGTTACCACGCTGCGTCGTCGCTCCGTGTGGAAGGGACGAGAATCATGCTTGGTCGAATGGCGAAAATTTTCACCCTGGCCGCAACCCTCGGTTTCGGCGCGCCAGTTCTGCTTGCGCCGGGCGTAACAGGAGAGGCCTATGCTTTCGGTCACGGCGGCGGCTTCGGCGGCGGCGGGCATTTCGGGGGCGGCGGCTTCGGCGGCGGCGGGCATTTCGGGGGCGGCGGCTTCGGCGGCTTCCACGGTGGCGGCTTCGGCGGCGGCTTCGGCGGCTTCCATGGCGGCGGCTTCGGCGGCTTCCGCGGAGGTCACTTCGGCGGGTTCCACGGCGGGCGCTTCGGCGGGTTCCACGGCGGTCACTTCGGCGGGTTCCACGGCGGTCACTTCGCCGGCAGGCATTTCGGCGGAACCCACGGCGGCCATTTCGCCGGCAGGCATTTCGGCGGAACCCACGGCGGCCATTTCGCGGGCAGCCACTTCGGCGGCGCACATGGCGGGCGTTTCGGCGGTCATTTCGCGGGCAGCCATTTCGGTGGCGCACATGGCGGGCGTTTCGGCGGTGGACGTCTGGGCAATGGCGCGCGTTTCGGCCAGGGAACGGCCTTCGCCGGCAACCGGATGGGCGGCGCCGCTTTCCATGGCGTTCAGGGATTCAACTCGCGCGGGTTCAACCGCAATGGCTTCGGCAATATGCAGGGATGGAATCGCTGGGGTCGGAATAATTGGGGTCAGGGCTGGAATAATTGGGGTTACGGCTACGGCGATTGGGACGGTTCCGTGTTCTGGCCATTCTTCTATGGCGACATGATGACCTATGCCCTTTGGCCTTATGCCTATTACAATCCGTTCTTCTTTTATGGGTCAGACTTTTTGTTGTCGTCAATTTTCTGGCCAGGGGAGAGCATGTGCCCATTCTACGACTATTATGGTTCCTGCTCGTCTTACGCCTATAACGATTACGGGCCCTATGGCGGCTATGGCGCGTACGGCGGCTATTATGGCGATTACGGCTATAACGACTATTCCCCGTTCGACGTCTATGGCTATCCGCTCAATGCGCAGGGCTATACCGCCTATTATCACGGGCATCGCCATCATCGGCATCACCGGCATTACGCCAGGCGTCATCGTCTCGGCCCCGCCGTCGCGAGCGCCCCTGCCACCAATATGGCGCAGACTTGCAACGGCCTGGCGCCCGGCGTCACCGATTTGCCGCTCGACAAAATCGGGAGAGCGATACAAGCGACCGATGCGCAAAAGGCGGTCCTCGATCAGGTCCAGGCGGCCTCGGACCAAGCCCGTGCGATCTTGAGCGCGTCGTGTCCGACCACGGCTCCCCTCACGCCGGTCGGACGGCTTGACGACGTCGTCAAGCGGCTCCAGGCCATGGCGCAGGCGGTCGATATTGTGCGCGCGCCCCTGACGGCCTTCTATAACTCTCTCGACGACCAGCAGAAAGTTGAACTGGCCGCGGCCGAAAGCCATGGCCAGACCCGGAATCGAGGCGTCGCGGTTGACCAGGCCCCTGCGCGGGATCTCGCCGCGCTCTGCAAGAAAGGCGCGCAAAGCTTCACCGTTGTGCCGGTTCGGCGAATTGAGGGAATTGTGCGGCCGACCGAGGACCAGCAAGCGGCGTTCGACACGCTCAAGACCGCCTCGGCAGCCGCCGGATCGGGCCTCGGCGCATCCTGCCCCTCGGCTCCGCCCCAAACGATGACGGGCCGCCTGGAAGCGGTTTCCACGCGGCTGCAAGCGCTGGAACAGGCAGCCAATACGGTGAAACCCGCCTTGAAGACGTTTTACGCTTCGCTGAGCGATGAGCAAAAAGCGCGCTTCAACGTGATGGGCGGCATGCGTGCGGCGGCGGCGCAGCAAACCCAGGACAACCCCGGGGCGGGGCCTTAGAGCCTAATCCCAAAAAGCTGCGGACTTTTTGGATAAGATTATGCTTTAAACACGAAATGTGATGGCGATATCCCCGATTCAACGTGAACGGATTCCGCTCAAGATGTCGCCATAAGCGTGAGTTTTTGAGCTCTTCGAGTCCCTTCCCGGAATGGCGCGGAGAGAAGGGCGCGAGCCAATGAAGGCGCTTTTTCCTCTGGCGGCGCGGACGCCGCGTCGAGTCGTCCTCGCGGCGCCGCCGTGCAAACGTCGAAAAATCGCCTTTCGCCAGGAAATTGCTTAAACTGGCAAAATGTTCGACTCGCACTTCCAGACCTTCGACGAAACCGCCGATCCTTCGCTCGGCGCTCCCCGGCTGAAAATGCTGCGCGCGCGACTGGCGGCGCTGCATCTCGACGGCTTTCTCGTTCCGCGCGCCGACGCCCATCAGAACGAATATGTCGCGCCCTGCGAGGAGCGTCTGGCCTGGCTCACCGGTTTCACCGGCAGCGCCGGATTCGCCGTGGTTCTCGCCGACAAGGCCGCGCTTTTCGTCGATGGCCGCTACGCCATACAGGCGCGCGAGCAGGCGGACGCGAAAGTTTTTGCGATCGTCCCGCTCGGCGAGACGCCGCCGAGCGGCTGGCTGGCGAAAAACGCGCAAAAAGGCGCCCGCGTCGGCTTCGATCCCTGGCTGCACACCGGCGGGCAGATCGCGCGTTTCGAGGCGGCGGCGAAAAAGGCCGGGGCGAGTCTCGTCGCCGTCGACGAAAACCCGATCGACCTCCTTTGGGCCGACCGCCCCGCGCCGCCGCTCGGCCGCGTCGTCCTCCATCCGAAGAAATACGCCGGCGAGGCCGCCGAGACGAAACTGAAGCTGGTCGCCAAGGCGCTTGCCGCCGACGCCTTGCTGGTCAGCGATCCCCACGCCCTGGCCTGGGCCTTCAACCTGCGCGGCGCCGATGTCGCCCACACGCCGATCGCGCTCGGCTACGCCTTGATCCCGCGCCGGGGCAAGCCACGCCTCTTCCTCGACCCGGCAAAGCTTTCCGCACGAACCACCGCGGCGGTCTCCAAACTGGCGCAACTCGCGCCCCCCAGCGCCCTGCCCGAGGCTTTAAAAGCGCTCGGTGGCAAAAAGCAGAAAATATTGTTCGATTCGGCGACGGCTCCGACGCGCCTCACCCGGCTTTTCACGGAAGCCGGCGGCGAGGCGGAAATCGGAACCGACCCCATCGGCTTGCTGAAGGCGCGCAAGAACGCGACGGAACTGGCCGGCGCCCGCGCCGCCCATTTGCGCGACGGCGTCGCCATGGCGCGTTTCCTGAACTGGCTCGACGCCACGGCGCCCAAGGGCCGTCTCAGCGAAATCGCGGCGGCCCAGGCGCTGGAGACTTTCCGGCGCGACAGCGGCGCCTTGCGCGACATTTCCTTCCCGACCATTTCGGCGGCCGGCCCCCACGCCGCCCTGCCCCATTACCGGGTGACGGAGAAATCCAACGCGCGCATCGGCAAGGGCGTCTATCTGGTCGATTCCGGCGGCCAATATCTCGACGGCACCACCGACGTCACCCGCACGCTCGCGGTCGGCCGCCCCTCCAAAGAGGCCCGGCGCGCCAATACGCTCGTGCTCAAGGGGCATATCGCCATCGCGCGCGCCGTCTTTCCCACCGGAACCAGCGGCGCGCAGATCGACTCTTTCGCTCGGCGCCCTTTATGGGAGGCGGGGCTCGATTTCGACCATGGAACCGGCCATGGCGTCGGCTCCTATCTCTCGGTTCACGAGGGACCGCAGCGGATTTCCAAGCTCGGCGGGGCGGCGCTGGAGCCGGGCATGATCCTGTCCAACGAGCCGGGCTATTATCGCGAGGGCGCTTTCGGCATCCGCATCGAAAATCTGGTCGCGGTGGAGCCGCGCGACATTGCCGGCGCGGAACGCGACATGCTCGGCTTCGAAACCCTGACCCTGGTCCCGATCGACCCGCGCCTGATCGAGCCGAAGCTCCTGACCAGCGAGGAAAAAGCCTGGCTCAACGCCTATCATGCGAGGGTTCGCGCGGCTTTGTCGCCCTTCCTCGACGCCGCGGAGCGCGCCTGGCTCGCGACAGCGACAAAGGGCATATGATCGAACGGCTGGAAATGAAGGCCCAAAGCTCTATATTATTCGATGCGCCGCATAAGTTGGCTTGCGCAGGTTGCGCGAAGTCCGGGCGCGCTGTTTTCCCTGACGCGGCAGGCCCGCCGCCCCCCGGCCACAGGAGATGTCTTTGGACGATCTGGCGCATTCCGCTCTCGAGCGGCGACGCAAGCGCGCCGCCGCCAAATCGCGGTCCAAATCGCCCGGGGAGGGCGTGAAGGCGTCCTCGGCGACGGCGAAACGGCAGGATGCGGCCATCGTTCGCCCGAGCCGGTCGGAAGCGGAAGCGGCGGTGCGCACCCTGATGGCCTGGCTGGGCGACGATCCCGACCGCGAGGGGCTGCGCGACACCCCGGCCCGCGTCGTCAAGGCCTATGAAGAGATTTTCGCCGGCTACGGGCAGGACCCCGGCCCCATCCTCGACAAGGTGTTCGAGGACGTCGGCGGCTATGGCGAAATGGTGCTGGTGAAGGACATCCCCTTCTATTCGCATTGCGAGCACCATATGGCGCCGTTCTTCGGCAAGGCGCATATCGCCTATTACCCGGATGGCGGCGTGTTCGGCCTGTCGAAATTCGGGCGCCTCGTCGACGTTTACGCCCGCCGCCTCCAGACCCAGGAGACGATGACGGCGCAAATTCTCGCGGCGCTAGACGCCCGCCTCCATTCGCGCGGCGCGGCGGTGCTGATCGAGGCGGAACACATGTGCATGTCGATGCGCGGCGTGCGCAAGCCGGGCGCGTTGACGGTCACCATGCAGTTCTCCGGCCCGTTCAAGTCCGATCCCGCCGAACAGGCGCGGTTCTTGAGCCTCGTGCGCGGGCGGTGAGTCGCTGATGACCTTCCCCGCCCCCTCCTCCGACAAGAAAATCCTCGAAGAAGGCGGCGTCTTCACGCCGAAATTCGATTCGCACGGCCTGATCGTCTGCGTGACGGTCGAGGCGTCGAGCGGCGAAATCCTGATGCTCGCCTATATGAACGCGCTGGCGCTGGAAAAGACGCTGGAGACGGGAATCGTCCATTACTGGTCGCGCTCGCGCAACGAACTCTGGCGCAAGGGCGACACCTCCGGGCAGGTCCAGAAAGTGATCGACATCAGGGTCGATTGCGACCAGGACGCGCTGCTGCTGCGGGTCGAGGCCGGCGGCGACGGCAAGGCCTGCCACACGGGCCGCAAGTCGTGTTTCTATCGCAAGGTGGAGACGACGCCCGAAGGCGCGCGGCTCGCTCTCGTGACCACTTAAGCCGTCCGCACCCGCGCGAGAAAAGCGTCGCATTCGCGGCGCAGCGCGTCGGCCTGGCGCGCGAGGTCGGTGACCGATTGCAGCACGCCTTCGGCGGAATCGCCCGACTGGCGGGACGCCGCGCGCACTTCCTCGACGACCTTGGTGAGTTCCCTGGTGCGGTCCGAGGCGTCGTGGACGTTGCGGGCGATCTCCCGAGTCGCCTCGCCCTGGGACTCGACCGAGGTCGCGATACCGGTCGCGATCGAGCTGACCTCGCGGGTCGCCTCGGCCATTTCGCGGATCGAGGCGTTGGCCTCCTGCGAGGCGCGCTGGATATGCGCGATTTTTTCCGCCACGTCGGAGGTGGCGCGCGAGGTCTGTTCGGCCAGCGACTTGACCTCCTGCGCCACGACCGCGAAGCCCCGGCCCTGTTCGCCGGCGCGCGCCGCCTCGATGGTCGCGTTGAGCGCCAGCATGTTGGTCTGTTCGGCGACGCCGGCGATCATCGCGACAATGCCGCCGATATGGTCGATGGCTCCGGCGAGGTCCTCCATGCGGGCGCGCGTGGTTACGGCTTCCCGAGCGGCCTGTTCGGTCAGGCTGCGCGAGCGCGTCGCGCTGGCGCCGATTTCGGTCACCGAGAAACTCAGCTCCTCCGCGGCCGAGGCGACCGAGAGCACGTTCTGCGCGGCGGTTTCCGCCGCATTGGCGCCGGATTCGGCCTGTTCCCCGGAATAGCGCGCCTCCTGCACCAGTTCCCGGGCGAGGTTTTCAAGCCGCCGCGCCGCCGCGGTGACGCCCTCGGCGACCCCACCGACCGCCGTTTCGAAATTGCGCGCCAGCGCGCCCATGGTTTCCGCGCGGGAGCGATCCGCGGCGTCGCGCCGCGCGGCCCGTTCGGCGTCCTGCTGTTCGGCGGCGCGGCGCAAGCCGAGCTTGATCGCCTCGACCGCTCGGGCCATGTCGCCGAGCTCGTCGTCCAGCTCCAGCCCCGGCAGAGCAATGTCGAAATTCCCGCGCGCCATGGCGTCGAGGCCGGAGGTCAGGCCGCGCAGGCGACGGGAAATGGTCCGGCCGATGAAAAAGGCGGCTGTGACGAAGAGCAGCAGCAGCGGCGCCGCCGCCAGCGTCACGGCGCGAGTGATGCCGATCAGGCGCGCCGTGTCGTCGTCATCATAGACGCCGGCGCCGATCACCAGCGCGAGTTCGGGCATGGCCTTGACGAAGGAAAGCTGTTGATGGCGGCCCTTGGCCCCCGGCTTGGGCCAGGGATAGCTCACGAAGCCGGAGCCGTCCCGGCGCGCCAGGTTCAGCATGGACTGAAACGGCAGGCCGCCGCCGCTGTCCCGCACGTTCAGCAGGCTGGTTCCCTCGATTTCCGGTGTTGTCGGCGCGAGCAGCGAGTCCCCGTCGAGCGAGATCGCGAAGAAAGCGCCGTCCTCGCCAAAGCGCGCCGAACGCAGGGGCTCCAGCGCGGCGGGCGCGGCAGCCTTGGCGTCTTTCGCCTCCGCCTGAATCGCGCTTTTCAGCCATGCGGTGGCGATATCGACCTCGCTGCGCAATTCCCCACGGCGCAGGTCGAGCATGGCGGCGTCGAACCGATCAAGCGCGACGCCGGTCCCCAGCGTCATGGTCGCGAGAGCGAGCGCGGTGAGCGCCCAGACCCGGCGGGTCAAGGTCAG
>JAJYCZ010000142.1 GCA_021777915.1 Pseudomonadota bacterium | reverse complement strand
CTAAGCCGCCGGAGCGAACACTCGGGTTTGCCTTGGCTGGCGACGCCAGGCCGTTTATCGGCGGGCCGATGCTCTCTCTGATTGCGTGCGTTCAGAGCTTCCGGCGAACCAATGGGCGAGAGAGCAGCCAGGAAAGGCGATCCGCGCATTACCGAAATAAGAAAACCGACGATGGCGAACCATCGTCGGCTTTGGCGTCATGCCGGGAGACCGGCCAGACCGATCGAACGATCAGTACTTGGCGGCGACGACCTTCGGGGTCTCCGGGTTCCACAGCGGGACGATGACATGCAGCACGCCGCGGGTGTCGCGAGTCGGCATATTCGAAACGGCGACGTCCGAGCCGACAATCAACTGGGTGATGACCGGGCCGAAGTTGTAGCCGACCAAGCCGCCGAGAGCGAATTCCGACTGCTTGCCGCCATAAATCGTATTGATGGCGGTGGTCGAGGTGTCGACGAAGCCCCAGCCGGTGATGCCGACTTCCCACTTGCCGATCGTCTTGGTCACGGCAAGGCTGTAGATGAAGTCGTCGCCCAGCAGGCCCTGGCAGTTGCCGTAATATCCAGTGCCGAAGGCAGCCTGGCACAGGCCACCGACGCCGCCGGTGCCCGAGGTGTTGCTGGCGATGTTATACAGGAAATTGCCGGTCAGGTTCCAGCCGTTGGCGTGATAGGCGAGCGCCAGCATCTGATGGAAGGTGGTGACGTCGAACAGCGGGTCGAAGCCCGCGGTGCCGGTCATCGGCAGATAGACGCCTGCGGTGTAGCTGACCGCGAAGCCGTTGCCGAAGTTATAGCCGAAGGTCGCGGCCAGGAACGGGGTATAGAGGCCGTACGAATAGCTCTGCCCGTGGATCGTGCTGTAAGTGCCGACCTCAGCTGCCGGCAGCGCGGCGAGCAGGGTCACGTGGATGCCATTGAAGGTCCAGGGGGTCGACCAGGCGATGACCGGAACGTTATAGTTGAAGCCGGAGCCTTCCGAAAAGCTGGTGCCATGCGGACCCAAGCCAGCCAGCTGATAACCGCCGACGCTGGCGATATCGACGAAATACACGCCTTCCGGAAGCGGGGTGGCGAGGTCGAGGCCGACGCGTTCGCTGGGCGGCGTCTGGGGGAAGGCGAAAGCTGCGGTGCTTAAGCCGCAGAGGCTGAGAGCGCCCACGGCGGCGCCGATGACTTTGGACTTCGTGTTCATTCTATTACCCCTCCCGAGGGCATTTGCTACTTCAGAAAAACGCATCTCACTTCGTTCCCGCGCCCTCTATCGGGCGTCAACCGCGATATTGTCCGCGCGGGTGATCCGAGGACTGCACATTAATCGATCAGGTGAGCGCTGCGATAGGACCGGCGCGCCACACCGGCCTCGTTTCCGCTGTTTCGACGCAATCATTCAGGCCGAGTTGTAGAAATGTCACATTCTCGTGAGCTTAAACCTGCATTCAATAGTGCGGACATCGCTAAATTCAGACAAAAGTCGCATTCCGATCGCGTCCGAAACCGAAATTGCGTGATTTGAGAGATGGTTGGCGCACCGCGAATCGTCATGGACGCGCGGCCGCTTGCCCGAAAGTGGCTGCGGCGCGGATGAATCAGGCGAGGCCCGTGAAAAAAAAATGAGGCTATGGGCGAACCAGCGCGGCGGCGCTCTTTTCTTGGGCCGGACGTGTTCGCGACGATCGGGTCGTGTGACGGTCCAAGAACCCGGTTCAGGACGTGGCGCGGCTTTCCAGCATTTCGGCGATGGCCGCGAGCGCCTGGTCGGCGGCGCCGCCGTCCGGCCCGCCGGCCTGGGCCATGTCCGGACGGCCGCCGCCGCCCTTGCCGCCAAGCTTTTCCGAGGCGAGACGGACGAAATCGACGGCGTTGAATTTCTTGGTCAGGTCGGGCGTCACGCCGACCACCACGCCGGCGCGGCCGTCCTCGGCGACGCCGACAATGGCGACGACGCCAGAGCCGATCGCCTGTTTCGCCTCATCGGCAAGAGATTTGAGGTCCTTCATCTCGACGCCGGAAATGGCGCGCGAGAACAGCTTGATCCCGGCGATTTCGCGCACCGGCTGTTCGGCCGTCGCGCCGCCGCCCATGGCGAGCTTCCGGCGGGCCTCGGCCAACTCGCGCTCCAGCTTCTTGCGTTCTTCGAGCAGGACCGAGAGGCGCTCGGCGGCGTCCTCGACCGGCGCGCGCAAAAGGCTGGACAGATCGTGCAGCACCCGCGCTTCGGCGTTGAGATGCCGGCGCGCCGCCGCGCCGGTCTTGGCCTCGATGCGCTGGACTCCGGCCGCGACCGCGCTGCGGCCGACGATTGACACCAGACCGATGTCTCCGGTGCGCCCGACATGGACGCCGCCGCATAACTCGATCGAGAAGGGCCGGCGCGCGCCGCCGCCCATCGAGACGACGCGCACTTCGTCGCCATATTTCTCGCCGAACAACGCCCGCGCGCCGGAGTCGATGGCCTCGTCCACCGCCATCAGGCGGGTCGCCACCGCCGCGTTTTCCAGCACCACGCGATTGGCGATCTCCTCGACCTCGGCCAGTTCCTGATCGGTGACCGGCTTGGGGTGAGCGAAATCGAAGCGCAGCCGGTCTGGCGCGACCAGCGAGCCTTTTTGCGCGACATGATCGCCCAGCACTTCGCGCAAAGCCTCGTGCAGCAGGTGCGTGGCCGAGTGATTGGCGCGGATCGCGGTGCGGCGCTCGCGATCCACTTCGAGTTCGAGCGCCATGCCTTTGCCGACATCGCCTTGTTCGACCACGACGTCGTGGACGAAAAGATCGCCGACTTTTTTGATCGTGTTGTCGACCCGAATCCGCGTTTCGCCGGCATGGAGCATGCCGGTGTCGCCGACCTGGCCGCCCGATTCGGCATAGAAGGGCGTCTGGTTGAGAATCAGAAAACCCTTTTCGCCGGCCTTCAGCGAATCGACCTCGACGCCGTCGCGCAGCAAGGCGACGACGACGCCTTCGGCGCTTTCGGTCTCATAGCCGAGGAATTCCGTCGCGCCGGCCTTGTCCTTGACCGCGAACCAGACCGCTTCGGTCGCGGCTTCGCCGGAGCCCGCCCAGGCCTTGCGGGCCTCGGCCCGCTGGCGCTCCATGGCGGCGTCGAAAACGTCCTTGTCCACGCCGATTTTCCGGGCGCGCAGCGCCTCCTGGGTCAGGTCGAGCGGGAAGCCATAGGTGTCGTAAAGCTTGAACGCGACGTCGCCCGAGAGATCCTGGCCCTCGCGAAGGTCGCGGGATTCCTCGTCGAGGATGGCGAGGCCGCGCGCGAGCGTGGTGCGGAAGCGCGTCTCCTCGAGCTTCAGCGTCTCCTCGATCAGCGCCTGGGCGCGGGCGAGCTCGGGATAGGCGGCGCCCATCTCGCGCACCAGCGCCGGGACGAGGCGCCACATCAGCGGGTCGCGGGCGCCGAGCATCTGGGCGTGGCGCATGGCGCGGCGCATGATGCGACGCAGGACATAGCCGCGGCCTTCGTTCGCCGGCAGGACGCCGTCCGCGACCAGGAAAGCCGAGGCGCGCAGATGGTCGGCGATGATGCGGTGGCTCGCCTGCATCTGACCGTCGGGATCGACGCCGGTCGCGTCGGCGACCGTGCGGATCAGGGCGCGGAACAGGTCGATGTCGAAATTGGAGTGGACGCCCTGCATCAAGGCGGCGATGCGCTCCAGCCCCATGCCGGTGTCGATCGAGGGACGCGGCAGCGGAATGCGCTCGCCCGGCGCGATCTGCTCATATTGCATGAAGACCAGGTTCCAGAATTCCAGGAACCGGTCGCCGTCTTCGTCGGGGCTGCCGGGCGGACCGCCGCGCAGGGCCTCGCCCTGATCGTAAAAGATCTCGGAGCAGGGGCCGCAAGGCCCGGTTTCGCCCATCGACCAGAAGTTGTCGCTGGTCGCGATGCGGATGATGCGGTCGTCGGAAAGGCCCGCGATCTTCGTCCACAGGCGATGAGCTTCGTCGTCGTCGTGATAAACGGTGACCAGCAGCCGGTCCTTCGGCAGGCCGAATTCCTTGACGATCAGGCTCCAGGCGAGATGGATCGCCTGCTCCTTGAAATAGTCGCCGAAAGAAAAATTCCCCAGCATCTCGAAAAATGTGTGATGCCGGGCGGTATAGCCGACATTGTCGAGATCGTTGTGCTTTCCGCCCGCGCGCACGCATTTCTGGGAGGAGGCGGCGCGCACATAATCGCGCTTTTCGGCGCCGGTGAAGACATTCTTGAACGGCACCATCCCGGCGTTGGTGAACATCAGCGTCGGATCGTTGCGCGGCACCAGCGACGAGGATTCGACAAGCGTGTGGCCGTTCCTGCCGAAATAATCGAGGAAGGTGGACCGGATTTCGTTGACGCCGCTCATGGAATGCTCTCGACCTTCCGCCTCGCTACCCGCGCGCTCGCCCAGGCCGTCGCGGCGGTTCCGGGCGGAGCGGGCGGCAATATCTATAGGCAGGCCAAGGACCTGTCGAGAGCGGCCGGCAATTTTCCTTGACGCGGGGGAAAGGCCTCAGCCGTCGTGGTCTTCCGCGCCGGGCTCGATATTGTCGAGAATGCGCTCCGCGATCAGACCGGCGTTCTCGCGGATGGTCTGTTCGATCCGGGCGGCGGTTTCCGGATTGGACTTCAGAAAGGCCTTCGCGTTTTCGCGGCCCTGGCCGAGACGCTGACTGTCGAAGGAGAACCATGCGCCCGATTTCTCCACCACGCCCGCCTTGACGCCGAGATCGATCAGTTCGCCGAATTTCGAGACGCCTTCGCCATACATGATGTCGAATTCGACCTGTTTGAAGGGCGGGGCGACCTTGTTCTTGACGACCTTGACCCTGGTCTGGTTGCCGATGACCTCGTCGCGGTCCTTGATCGCGCCGATGCGGCGAATGTCGAGGCGCACCGAGGCATAGAATTTCAAGGCATTGCCGCCGGTGGTGGTCTCCGGCGAGCCGTACATCACGCCGATCTTCATGCGTATCTGGTTGATGAAGATCACCATGGTCCGCGACTTGGAGATCGAGGCGGTGAGCTTGCGCAAGGCCTGGCTCATCAGCCGCGCCTGAAGGCCGGGCTGGACATCTCCCATCTCGCCGTCGATTTCCGCGCGGGGCACCAGAGCCGCCACCGAATCGATCACCAGAACGTCGATCGCGCCGGAGCGCACCAGAGTGTCAGTAATTTCCAGCGCCTGTTCGCCGGTGTCGGGCTGGGAGATCAGCAGGTCGTCGAGGTGGACGCCGAGCTTGCGGGCATAGACCGGATCGAGCGCATGTTCGGCGTCGACGAAGGCGCAAACGCCGCCTTTCTTCTGGGCCTCGGCGACGGTGTGCAGGGCGAGGGTGGTCTTGCCGGAGGATTCCGGGCCAAAAATCTCGATGATGCGGCCGCGCGGGAGGCCGCCGACGCCAAGGGCTATGTCGAGGCCGAGCGAGCCGGTGGAAATGGTCTCGATTTCAGTGACGGGCTGGTTCTTGCCCAAGCGCATGATCGAACCCTTGCCGAAGGCGCGTTCGATCTGGGCCAAAGCGGCGTCGAGAGCCTTGGTCTTGTCCACGGAGGTTCCTTCCACGAGGCGGAGATTCGCTTGCGACATCGGCTCTATCCTTTTGGCATGGGCGCGGCCCTCCGCGCAATCAGCTTGCAGGTTGCAAGTGTACGCGATTTGTTCTCATGCGCAAGCCTGAATTCGCATTTTGTTCAAGTTTGGCGATGGCGCGCCAGGTACGCCATCGCCCTGGTCGGATGAAGGAGCCATGCGGCAGCGTTCTTGCGAGAAGCGCTGTCGCGTTTCGGCGCGCCCGGTCGGCGCGCCGTCAGGCCTTTGGCGCCAACGCGGGCGTTTCGATATTCGTCCTGGCGGTCGGGCCAAGCATCCCGTTCAACCTTCAGGAATCGCTCCCGTCGGCGCCTTCTGAAAATAGACGCCGACGCCGTCAATCGGGACGATCGTGGGATTCAGCCCGCGCCTGGCGAGGAAATCCGTCACCGCGGCCTTGCAGGCGGGAATGATCTCGTAATCGTCGACGATGATCCATCCGCCCGGCGAGATGCGATCGTAAAGGTGCAGCAACGGCTCGATGGTCGATTCGTACATGTCGCCGTCGAGGCGCAAAATCGCGATCTTCTCGGTCGGCAGGGTCGGCATTGTGTCCTTGAACCAGCCCTTGGCGAAGACGACTTGCTCGTCGAGCAGGCCGAAACGCCTGAAATTTTCCTGAACCTGCTCGAGGGACACGGCCAGTTCGGGAAATTCGTGAAAGGTCGAGCCGGCATCCGCCGGGAACTGCGATTCGTCCGGCGCCGGCAGCCCCGCGAAGGAATCCGCGACGATCACTTTGCGGTCGCGCACGGCATGGGCCTTCAGAACCGCCCGCGCCATGATGCTCGCGCCGCCGCGCCACACGCCGGTTTCGACGATATCGCCCGGAATTTTGGCCTTGATGACATCTTCGAGCAGCGTCCGCAGATTGCGCATACGCTCGGCGCCAATCATCGAAAAGGCGTGGGACGGCCAATCGAGGCCGCGCTCGCGAAGGCTTGCGTCGTATCCCTTTTCGCCGAAGGTCGGGAGCGGCGGATCCTCGAACAGCGTTCCGGTCAGCGTCGCTTCCATCAGGTCGAGCGCGAATGTCTTCGAGCCGATTCGGCGACCCTCGAGAAGCCTCGAAATTTCCGGCGTCATCCGCTCGATCGAGGAAGACGTGACCTCGTTGGTCAGCGTTCGTAGTTCACTCTCGGCCTTGCTCGCGTCGCGTTGCCTCGATAATTCGTCGCGCTGCTTCAGTAGCTCGTCGCGCTGGTTCAGCAACTCGTCTCGCTGCGCCAGTACGGCAAGATCCTTGCCTTTCAAAACCTTCATCAGGCGGCGAAGAAGTGTCGGGGAGTCCGTCATTGGCCAAGTCTACCCTAATCTGTTTCGAAGGCGCGTTCGGGATGCGGGCGCCGCCTGCCAGGAACGGTAAACCGCGATCAGGCGGTCATCATGCCGACCCAGCGATTTACGTCCTTGATTATCTTGGGACCTTCCCCCTAAGCCGCCGCAGGCCCGCGCGCAAGGGATTGGTCACCGTTTTGCGGACGAAGCGCCCGAGCGGGGTGTATTTCTTTGGGCTTTTGACGGCGACGCGAACAGGGAAATGGTCAATGTCCCGCGGAACGCGCGCGATGTCCGGGACGCCCCTGTCCATGAACTCGGTCAGCGGCGAATCGCCGCGCTTCGCTCGCGCTGTCGCCTCGAGATATTGCCGTCCATATTGGCGGCAGGGCTCCAGGCGGCAGCCTTCGGCCCACTCGTTCCAGGCGTTGATGAAAACCAGCCGGTCCTGTCCCGGAAAATCCTCGCATGTCTTGGCGACGGCCTGCGAAAGCCAGAACTCATAATTTCTCGGCGTGCCGTTCAGGCCGATCGTTGCGCGTTCGCCGGTGCGGGCGGTATTGTCCCATGCCGGGAAAACACAGCGAAAGCCGTTGAAGTCGGGGGAATAGCGCATCGAGAGATATCGCTCGGCGACGTCCGCGCAGTCGAAAATATAGCCGGAATGCGGGTCATAGAAATTGATCTCCGGCGCCAGGTTCGGCATCGTCATATTGTGGGGCGGAAACTCCGCGCCGCTGTCGAAGCCGAACTGGCGGTAGTCCCAGTTTCCGTGGGTGAAGGCGCAGGCGATGTGGATTTTCGCAATGCCGACGCTGGCGCAATAGTCCCGCCAGATCGCTGCTGTCTTTTTGGCGTCGGGCAGATGCTGCGGACGATAGACGATCAGCATGGGCGCGCCGTCGAAATGGATGTAACGCTTGTCGCGCAGAAACGGCTCGATGCCCTTGATGAAATCGAGATCATCCTCGGGGCGATAGTGCTGGGCGATCAGGATCTCGTGCTCGGCCGCGTCCCATCGCCGCGTCCAGTTTTCATTGGCCCAGCATAGGCAAAACGGCATGTCGCTCTCGGGATCGGCGAGCATGTCGTCGAGCGGCGCATTCAGGAGGCGGTGGCCCGAGAACCAGTAATAATGGTAACAGAAACCGTCGATGCCATAGGCCTTGGCCAAGTCGATCTGGTCGCGGCGCGATTGGCGCAGGCGAAGGTCGTAAAAACCAAGATCGGCCGGCAGGACGGGCTGCATGTGGCCTGGGAAACGCGGCGTCGCCTTGGTGACGTTGGTCCATTCGGTAAATCCCTTGCCCCACCATTCGTCGTTTTCCGGAATGGGATGAAACTGGGGCAGGAAGAACGCGATCAGCCTGACCTGAGAATTGTCGGGCTTCGCCGCCAGCTTCGGCCTGGTGTCCGTGAGGGAAAGCGTCATCCTCGCCCGCTCGACGGGAACCGCCTTGGTGACAACCTGATAAACGGAGCTGAAGCGATGGCTGGCGAAGGCCCGGCGCTCGGCGGCGGACAAGGAGTCCCAGAGGTTTGAGAATTCGGTCTTGTCGGGGCTCAGTTCGATCAGGCGGTAATCCTCGATCGCGAGCCCGGCGCTTTCGTGCAGGGTCTGGACATTATGCATTCCGAAGAAACGGATATGCGTCTTGTCGAACAGGCCCCATTCTCCATAGGCGAAATCATCGTGCGCGAGGCTGGCCAGCACGCCCCAGTAGGCGGCGTGCGGAAGGGAGAGCACAATGAACCCGTCGTCGTTCAACAGGGTTTTCATCTGTTTGAGGACGGTCCACGGGTCGTAAAGATGTTCGAGCACATCGGCGGCGATGACCGCGTCGAATTTCTCTTCCGAGCCGAGTTCCGAGGGCCAGTCCTTACTATTCAAATCGACGGAATAAACCTTGCTGCAGAAGGCCTTCAGCTTTTCGACGGAGGCCGGGTTGATTTCGAGAGCGACAACCTCGCACCCCATGGCCTCGACCAGTTTCCGGGATATGACCCCGGATCCCGCGCCGACCTCAAGGACGCGCTTGTTTTTCCCAACAATTCGAATGACGTTGGCCGCCGCGTTGTTCGCGTCTAAATCGAAATCGTATTCATAATTCATGAATACGGAAAGATCTGGAGAAGTAGATTTTTGAACCGGCTCAGCCATTTATATCAAGACCTGCGCAAGTGTCTTAACGAAAGGTTCTCTTAGCAATGCGACTACGGGTAGTCAAGGGCTGAGACGGACGGGATACAGGGCAATCGAATGAGTTTTAGCTAGCGGCGTGAGCCGAATTGTGATTCGGCGGTCTCCTGTCGTGATTCGCGGGGCGGGAGGCGTGACGATGGTTGAAGAGGAAACGGA
>JAJYCZ010000008.1 GCA_021777915.1 Pseudomonadota bacterium | reverse complement strand
GCGATCTGCGCCGCCAGATCCTTGCCGATTCCGGGGAGGTCGTCCGGGTCGCCGCCACGCGCGATCATGTGGGCGGCCTCTTCCGGCGCGCCGCGCAAGGTCCGCGCCGCATTGCGGTAGGCGCGGATGCGGAAGGGATTGTCGTTCTCCAGATCGAGCAGGTCGGCGACCTCGTCGAAAGCCCGCGCGATGTCCTGGTTGCTGATCTTTTCAGGCGGAGCCAGTTTTTTGGGCGCGCGAGTCATCGCCGATAATGGCCGATCAGCGTCGCTTCGGCGAGAATGAGCCCGTCCAGCGCCTGTTCGACGTCGCGGCAGGTCGCGTGGGGGCGCAGATCCAGGGCCGCGACGGAAAGCGCCAGTAAACGGAAGCGGTAATGATGCGTCCCGTGGCCGTGCGGCGGACAGGGACCGCCATAGCCCTCGTCGCCAAAATCATTTTCGCCTTGCCTCAGTCCGGAACGGGGTCCGGCGTTCCCGGCTCCCTCGGGCAGCGCCGCGCAATCGGCGGGCAGGTCGTAAACCGCCCAATGCCGCCAGACCCCGCGCGGGGCGTCGGGATCGTCGCAGAGCAAGGCGAAACTGCGCGCCGCCGTCGGGGCGCCGCTCCACGCCAGCGGCGGCGAGAGGTTCTCGCCGTCGCAGGTGAAGCGCCTCGGAATGCCTTCGCCATTTTGAAAGGCGCTTGAGCTGAGCTTCACTTTCGCCTCCCGCCTTGAGGCTTTTCGTCAATGGATATGATGCTTGCCGACGACATGGACGGCGCTCGCCTGCGCCCCTTTCTCGCCGAGCTCCTCGACGAAACGCACCTCGGCGCCGGTCTCGAGCTTGTCGAAATCGCCGTCCACCACGGAATTGCGGTGGAAATAGACTTCGCGGCCATCGGGGGTTTCGATGAAGCCGCAATCCTCGCCGGCCAGGAAACGGACCACCTTTCCATGCGCCGGCGCTCCATGCGCCTTCACCTCGCCGCGCAGATCGCGCATGGCGTCCTCGATCTGGCGGACCGCGGCGTCGAAGGCGTCGCGTATGGCGACAGCGGCGTGCTCATGCTCGGGCGAGTCGCCATGGGCTCTGTCCACGACGACATCCTTGTGGCCCGGCATGGCGACCCGCAAGGCGACCTGAAACAGGTCGCCCTGCTGACGCCGCGCGGTCTTGCTGACCTTCAGGCGGCAGGAGGTGATCCGGTCGCTGAACCTTTCGAGCCGTTCGACCTGTCTGGCGACCTCGGCGCGAACGGCCTCGGTCGGTTCGAATTGATGAAAGGCGATTTCCGGCGGCGTCTGCATGTTCTGGCCTCCTATCGTCGGACGAAGAGCGGCCGCGCCGCCCTGCTTGAGCGGTCGGCGAAAAATCCGCAATCAATATACCAGAAATTTCGCGCGGCCGCCGATGTGTCGTCGAACGGCGATATTGGACTTTGGAGGCTGCGATGCGAGTCGCGCCCTGATCCGTAAAACTGCGGATTCTGGCTGCGGCGGCATGCGCTTTTGCAGCTTTGCGCCGGCCCTGTCGCGCGACAGGCGTTTCCCCAGGCGCTCCCGATCTTTACAATTGTGGGCCGCGCATCCGCCGTGCATCATTGAGGAAAGCGCGGGAACGATCCGGCGCCGGCGCGCCCGACACGCCTTTTGGGAGAAGCATCATGGCGATCAGGGACGTACTCGTTCACCTCGCCGCGGGCGGAGGCGCGGAATCCGCCAACGTCTTCGCCTTGGGGCTTGCCGAGCGCATGGGCGCGCGCCTGACGGCTGCGGCGGTCGTCATCGACTTCCCCTATCCCGCGCCGGACGCCACCGGCGCAACGGCCGACTGGGCTTTTATCGACTATGAAACATTCGCGAAAATCGGCGAAATGCGCCGGCGCGTCGCCGAAAAATCTTATGAAGCCCTCGCTTCGTCCGCGCCGAGCCAGGCGGAGATGGAATTTGTCCTGATCCAGGCTTTTCGGGAAAAGGCGCGCGACGATTTCGCGCGGCTGGCCCGGCGTTTCGACCTTCTCGTCATCGCGGCAGGCGCCGGCTGGACTTCGGAAGAGCCGAGCGGCGGCCAGGACCGCGCCGATCTGATCTCGAGCGCGCTTTTCGGCTCCGGCCGGCCGCTTTTCATCATTCCCCCCGCGCCGGCCGGCGCCGCGCGGCTCGACAAGGCCCTGGTGTGCTGGGACGGCGGTTTGCAGGCGGCCCGCGCCCTCGCCGAATCCCTGCCGCTGCTCGCCGCGGCCAGGGAGGTCGAAGTGGTCTGCGTGACCGGAGGCGATGAAGCCGCGAAGAACCTGCCCGGCGTCGGGATCACGCGGCATCTGGCGCGTCATGGGATCGCGGCGCGCCTGCGGGAAATCACCACCTCGAAAGACGCTGGATCGACGATCCTCGACCTGGCCCGCGACCTCGGCGCCGATTTCCTCGTCATGGGCGGCTATGGCCACTGGCGCGTAACCGAGCTGATCCTCGGCGGCGCGACGCGAACGATTCTCGCCGCCTCGCCCATTCCGGTCTTCATGGCCCATTGAAACCTCACGACGAATGGGACGTTTAGCATCCGAGGGCGAATTCATGACCGGCGGCGAAAAGATCGGCGAAGGCGATGCTCTGCTGATCGTCGATGTTCAGAACGATTTCTTTCCCGACGGCGCCTTGCCGGTTGCGGGCAGCGACGCTGTCCTGCCGCGCGTCAATGCGTTGATCGGGGAGGCCGAGCGGGCTGGCGCCCTGATCGTCGCGCAGCGCGACTGGCACCCGCCGAATCACATGAGTTTCGTCGAGCAAGGCGGGCCGTGGCCGCGCCATTGCGTGCAAAACGAAAGCGGCGCGGCGTTCCATCGCGACCTGCGTCTTCCGCCCGGCGCGCTGATCGTCAGCAAAGCCGACCGACCGGATCTGGAACAATATTCGGCTTTCGACCGCAGCAGCCTCGCCGACGACCTGCGCCACCGCGGCGTCAAGCGCATTTGGGTGTGCGGGCTCGCGCTCGATTTTTGCGTCAAGGCGACGGCGCTGGACAGCGCCGCCGCCGGTTTCCCGACCTTGCTGGTCACCTCGGCGACCGCGCCGGTGACCGCGGCAGGCGGCGCAACCGCGCTCGACGAACTGGCGCGGGCGGGCGTTCACTTCGTCGCGTGAGCGGCTTCCGGAGCGGCCTTCACCTCGAAGGCCGCCGCGACCGCGTCCTCGACCCGCTCCAGCCAGACGAATTCGAGGTTTTTCCGCGCGTCTTCTGGAATATCGTCATAATCCCGGCGGTTGCGCGCCGGAAGCATCACCCTTTTCAGCCCCGCGCGCGCGGCGGCGGTCACCTTCTCCTTGATGCCGCCGACCGGCAGGACCAGGCCCCGCAGGGAAATTTCCCCGGTCATCGCGGTGTCGCTGCGCACCGTGCGGTCGCTGAGCAGCGACACCAGCGCGATGAACATGGCGACGCCGGCGCTGGGGCCGTCCTTCGGCGTCGCGCCCGCCGGCACATGGATATGGATGTCGCTTTTTTCGAAAATATCGGGCGCAACCCCGAAGGACGGCGATTGGCTCCTGACCAGGGTCAGGGCGGCCTGGGCGCTCTCGCGCATCACTTCGCCGAGTTGGCCGGTGAGGATCAGCCCGCCCTTGCCCGGCGCCCGCGCCGCCTCGATGAACAATATGTCGCCGCCGACCGGCGTCCAGGCGAGGCCGGTCGCAACGCCTGGCACGCTGGTCCGCATCGCCGTCTCGTTCTCGAACAGCGCCGGCCCCAGGATCGCCGGCAGATCGGCGGCGGAAATATCGACCCGTTCGGCGCTGCCTTCGGCGACCCTCATCGCGGCGTGGCGCAACGCCCGGCCGATCTCGCGCTCCAGCCCGCGCACCCCGGCTTCCCGCGTGTAATCGCGGATGACGCGCTTCAGCGCCTCGTCCTCGATGCTCGCCTGTTCGGGCTTCAGGCCATTGGCCGCGAGTTGGCGCGCCACAAGGTAGCGCCGCGCGATCTCGAATTTCTCGTCCTCGGTATAGCCGGCCAGCGTAATGATTTCCATGCGGTCGCGCAGCGGGCCGGGAACGCTTTCCAACATATTGGCCGTGGCGATGAACACGACGTGAGAAAGATCGAAAGGCAGGCCCAGATAATTGTCGCGGAACGAAAAATTCTGCTCGGGGTCGAGCACTTCGAGCATCGCCGCCGCCGGGTCGCCCTGCATGCCGGCGCCCATCTTGTCGATTTCGTCGAGCATCATCACGCAGTCGCGCGCGCCGGCCTTGCGGATCGCCTGGATGATATTGCCCGGCATCGCCCCGACATAGGTGCGGCGATGGCCGCGAATTTCCGCCTCGTCGTGCACGCCGCCCAGGCTCACGCGCACGAAATTCCGGCCTAGCGCCCGCGCGATCGACTGGCCCAGCGAGGTCTTGCCGACGCCCGGCGGGCCGGCGAAGCAAAGGATCGGCGCCTTGCCGCCTGGGGCAAGCTTGCGCACGGCGAGATATTCGACGATGCGCTGCTTGATTTTTTTCAGCCCGAAATGATCGGCGTCGAGGATGCGGCGCGCCTCGGCGATGTCGATCGGCCTGGGTTCGGGCAAGGCCCAGGGAAGTTCGGTCAGCCAGTCGAGAAAAGTCCGCAGCGGTCCGGCCTCGGCGGCGCCTTCGGGCATGCGCTGGTAGCGCGCCAGCTCCTTGCGCGCCTGGTCCTCGACCTCCGGCGGCATGCTGGCCTTGGCGATCTTTTCGCCGATCTCGCGGGCCTCCTCGCCGCGCGCGTCTCCTTCGCCGAGCTGGCGCTGGATCGCCGCCATCTGCTCGCGCAGGATCGCCTCGCGCTGGCGCTCGTCGAAGGCCGCCCTGGTCTGCTGGCCGATTTCATGGGTGAGCCGCAGCACATGCAGCCGCTCGTCGAGCATTCTGGTCACCTTGTCGACGCGCGCCGCGATGTCGAAGGTTTCCAGAAGTTCCTGGCGGGCGTCGGGGCTGATGTCGAGATACATGGCGACCATGTCGGCCAGCGCGCCGGGCGCTGGAACCGCCTCCACCGCATCGATCAGCTCTTTCGGCGTCTGCGGCGACAGGCGGAAGGCTTCGAGCGCCTCCTGTTGCAGGAAGCGGAACCGCGCCTCGGTCTCGGGCGTGAGCGAATCGGGGTCGGCGAATCGCTCGACGCGCGCGACGATGACCGGGCGCTCCTTGACGAAATCGATGGCCCGAAAGCGTTGCTCGCCCTGCAGAACGATATGATGGGAGCCGTCCGGGGCGGTCATGTAGCGCAGAATGCTGACGACGGTCCCGGTGCGATGCAGGTCGAGCGCGGTCGGCTCGGCCAGCTTGGGGTCGCGCTGCATCAGCAGGCCGACCTGACGCTCCTCGCGCACCGCCTGCTGCGCGGCGGCGATCGAAACCTCGCGCCCGATGACGATCGGCATGATGGCGCCCGGCATCAGGACGACGTCGCGCACCGGCAGGACGATCAATTCTTCGGGCTTTGCCGCGCCCTGTTGGCCGGACTTCGACCCGGCTTCGGCGGCGGCCCCGTTAGCCTCGGATTCGGCGGCCATTTTCAGCCTCCTCAGACGGATTTGCGCAGGTTGACGATCAGACAGCCGTCGCGAAAGACGCGACCGACGGCGTCATAACGACCGGCGGGCAAGGCGATGCGCCGTTCGAAAGCGCCGCGCGGCAGCTCCAGGCGATGAACGAACGCCGCGCGCAAATGCGGCGGGAAGCCGCGCCGGCCGCGCACCACAAGCGCGTCGTCTTCGATCTCGGCCTCGACATCTTCGTCGCGAACGCCGGGCAAGGCGACCGAAACCAGCACTTCGGCGTCGGTTTCGAAAATATCGACCGCGGGCTCCCAGGTCGCGCTTCGCGCCGTCCGCCGCGCGGGCGGCGCCTCGCGCAATCGTTCGGCGCGCGAAAAAATGGCCATCGCCTCCGACCACATCCAGTTCATCCGGTCGTCAGTCGTCATGGACGCGTCCTCCGTGGGGCGGATTATTGCCCAAGGCGGAAAAAGGTCCAGACGCAAAATTACGGAGGTGTCGCGGAGGCGGCCCCCTCGTCGCGGGCCAGGCGGGCGCGGAGAACCTCCGCCTCGGCTGCGAGCCGTGGCGAGACCGTGACTGGAAACCGGTTGGACGCCGGGGCGAGGGCGCGGTGTTCCGCCGGCAGAGCGGCGATGGCTTTTTCCGCCGCCGCCCGCAGGATCGAAATCTCGGCCGGCGGCGCGATCCGCCTGCCGCCGCGCATGACCGGCGCGAGCAACGGCGTTCCCGGCAGGCTTTCGTCGGCGCGGGCGATGACGTCGTCCGTCGCCACCCCGCCGACTTCGCGGCGAAAAACCTGCTTGCGGCCGGGCAAAGTCGCCTTCCCCGGAGAGAGCTTCATGCGTCCGACGCCGGCATATTCCGTCAGCTTGTAGGAAATATCGAGCGACGGGACATCCCCCGAGACGCTCATGTCCGTGCCGACCCCGAAAATGTCGATGGGCGCGCCCCCTTTCACCAAGGCGTCGATTTTCGTCTCGTCGAGGCCGCCGCTGGCGACGATTTTCATGTCTTGCAGGCCAGCGGCGTCCAGCAGGGCGCGCGCCGATCGCGACAGGGAGAGCAGGTCGCCGGAATCGAGCCGGACGCCCATCGGCCGGCGGTCCGGCCCCAGTTGGCGGGCCACGCGAATCGCGTTGCGCACGCCCTGAAGCGTGTCGTAGGTGTCCACCAGCAGAACCGTGCGCGGAAACAGCGCGGCGAAAGCGGCGAAAGCCTCCTCCTCGCCGGAAAAAGCTTCGACGAAACTATGAGCCATGGTTCCCGCAACGGGAAGATTGTAGCGCGCGCCGGCGGCGAGCAGCGAGGTCGCCTCGACCCCGGCGACAGCGAAGGCGCGGGCGCCGCGAACGGCGGCGTCGGCCCCTTGAGCGCGGCGCGCGCCGAAATCCACCACCCGCCGCCCGCCCGCCGCCGTCACCACCCGCCAGGCTTTCGACGCCAGCATGGTCTGCAGCCCGATGCGGTTGAGAATCAGGGTCTCCAGCGCCTGGGCCTGACCGATCGGCGCACGGACTTCCAGAATCGGTTCATTGGCGAAGAAGGGCGTCCCTTCCGGCAGCGCGAAAATGTCGCCGGCGAAACGGAACCGGCGAAGATTTTCGAGAAAATCATCGGGAAAAAGCTTCAGCCCGCGAAGATAGCGAATATCCTCCGGCGAGAGATGGAAGCGCTCGATTTCGTCGAGGACTTCGTCAAGCCCGCAGGCCACGAGAAAATTGCGCTCCTGCGGCAGCTTGCGGACGAACAGGCTGAAAACCGCCTCGGCCTCCATGCCCAGCGCGGCATAGGCCCGCATCATCGTCAGTTCATAGAGGTCGGCAAAAAGGCCGCCGCCTTCCCGGAACGGCGGCGGGTCTGGCGCGCGCATGTCGGAACCTCGCTCCAAGGCCCGAGTGTGAAGGCTTTTGCCGAACGCTGCAACCAGTTGGACGCCAGTTGGACGCCAAGACTCCTCGACGATCGTCTTGCCGGCTTGTCCTTCAGGCGTCATTCCACCTTTTCGCCGGGATAGACGCCCCAAAGCGCGGCCTGAACCAGATATCCGTCATAACCGTCGATCTTCACCCGACACCATTTTCCGTCGCAGGATTTCACGTTGACGATCACGCCCGGCGCAATGTTGGCGACCGGCCTTGCATCCTTTTCGGGATCGGCGCGCAACGGAAAGGGCGGGACGTCCTTCTTCCAGGGCGCGACCAAAGCCGTGCGCTTGCCCGAGAGCAGCGAATGGAAGACCCAGCCTTCGGCGCCCTCCGAATCGCGGATACGCCGCCAGGTGTCGAATTCGGCGGTGACCTCCACCGGCAGGCCCGCGCGCTGGTAGATCCACTTGGTGGCATGGTCCTTCGAGGGGCCTTCGCGCAAATTGACATGATCCGACTTTAGGCTGACGTATCGCGGCAGCGGCAGACCGCTCACCGGGCCCCTGGCCTGCTGAGCCCGCGCCGCTCCGCCGCCCGCAAGCAGGAGAGCGGCGGCGATGAAGGCGGCTAAGGCCCGCGAACGGGGCAATGCGAGGCAAGAACAGCTCGGAATCGGGCGCGTCGGGTTCGCCATGTCGCCGTCTTTTCCTTCTCGCGGCGCCCGCCTTGCCGCCGAGGCGGGCGGCGGATCGCCGTTCTTGTTTTTGCCAAGGCATCTGCTAGGAAGCAGGTGCGGTGGCGCCGGGCGGAATGATTGTCTCGAACTTTCTCGCCCGGCCATCGTTAATGACAGGTTTAGGCCGGCGCCGCGGCGCGAATTGACGCTGACGGCGCGGGGAGAAACGGGATTTCCATGGGCAAAACCGCGCCGCTCGTCATTGTCACCCGCAAGCTTCCCGAACCCGTCGAGGCGCGCATGCGCGAATTGTTCGACGTCCGGTTCAACGAGACCGACAAGCCGATGACTCCAGCCGAACTGGTGGAGGCGATTCGCGCGGCGGATGTTCTCGTCCCGACCATCACCGACCGCATCGACGCCCATCTCATCGCGCAGGCCGGCGAAAATCTCAAACTCATCGCCAATTTCGGCAATGGCGTCGACAATATCGACGTCACCTCGGCCCTGCGGCGCGGCATTACGGTCACCAACACGCCCGGCGTGCTGACCGAGGACACCGCCGACATGACCATGGGCCTGATCGTCGCCGTCGCGCGGCGCCTCGTGGAAGGCGTCGGCGCCCTGGTCGATGGCCATTGGGCGGGCTGGTCGCCGACCTGGATGCTCGGACGCCGGATCACCGGCAAGCGCCTCGGCATCGTCGGAATGGGCCGGATCGGCCAGGCGCTCGCCCGCCGCGCCAAGGCCTTCGGCCTGTCGATTTCCTACCACAACCGCCGCCCGGTCGCGCCCACGATCGAGCAGGAGCTTGGCGCGACCTTTTTCGACTCGCTCGACCAGATGCTGGCGCGCGTCGACATCGTCTCGGTCAATTGCCCGCAGACGCCGGGGACCTTTCATCTCCTGTCGGCGCGGCGCCTGAAATATCTCCACTCCGGCGCGATCATCGTGAACACGGCGCGCGGTGACATCATCGACCAGAACGCCCTGATCCGGATGCTGGAGGCCGGGGAACTGGCGGGCGCCGCGCTCGATGTGTTCGAACACGAACCGGCGATCTCGCCGCGGCTGATGAAACTCGCCCAGGAGGGCAAGGTCACTCTTCTGCCGCATATGGCTTCGGCAACGATCGAAGGCCGCATCGACATGGGCGAAAAAGTCATCATCAATGTGAAGACTTTCATGGACGGCCACCGCCCGCCTGACCGCATCCTGCCGTCGATGCTCTGAACGGCGCGCCGGGTTCAGCCCGGCGCAGGTTTTCCTCAGCGGATCGAAACGCACACCCTCCGCCTTCGCGGATTACCGCGGCGACAGGCTCGTCAAATGCGCCCCGACGAAGGTTCTGGACGCGGCGAACCATCGCGTTTTCGCGCCTCGGCTTTGTCACGCGACCGGCGCGGCAAGGCATTTTTTGCAGACAACGCCCCTATCGTTCCCGCCAGTAATCCACATCCACGCCCCACGGATGAGAAAAAAATAATAAACAGTTAAAGCCTGCGACACGATGTCGCTGAAACAAGCAACCGAAACCGACGAAACTCTTCGTGCCCAGACGTAAGATGCGTCCACTAAGTTGTTACAAATTTGTCAGGTTCCGCTCTGCTTTACCACCTGCTCTTGAGCCATAAACTCAGCCAAATTTGCAAACTTGACAAAACATCCTATATTGAACGCAGCGGGGGCGATTCTCTTTGGGTCTCCGCTGAACGCGCCGGCCGCGAAAAACGGGGCCGGCGGCTTCTGGAATCGAGCCCTCGGGCTCGGGGCTGGCCCTGCGCCGGCCTGGCAATGAAAGAGAGTGAATGATGGACTATGGACTGCTCGCCGCGATCCTGACGGTGTTGGGCGCGGGGATGGTGGCTCAATGCCTCTGGGATGGCTGCGAGCCGCACTGAGGCGAAGACTCGCCTGAAAGCGCGTCGGCCACGGATTTGCCGGCGCAGCGGATTTGGGAGGAAAAATCGCGCGACGCCTGAGCGGCGCGAAAGTCGTTTCCGAACGGGGCCCCCGCGACATCGCGGGGGCCCCCTGTTTTTGGACCATGGCCGCGCTTCCGCGCCGAGCCCTTGAAACGTCGCGGTAATGCGCCATATCGAAATCACGGGAGCGCTTCGGGCTCCCGGAAATCGAGAGGCGCCGGAAAGGGCTTCGACATGTCGCGACCGACCTTGATGAATTCGCCCTTCCTTCTGGGCTTCGACGAGATCGAGAAGGCGCTGGAGCGGGTGACGCGGACGGCTTCCGACGGCTACCCCCCTTACAATATCGAGCGCCTGCCCCGCGACGGCAACCTGCCGGAGCGTTTGCGAATCACGCTCGCGGTCGCCGGCTTCAGCCGCGACCAGCTGGCGATCACTCTTGAAGAGGGCCAATTGGTCATTCGCGGCCGCCAGCTGGACGATCGCGAACGCCAGTACCTCCACCGCGGCATCGCGGCGCGCCAGTTTCAGCGCGCCTTTCTCCTCGCGGAGGGGATGCAGGTCCTCGGCGCCGACCTCGCCGACGGTCTGCTGTCGGTGGATCTGGTGCGCCCCGAACTGGAGCGGATCATTAAGAATATTGAGATCACGATGCGGAGCTGAAAATCGGTCCGCACGCCGGGCGCGTCTCCCGAGAGAGCGCGGAAAGGGTGAAGACAATGACCAATGACCATGAAATCCAGGTAGCGGGACCGCTCACCCTCGATCAGTTCGTCCATCTGGGCGAGGCCACCATGGCCTATGTCCGGCCAATGAAATCGGAGGAGGCTCTGGCTTTGTTCCCGCAGATCGAAGGCCTTCAGCCTGGCTTGCAGCTGTTCGCGCTTGTGCGCGCCAATGGCGAGCCCATCGTGCTCGCCGACAGCAAGGCCGCCGCCGTCGCCAACGCCTGGGAGCACCAGCTCGCCACGGTGAGCCTGCACTGACCCCTCATCCGGCGCTTCGCGCCACCTTCTCCCGCAAGGGAGAAGGGGCTCGCGCGTAGTGCGAGACGGATGAGGGCGCGCCTTCACGCGCGGGCCTGCGCGATCGCCTCCAGGAAAACCTCGCCAAAAGCCACTATCTTGCGGTCGCCGACGCCGTAAATGTCGCGCAATTCGTCGAGGGTCGCCGGGCGCCGGTCGGCCATTTCAAGCAGTGTCCGGTCGGCGAAGATCATATAGGCGGCGACGCCCTGTTCCTGGGCTATTTCGCGGCGCAACTTGCGCAAGGCCTCGAAAATCGGGTTTTCGCCCTGCGGCGCCGGCGTTGCGCCGCGCGGCGCCTTCTGTATCTTGTCCCGGCTTTTTTCGCGCGGCGCATCGGCGCGCAGCATGAAAATCTCGCGTCCGCGCAGGATCGCCTCGCCCTTTTCGGTCAAGGCGAAGCCGCCATGTTCCACGCTGGCCGTGCGCAGGGCCCCGGCGGCGAAGAGCTGGCGAAAGGTCGAGGCCCATTCCTGCTTGCCGCGGTCGGCGCCGACTCCGAACGTCTTGAGCGCGTCGTGGCCGTTGCGGCGCAGGGCGTCGCTGTCGGCGCCAACGAGAAGATCGGAAAGATAATTCAGGCCGAAGCGCTGGCCCGTTCGCAAAACGGCTGACAGCGCCTTTTGCGCCTCGATCGAGCCGTCGCGGACGAGAATTTCGCCGCGGCAGACGTCGCAGGCGCCGCAGGGCGGGGCCTGCTCGTTGAAATGAGCGAGCAGAATCTGGCGCCGGCAGGCGGCGGCCTCGCAGAGGGCGGCCAGCGCCGAAAGCCGCTGATGTTCGAACCGGCGGCGCTCGTCGGAAATGTCCTTTTCGTCGATCTGCCGCCGGCGCAGCGCCATGTCGTCCAGGCCGTAAAGGGTGAGCGTGTCGGCGGGCAGGCCGTCGCGGCCGGCGCGGCCGATTTCCTGATAATAGGCCTCGATGCTCGACGGCATGTCGGCGTGGGCGACGAAACGAACGTCCGGCTTGTTGACCCCCATGCCGAAGGCGACGGTCGCGAAGGCGATGACGCCATCCTCGCGCAGAAAGCGGTCCTGATTGGCGTTGCGCCGGCCCTGGTCAAGCCCGGCGTGATAGACCACGGTCTCGAACGCCTGTCCGGCGAAAAAATCCGCGAGCCGCTCCGCCCCGGCGCGCGAGGCGCAATAGACGATGCCGCTTTGCCCCCTGCGCGCGCTCAGAAAACGCTGCAATTGTTTGCGGGGCTGGTCCTTGGCGGCGAATTTCAGCGAAATATTGGGCCGGTCGAAGGAATGGACGAAGATTTGCGGCGCGGCGGGGAACAGCCGTTCGGCGATTTCGCCGCGCGTGGCGGAATCCGCCGTGGCGGTGAAGGCGATGGCCTGGACCGCGCCGATCCTTGCGACGCTTTCGCGGATCAGCCGATATTCGGGCCGGAAATCATGGCCCCATTCGCAGATGCAATGAGCCTCGTCCACCGCGACGCGCCGCACTTTTACGCGCGAAAGGGCGTCCGTCAGGCCGTCGAGCGCGAGTCGCTCGGGCGAAACATAGAGCAGTTTGAGCGCGCCGGCGCGGATGTCGCGCCAGATTTGCGCGGCTTCCGCCTCGCCCGTCATGGAATTGAGCGTGGCGGCGGCGACGCCAAGCGCCCGCATCTGGCCGACCTGATCGCGCATCAGGGCGATGAGCGGCGAGACCACCAGGGTCAGGCCATCGTCGAGCAGAGCCGGCAACTGGTAGCACAGACTCTTGCCCGAGCCGGTCGGCATCACCGCCAGCACCGGCCCGCCGGAAAGAATCGCGCCGACGATCTCTTCCTGACCGGGGCGGAAATCCTCGAAACCAAAGACTTTTTTCAGAACGCTTTTCGCCTGCGCCAGATCCGTCATGGCGCCTCCGCGCGCGAAAGGGGCGAAACAACGCCGCAGGCTACCGCAAAAATATCGGCGCGGCCATGAAGATCGTCGAACAAGGCGGCGTCGGCCCCGGTCATCCAGATCTGGCCGCCGAGGAGGCCGAGCGCATCAAACAGAGCGCGGCGGCGGCGCGGATCGAAATGGGCGGCGATCTCGTCGAGCAAAACCAGCGGCGCGATGCCGCTCATCGCGGCGACGAGTTTCGCGTGAGCGAGCGCCAGTCCGACCAGCAGCGCCTTCTGCTCCCCCGTCGAGGCGCGGCGCGCGTCGCATTGCTTGGGGCCGTGGCGCACGACGAGGTCGCTGGCCTGCGGCCCGATCAGCGTCCTTCCGGCGGCGGCGTCGCGCGCGCGATTGTCCCGCAGCAGCGCGCGGAAAAGGTCTTCGGCTTCGAGCGCGGGGCGTTCGGCGACCCAAAAGTCGATTTCGCCTTCGAGCGCGATATCGGCCCAGGGAAAGGGCGAATCCTCGTCGCGCCCCGCCGCGATCAGCGCGGCGAGCCTTTCCACCGTTTCGCGCCGGGCGGCGGCGACGGCGACGCCGAGTTCGGCGATTTCGCGCTCGGCGGCGTCGAGCCAGATCTTTTCGCCGCGCCGCTCTTCGAGCAGGCGGTTGCGATTGCGAAGCGCCCGCTCCAGCGCGCCGACCCGCGCGCCATGTTCGCTGTCCACCGCCAGCACCAGCCGGTCGAGGAAGCGGCGCCGCTCCCCGGCGGGGCCGGTAAAGAGCCCGTCCATGGCGGGGGTGAGCCAGACGATGCGGACATGGTCGGCGAAGGCGCGAGAGGAGGAGACCGGCTCGCGGTCGATGCGGAATTTTTTCTGGACGCCGCCGTCCGGGGCGGCCTCGACGCCGGTTCCCAATTGCAACGGACCTCCCGCCTCGCCGGTCAGCTCCAGCGAAATGGCGTAGGCGCCGCTCCCTCCTTCGCGCGCGAGGTCGGACGCCTCCGCCCGCCTCAGACCCCGGCCGGGGGTAAAAAGGGAGATCGCTTCGAGCAGATTGGTCTTGCCGGCGCCGTTTTCGCCGGAAAGCGCCACAATCGAACTCGAAACCCGCAGATCGAGCGAGGCGTAGGAACGGAAATCCATCAGCGCCACCCGGCGGATCATGGGCGCGCAAAGGCTGGAATCGCCGGCGGGGTGAATCATGAGCCGCTTTTAGCGCCGGCGGCGCCGCGCGGCCAGAGGCGCGCGGCAAACTGCGGCGGGGGCGCGACTCCGATCCCGGCGGCGGCTGAGCCAATGCGAGCTTTAGGGCTTGATCGCGGCGCGCAAATTTGGCATAGGACCGGCTCCGATTTCCGGCTGAGGGAGAACCCCGGCCAAATTTTTCCGGGGTAGAACATGAAAGTCCGCAACTCTCTCAAGTCCCTGCGCGCGCGCCACCGCGACAATCAGCTGGTCCGCCGCAAGGGCCGCGTCTATATCATCAACAAGACGCAGAAGCGCTACAAGGCCCGCCAGGGCTGAGAAATTTCGGCGCTCGACGCGCGAATTTGCAACCCCGGCGCCTGCGCCGGGGTTTTGTTTTGCCATGACCGACGATCCTTTCAACCTCCAGCGTTTCGTCGCCGCGCAGGACGGCGTCTATCGGCAGGCCTGCGCGGAATTGCGCGGCGGGCGAAAGCGCAGCCATTGGATGTGGTTCGTCTTTCCCCAGATTGCCGGGCTCGGCTTCAGCGCCATGGCGCAATTCTACGCCCTGTCCTCGCTCGACGAGGCCCGCGCTTTTCTCCGCCATCCCGTGCTGGGGCCGCGCCTGCGGGAATGCGTGGATCTGGTGAACGGGATCGACGGCAAGAGCCTTTACGATATTTTCGGCGATCCCGACGAGATGAAGTTTCGATCGTCGATGACCTTGTTCGAGCGCGCCGCGCCCGAGGAGCCGGTTTTTGCGCGCGCGCTCGACAAATTCTGCGGCGGCGTCCGCGATTCCGTTACGCTGGAGAAACTCAAGGGGTGAGCGGCCATTGGCGGCGGCGCGAAAAAGCGCTTTAATCGCCGCATGCCGGCGCGTCTGTTCTTCCTGTTTTCCGTCCTCGCGGCCCTTGTCCAGGCGCCATCGTGCCGCGCCGCGGATATCGGTCGGCCGGGAAGCGCCGTTCACATGCGGCAAAAAATCCTCGACCGGATGTTCAAGGAAATCGGCGAGGCGCCCGACGCCAAAGCGGCCGCGCTGATCCGCGCCGTGATCGAGAAAGCGTGGAGCCGGTCGGGCTCGCCGACCGGCGACCTGCTGTTGGCGCGCGCGGAAAGCCTGCTCAAGGCCGATATGCCGGCGCAAGCGGGGGCGTTGCTCGACGAGATCGTCAAGCTCTACCCCGACTGGACGCTCGGCTGGCGGCTGCGGGCGCAATCGGCCATGATGCAGGGCGACGGCGAGGGGGCCATGCTCGACCTCGATCACGCCTTGAGCGTCGACCCGCGCAATTTTGAGGTCATGGCCGACCTCGCCCATCTGATGCGCGCCGCCGGCCGCGACGCGCCGGCGCTGGAGCTTTTGCGCCGCGCCCTGAGCTTCGATCCCCGCAACGAGGACCTGCGGCGCGAGGCGGACGAATTGCAACGACAGATCGACGGGCGGAAAACCTGACGCGGGCGAAAAGATTCAGGCGCGCGCCCTGGCCGCCCCGCGCCGCGCCGGCCCGACGCGCGATTCCACGGCGCGCTTGAGTTCCGGCCGCAGCCCGAGAGCAAAAAGCAGTTCGCACAGAACAAAAAGCGGACCGATCGCCAGGCCAATGAGATCGTCGGCAAAGGCCGGCTTGCGGCCTTCCCAGGCATGGCCGATGAACTGGATGATCCAGCCGGCCACGAAGGCGCTGGAGCCCGCCAGCAGCCATTCGCGCGTCGGCAGCCTTGCGGCCCACTCGCCCAGAATCGCCGCCAGCAGGAGCAGAATGGCCATCAGGGCGCCGAGGACGACATCGAGTTTCAGATAATAGGCGGCGGCGACCACGGCGACCGCCAGCGCCGGGGTGAGGGCAAGGCCCCCGGCGGTGAGCGCCGGTCGCCCCAGCAAGACGGCCACGGCCACGACGATCAGGGGAATGCCGACGAAATGGCTGGCGATGTTGCGCGGGTCGCGGTGATAGGCCGCATAATGCGACAGAACATCCACGAGCGATCTCATGCGCGCCTCCCGCGCCAGGGCCGGACGGCGATTTCCGGCGCTTCGTCAACCTTTGGCGCGCGCGTCCGGTTCCTTCAAGCTGAAAAGACATTTCGCCGATCTGGCCGCGTTTTTCGCGCCTCGCACCGGCGATCGGCTCGACGCCGGATCGCGGCAAGGCGGCGTCCGCGCTCCCGCAATTGACCCGGAAAAGAATCAAACCAATTATCTTTCGGCGCGTTATGCGAGAGAAACCGCGTCGCCCCAAACAGCGACGGCGCGGCGGGAGGGACGACATGTGTCATTTTTTCGCCAACCAGCACCCCGACAGCTATGCCTTCGAAACGCGTTCGATCCGGCTCAACGGCCAATCGACCAGCATCAGGCTGGAAAAGATCTTCTGGCGTATCCTCGAACAGATCGCCAGCCGGCAGGGCATGAGCGTGCCGCGCTTCATTTCCACGCTGCATGGCGAAGTGCTCAATCTGTGGGGCGAGGTCGCCAATTTCACCTCGCATCTGCGCTGCATCTGCGTCGTCGCGCTCGAAACCAGACCCGAGGCGTCGGAAATCGGCGATCGGCGGGTGGCCTGACAAATTTTTGACGATTCGTAACAGCCGGATACCACCCGCGCGCCTTCAGCCTCGCTAATCTGTCCTTCGCGTTGATTGCCGCCACGGGGCGGGCTTGCCGACGGGAATGGAGCGAGATGGCGAAGGCGATACATACGATGATCCGCGTTCTCGACGAACAGCGGGCGGTGGATTTCTATGGCAAGGCGTTCGGGCTGAAACCTTCGAGCCGCCTCGATTTTCCGACCTTCACCCTCACCTATCTGCGCAACGCGGAAGCGGATTTCGAAATCGAACTGACGGTCAACAAGGATCGTTCGGAGCCTTATTCGCATGGCGAGGGCTACGGCCACATCGCCTTCGTGGTGGACGATCTCGCGGCCGAGCACGCGCGCTTCCACAAGCTCGGGCTCGATCCGCTCGACATCAAGGAATTCAAGCCGGACGGCAATCTGATCGCCCGGTTTTTCTTCGTGCAGGACCCGGACGGCTACAAGATCGAAGTTTTGGAGCGGCACGGCCATTATCAGTGAATTTGCGGGCGCCGGCGCCCGCAACAATGCGAAGCCCGCCCAGGGGCCGCAACAAGACGACCGAATGGTCGCAAATGGAGGAAGCAAATGCTCGACCATCACGGCGCGCGCGGCGCGCCTCATTCGCCCAGCCGGCGGCTGTTCCTGCGGCGGTCATCGGAGATGGCTTTCGCGGCGGCGGTCGCCATCGGCTCGGGCGGGGCGCTGATCAACGCCACCGAAGCCTGGGGCCTCGAAGTCAAGGGTCTCAAGCCCGAGACCATGAAGACCCTGATCCTTGTGTCACGCGACATCTATCCGCACGACCGCATCCCGGACCGCAACTACGCCATCGCCGCCAAGCCTTTCGACGAAAAGGCGGCGGCCGATCCCAAGCAGAAGGACATGTTCGAGAAAGGCGTCGCGCAACTGGACGCGCTCGCCGGCCCCGGCGGCTATTTCGGCCTCGGCTGGGAGGCGGATCGCGTCGCGCTTCTGCACAGAATCGCCGACACGCCGATGTTCGAGGCGGTGCGCTCGACCCTCGTGGTTTCCCTTTACAACCAGAAGGAGATCTGGCCGATCTTCGGCTATGAGGGCGAGTCCTTCTCCAAGGGCGGCTATATCCATCGCGGCTTCGACGACCTCGATTGGCTGTGAACGAGAGCAAGGATCGAGGAGAGGAACATGACTGCGAAATTCGACCTCAACGACGGCAATGTGGTCGTCATCATCGGCTCCGGCGCCGGCGGCGGCACGCTCGGCAACGAACTGGCGCACAAGGGCGTCAAGGTCGTCATTCTCGAAGCGGGCAAGCGTTACGAAGTTTCCGACTTCATCAACGACGAATGGGCAAGCTTCGCCCAGCTCGCGTGGACGGACGCCCGCACGACCTCGGGCACATGGCGGGTGGCGAAGAATTTCCCCAATCTGCCAGCCTGGATCGTCAAGTCGGTCGGCGGGACCACCACCCATTGGGCGGGCGCGTCCTTGCGCTTCCAGCCGCATGAATTCAAGGCCCTGACGACTTACGGCAAGGTCGCCGGCGCCAATCTGCTCGACTGGCCGCTGACGCTCGAAGAGCTTGAGCCCTATTACGCCCGCGCCGAGGACAGGATGGGCGTGACCCGCACCAACGGTCTGCCCGGCCTGCCCGGCAACAATAATTTCAAGGTGTTCCACGCCGGCGCCGAGAAGCTCGGCTACAAGGAATGCAACACCGGCCATATGGCGATCAATTCGGTCGAGCGGGACGACCGAACCTTCTGCCATCAGACCGGCTTCTGCTTCCAGGGCTGCAAATGGGGCGCCAAATGGTCGACGCTCTACACGGAAATCCCCAAGGGCGAAGCGACCGGCAACATGGAGGTTCGGCCTGAATCGCGCGTGCTGCGCATCGAGCATGACGATCATGGGAAGGTGACCGCCGTCGTTTACGCCGACAAGGACGGCAAGCAGCAGCGGCAGAAGGCGCGAGTCGTCTGCGTCGCTGGCAATTCAATCGAAAGCCCGCGGATTCTTCTCAATTCCGCCTCGTCGAAATTCCCGGACGGCCTCGCCAATTCCTCCGGCCAGGTCGGGCGCAATTACATGCGCCACACCACGGGTTCCGTCTATGCGGTGTTCGAGAAGCCGGTGCACATGTATCGCGGCACCACCATGGCGGGCGTCATTCAGGACGAGGCGCGCCACGATCCGAGCCGCGGCTTTGTCGGCGGCTATGAGTTCGAGACTTTGTCGCTTGGCATTCCCTTCATGGCGGCCTTCCTCGATCCGGGCGCGTGGGGACGCTCCTTCACCAGCGCCATGGACGATTATCCCAATATGGCCGGCCTGTGGATCGTCGGCGAGGACATGCCGCAGGAAAACAACCGGATCACCCTCAGCCCGACGGTCAAGGACGCCTTCGGCCTGCCGGTCGCCGACGTCCATTTCGACGACCATCCGAACGACGCCGCCATGCGCAACCACGCCTATGCCCAGGGCCAGAGGCTCTATGACGCGGTGGGCGCGATCCGCACGTTCCCGACGCCCCCCTACCCTTCGACCCATAATCTCGGCACCAACCGGATGAGCGAGAAGCCGGGCGACGGCGTGGTCAACAAATGGGGCCAGACCCACGACATCGGGAATCTGTTCGTCTCCGACGGCAGCCAGTTCACCACCGGCGGCGCGGAAAACCCGACCTTGACCATCGTGACCCTGGCGATCCGTCAGGCGGAATATATCGCCTCGCGGATGAAGGCGCGCGCGATCTGATGCTTGGGCGCGACGGAGAGCTTTCGCTCCGTCGCCTCAGACCGCGACGCTGTGGCGGGCGGCGCGGGCGGCCAGATAGGCGTCGAAGGCCGAGGCGACCAGACGCATGAAGGGGCGCCCCGCCTCGGTGATCGAGACACGCCGCCCCTCCTGTGTCGCAACGCCCTCCCTTGACAGTTGCGCCAACTGGTCCCGCGCCCCGTCGAGCGCGGCGGCGTCGCCCAGCATGTTTTGGGCGATTTCGCCGTAATCGACCGAAAAATCGCACATCAGCCGCTCGATCACCGCGGCGCGGGCGAGATCGTCGCGGGTGAAGGCGACGCCTTTCACGATGGCGAAACGATCCGATTCGACCGCCCGGCGCCAGCCCCCGACGTCAGACGCGTTCTGGACATAGCCCTGCGGCAGGCGGCCGATGGAAGAGGCGCCGAAGGGCAGAAGCGCGTCGGCCTGATCGACCGTATAGCCCTGAAAATTGCGGCGCAGCTTGCCCTCGCGCTGGGCGACGGCCATCGGGTCGTCCGGACGCGCGAAATGGTCGAGGCCGATCGCGACATAGCCCATGCCGATCAGCGCCTGCCGAGCCGCCGCCGCCTGACGTATGCGCGCCGCCGCGCCAGGCAGGGCGGCCGCGTCGATCAATTGCTGCCTCTTGGCGAACCAGGGCGCGTGGGCATAGCCGAACAGCGCGAAGCGGGTTGGCTCGAGCGATGCGGCAAGCTCCGCGCTCCGCACGACATCTTCGTCGCTCTGGTGCGGCAGGCCGTACATCAGGTCGAGATTGATGGCGCGGAACCCGGCGGCGCGCAAAGCATGGACCGCGCGCTCGACGACCTCGAAGGGCTGGACGCGTCCAATGGCTTTCTGCACATGCGGGTTGAGATCCTGCACGCCCAGGCTGACGCGGTTGAAGCCGGCTTCGAACAGGGGGCGGGCGAGGCTGTCATCGACGTAACGCGGGTCGAGTTCGATCGAGATTTCGGCGTCGGGCGCGAAATCGAAATGGCCCCGCAAACTGTCGGTCAGGGCGCGGAGCCGCGCGCCCCCGAGCAGGCCCGGCGTGCCGCCGCCCCAATGGACGTGGATCACCTTGCGCGCCGGCGAGCTCTTGCCAACGAGGTCGATCTCGCGCTCCAGAGTCCCGGCATAGGCGTCCAGCGGTTCGTTGCGCTTGGTCGCGCGGGTGTGGCACCCGCAATAGGTGCAAAGCTCGCGGCAGAACGGCACATGGAGATAGAGCGAAAGGCGCGTCTCGACAGGCAGGTCGGCGAGCCACGCGGCATATTGTTCCGGCCCGACGGCGTCGGAAAAATGGGGCGCGGTCGGATAGCTAGTGTAGCGCGGCACCGCCTTTTCGGCGAGAACCAGATGTGACGCGAGAACCAGATGTGACGAAAGTGCGCTCATGTGGGCCTTCTGACACGTATAAGAACCGGCTACTTTGACGCCGATCAAGTTCCGAGGTTTTGATGTCTTCCACGCCTTCCCATCATCCGCCGGTCGCCCATGGCAGGATCGGCGTTCTGCTCGTCAATCTCGGCACGCCGGAGGGGACGAGCTATTGGCCGATGCGCCGTTATCTTGCCGAATTCCTGTCCGACCGGCGGGTGATCGAGGCGCCGCGCCTGTTCTGGCTGCCTTTGCTGCATCTGGTCATTCTGATGACTCGCCCCGCGCGAAAAGGCAAGGATTATGCGGCGATCTGGAACAGGGAGCGCGACGAGGGGCCGCTGAAAACCATCACGCGGTCCCAGGCCGAAAAACTCGGCGAACGCCTCGCGGCGGGCGAATTCGGGCCGGAGGGGAAAAAAATCGTCGTGGACTGGGCGATGCGCTATGGCCAGCCCTCCATGGCCGCGCGCATCGCCGCGCTTCAGGCCCAGGGCTGCGATCGGCTGCTGGTCGTCCCGCTCTATCCGCAATATTGCGCCGCGACCAGCGCCACGGTCGCCGACCGCGCCTTCGACGTTCTCAAGGCCATGCGCTGGCAGCCGGCTTTGCGTATCGCGGCGCCCTTCTACGACCGCCCCGCCTATATCAAGGCGCTCGCGGTTTTGTTGCAACAAGGGCTTCAAAACCTCGATTTCAAGCCGGACAAAGTGGTCGTGTCCTGGCACGGCATCCCCCAGGACTATTTCGACAAGGGCGACCCCTATTATTGCCATTGCGCCAAGACCACCCGGCTGCTCGGCGAGGCGACGGGTTTAAGTGAAAAATTTTTGATGACCTTCCAGTCGCGCTTCGGGCCCAAGGAATGGCTCAAGCCCTATACGATCGACACGGTGAAGGAACTGCCGGCCAGGGGCGTGAAAAAGATCGTCGTGATCGCGCCGGGCTTTTTCGCCGATTGCCTGGAAACGCTGGAGGAGCTGGGCGTCGAGAACCGCCGCGCCTTTCTCGAAGCCGGCGGCGAGGATTTTGCTTTATTGCCCTGTCTGAACCATAGTAGCGCGGGCATGGACGTGATTGCCGATGTGGTCCGGACGGAGGTCTCGGGATGGATATGAGCGCTTTTTGCATCGTGCAGACCACGATCGACGACGAGCTTCGCGCCGAGGAGATCGCCGACGCCTTGACCGAGAGGAAACTTGCCGCCTGCGTCCAGATCGCGCCGGTGACCAGCAATTATATCTGGAAAGGCGCGCCGACAATGGAAAAGGAATTCCTGATCTCGGCCAAGGCGCGCCAGAAGGATTTTTCCGCGCTTGCCGCCGCGATCAGGGAATTGCACAGCTACGAACTGCCCGAAATCATCGCCTTGCCGATCCTGATCGACGATGACGCTTATCTCGAATGGGCGTTGCGGGCGACGGAGCGGGAGGAGGGCTCGCGATGAAAATCATGGGCGCGTCGCCCTGAGCGATGACCGCGTTCGGCTCGAAGCCGTCCGTCGCGATCCATATATGACCGTTTCATCGTCGCCCCGAAACGCTTGTTCGCCTGCTTGCCGGTCGTTTCGGCGTCGAAAGCGGCGAGCCTGTCGAATGGGTCCAAAAAATCAGATTCGAACCTCGGGGCCCGCCTAATTGACTGCCGTTCGTGCGCTTTTCGCCCGCCGGCGTCGCGGCGACGCTGAATTGCCTCGCAAAAGTTGCGGCGAAGCCCTATAGTGCCTTTCGACCGCGGGGCAATTCGCGCCGGTTTCCTGTCCGGCCCGAAATGTTTTCTCCGCCAGCCCCGCAGGCGGGATGCGAAAGGCGCGATCCGGCTTTTTTGCAAGATGTCCGGCTATTTTCAACAATCAGAGATTCGTGCGTTTTCGTCGGAACGCCCTCTTCTCGCGGGAAGCGAAATCAAAATGCACAAAATCGGCAATTCGCCGGAACAGTCCAGTTTCAAGAACGTCCTGGCGCAGCGCCAGGACGCGGCTTCGAAATTCATCGGCGCACAGGCGGTCAGCACGAAATGGACGACGCTGCCCGGCTGCCGGCCGGTCCGCCTCGCGGAACTGCGGGGCGACATGTGCCGCTGGCCGATCGGCGATCCCCAGCATTTTGAGGCCTTCCGCTTTTGCGGCTGCCGGCGCCTGCTGGGAGACAGCTATTGCGCCGCCCACAAAAAGATGGCCTTTGCGCCGGCCAAAGCCGCCAGGGCGATCCGGGTCGCCGAGGGTTCGCCAGCCCGCCGGCCCGACAAGGCCCCCCGCGCCAAGCCTGACCTCCAGTTCGACGCCGCGCGGCCCCTGCCCGCCAAATGATTCGACAGGACGCTTTTTCGCTTTCACCGTGGGAGGACATCATGGCCAAAGGTCAGATCAGGGGCAACAAAGAGGCGAAGAAACCGAAGGCGGACAAGAACACGCCCAAAAAAGCCGCCGGCACGGCCTATCAGAACGCGCAAGGCAAGGGCGGCCCAACCGCCTCGCCATTCGCGAAAAAGGCCTGATCGGTCAGGCGCGAAAACCGGGCAAGGATGCTCGCCGCCGAACGCGCGTCGCGTTCGAAGAGAGGCGGAGCTTTGGCCGCGCCCGTCGGGCTTTCCACCCGCGAGAACGATAGCCGGCGATGAGGCTCGGGCGCTTGGCGACCGTCAACGGCGCTTCTAACAACGGCCGTGTTCGGCTCTGAAGAGACCTTCCCGGCGTCGCATGCTGGCGCTTCATGTCGACCCATTGCTGCGCTTCAAGATCGTCCCTATGAATGGTCGGGAAGCGCAAGAAAGCTGCCTTCGGCTGAAGGCGTCGATTGCGCCACAATCGGACCTTCCTGGGCTGAACAGCACCCTGTTGATTTCGCGCCGCTCCGATGCTCTTATTCCCGTTCCAGACGCATAAGCGATCCGGTCTTGAGAGGCGTGAGGGTGTTGTCTTGAGCGAGACGCGGAAGCTTGCGGCCATCCGTTCTGCTGGCGTTGTCGGCTACAATCGGTTTACAGCGAAACAGTTCCGGGAAGGAAAGCATGGCTGAAGGTGTGCGATCGCCCCTCGACGTGATTGCGGCAATCGGTCTTGCGATCGGGGGATTGTTCGGCGTAGCCGGCACGTTTGTGGCTCAAGACGCGGTTCGGCAGACGCTTTGGGCAATCGACGGCGTGGCGCTCGTGGTCGCGACCGCGCTTCTGACGGTCAGGTTCGGACGGCAAGGGCGCGATTGTGTCGCGGCGGGCTTCCTTGTGTTCGTCGCCGGGGAGAGCCTGCTATTGGCGGGTAACGCGGCCGGCCTGAGAGACAGCGTTCCGTCATTCGGCGGCGGCGTGGCTCTGTGGTCGGCGTCGCTTCTGATGACGAGCATCCCTTCGACATTCTCAATGTGGACGCGTCTGACTGGCGCGGTCGCGGCTGTTCTGTTCGCGCTCACGGCCGGCCTGATCGCTTGGGGCGAGCCGTTGCTGCCGACTTCCGCCCCCCTGCCGACGCTCGGCTATCCGTTTCTGGTCGTCACCTTCGCCGGCTGGATTTGGTGGCTGCTGAAACCGCGTGGTTGAAGGGAGCCGCGCACTGCCTCAACAGGATGCTGGACGCCGTGCAGTCCTGAGAGAGCCTGTGCGTCCGGTTTGTGTCGACTGCACCCGTCCCACCGATGGTGGTTGTGGGCGGTCAGGGCGTTTTCGTTGCTCGCAACGGAATGACGGCTATCGCGCGAACTCCGGTCCTTCCCAGCGCAACCCCAGTAGGTCCGCTCCCCGCCCGGCAGGGACCCTGCCGGCGACATCGGCGGCGGTCCGCTCTCCGCCATTCGCGGTCATTCGCGAACGCGAAACAAACGTCAGATTTCGACCGCTAGGCTTCGGCTTCCGCCTTTTCTTCCGCCAGCTTCTTCTCCCAGCGAAGCGCCTGCCGCACGATCTCTTCCAGATCGTCGTGGATCGGGGTCCAGCCCAGTTTTTCGCGGATGCGCTCGTTGGCGGCGACGATGGCCGCCGGGTCGCCGGGGCGGCGGCCCGAGATTTTGACCGGGAAATCGACGCCCGAGACTTTTTTCACCGTCTCGACCACTTCCAGCACCGAATAGCCGCGCTTGTAGCCGCAATTGCACTTGAGATTCTCGCCCCCCGCCCGCAGATGGCGCAGGGCGTCGCTATGGGCGCGCACCAGGTCGGTGACCTGGATGTAGTCGCGCAGGCAGGAGCCGTCGGGCGTCGGGTAATCGGTTCCGAACACTTCCATGCCGGGGCGCAGGCCGAGCGCCGCCTGGACCGCGACCTTGATCAGATGGGTGGCGTTGGGGGTGGACTGGCCGGTGCGGCCCTTCGGATCGGCGCCGGCGACATTGAAATAGCGCAGGGCGACATAGCGCAGGCCATGGGCGTGGGCGACATCCTCCAGCATCCATTCGACCATCAGTTTTGAACGGCCGTAGGGCGAGACGGGTTTCAGCGTCTCGTCCTCGGTGACCGGATTGCGTTCGGGCTCGCCATAGACAGCCGCCGTGGAGGAAAAGATGAAATTCTTCACCCCGGCCTCGACGGCGTTGGCGAGCAGGCTGCGGGCCGAGGCGGTGTTGTTCCGGTAATAGCCCAGGGGATCGGAGACCGATTCCGGCACCACGATTTTCGCGGCGAAATGGATGATCGAGTCGATGTTCCGGCTTTTCAGCAAGTCCCCGACCAAAGCCTCGTCGCCGAAATCTCCCACCACCAGTTCCGCTTGCGGCGGCACGGAGGCGCGCCGTCCGGTCGAGAGATTGTCGAGCACGACCACGTCCTCGCCGGCGTCGGTCAGCTCATAGGCCATGTGGGAGCCGATATAGCCGGCGCCGCCTGTCACGAGAACGGTCATGTCTCTTCAGCCCTTGTCGATTCGCCGCCCTTGCGGGCGCGGCGCCTTGTAAACCATAAAAAGCTTGAGGCGAAGCGGCGAAAGTCGAAAGGGCGGATTTTGACGAGCGAATTTTAACGGGTCTTGGCGCAAGCATTTCGCAGGTGCTAAAAGGCGCCGTCCCGTTCACCCAGTCGCACATCGTCCAAGACGGATATTCCATGGCCAAGAAGCCCGTTCGCAAAGCCGTTTTCCCTGTCGCCGGCCTCGGCACCCGTGTGCTTCCGGCCACGAAAACCGTGCCCAAGGAAATGCTGACCGTGGTCGATCGCCCGGTGCTGCAGCATTGCGTCGAAGAGGCGCGCGAAGCCGGCATCGAACATTTCATTTTCGTCACCGGGCGCAACAAGGCGGTGATCGAAGATCATTTCGACGTCGCCTACGAGCTTGAGGAAACGCTGCGCCGCCGGGGCAAGCTGAAGGAGCTGGAGGAGCTGCAAAGCTCGCTTCCCGCCGCCGGGGCGACCAGCTTCACCCGCCAGCAGGAGCCGCTCGGCCTCGGCCACGCCATCTGGTGCGCGCGCGAAGTCATCGACGACGAGCCCTTCGCCGTCGTGCTTCCCGACATGATCACCTTGCCGGGCTCGGACGGAAAGCGCTGCCTGCGCCAGTGCATCGACACCTATGAGGAGCTCGGCGGCAATGTCATCGCCGTCGAGGAAGTGGCGATGGAGGAGACCTCGCAATATGGCGTGGTCGCCAAGGGCCGCGAATTCGGCCCCTCCTTCGAGATCATGGGCATGGTGGAAAAACCGGCCAAGGGAACCGCGCCATCGAATTACATCATCTCCGGCCGCTATATCCTCCAGCCGGAGATCTTCGACTTCCTGCGCAAGGGCGAGAAGGGCGCCGGCGGCGAAATCCAGCTGACCGATTCCATGCGCGAACTGAAGACGACGCAGAGATTCTTCGCCCGGCATTTCGACGGCAAGACCTATGACACCGGCTCGAAAATCGGCTTTCTCGCCGCCAATGTCGCCTTCGCTCTGGCGCGGCCCGACATCGAGCCGGGATTCCGCGCCGAACTGAAGCGGATCGTCGGCAGTCTGTGAGCTCCTATTCCTGGAGCTTCAGGCCGACGGTCATGATATTGGCGGTGAAATCCGACCCGGTCTGATTGGCGGCCATCTTCTGGAGCGCATAGGCGGCCGTGGCCACGATGTGGCGGGTGAGATGATATTCCGCCTTCAGTCCGGCGGTGTAGTAGGTTTGGACCAGCGGGTTGCCAGGATAAGTTGAATAGAGCACCCCGGCGGTCCCCGTCACCGTGAGATCGCGCCGCAGGGCGTGGGCGACCTCAAGGCTGAAGCTGCGGTTCAGTACGCCCGAGGCGTTGTAGAGGAGGGCTTCGTCCATCGAACCCTGGCCGCGCAAAGTCACCTTGGTCAGCGGCGTCGGCGTCCAGATCAGCGAAAGGTCGTAGATCGGGCCGCGCAGATCGGTGAGGCGCGGGTCCTGGTAATGGCGGTCTTCATAGCCGGCCGAGGCCGAGCCGGTCAGCAACTGGCTGAACAGGAAAGTCGAGCCGCCGACGATCGAGGCGCCAACCGAATTGCGTTCATAGCCATCGGTGGCCACGGTCGCGTCGTGAATGCGCTGGTCCACGCCGCCGGCGAGGAAGGGCTGGACCTCGGGCGTCAGCGCATAGGCCGCCTTGAGGGTCGCGCCATAATCATCGTAGGAATCCTGCGACAGAGCTTGCGTCGAGCCGTCGGCGAAATGAGCGTCGGCCCAGTAAGTGCGCTCATAGGCGCCGCGCAGGGTCAGTTCGAGCCGGTTGAAATCCTGGCTCAGCCCCAGGCCGCCGCCATAGGTCGCGATGAGCGGCCGCGAGGCGAGCTGGGTCGAGGCGCCATTGTTGTACAGGTTGGGCGAGGTCTGAAACTGCGTCGAAAGCCCGTAATTGCCGTCAACATTGACCTTGGTGTCGCGCGCGACGTCGATGCGCGCGAGAAACTTGCCGGCGCCGTCCGGGGCGTTGGCGGCGGGAAGCTGTAAAAAATCGTCATAGCCGAGCCGCATGTCGCCGGTGAAGGAGTGGCTCGACCAGTCGGAGACGGCGGACAGACCGACCTCCTCCCGCAGGAAGCTCGATCCGCGCAGAAAGCTTGCTCCCGGCGAGGCCTCCAAAGGATTGGAATTATATCCAAAATCGGTTTCGGAATAGGCATGGGCGCGCAAAGGCCCGGCGTCCAGTCCTGGAGGCGCGAAGGGATCGAGGTCGAGCTTGGGCTTTGGCTTGGCGGAAACGGTCGCGGGCAAGGCGGCCATCGGAGACGGAACCAGAAGGGCGGGATCGACCGCGTCGGCGCGCAGGCCCAGCCGGCGGGCGCGCCGCGCCTCGGCGGAGGTCGGATAGGGCGCGAGGTCCGGCAGCGGATGAGCCGGGCTTTTGCGGTTGGATTTGGGCTTCGGCTTGAAGGGCCGCGGCTTGCCGTAATTGGCGGCGGCGGCTTCTGGCGACAGGGCGGTGGCGTCGGGATCGATGGCGTCGGACAGGCGCGTCATGGGCGCTGGCGCCCCTTCCGGCGCGGGCGGCGCGTCCGCGCCGGACGCCATCGCCGGAGCCGCGCCAGCGAGGCCGGCGTCGTCCGAGGCGCGCAGGCCCGCGTCCTGGGCGAGGGCCGGAGCCGCCAGAGCCAAGACGCCCAGGGCCAAGACGCCCAGGGCCAAGACGCCCAGGGCCAAGACGCCCAGACCCGATGTGGCGAGCGCGCGCAAGATCGTGCGATCGCGAAGCGATCGCACGCAAGCGAATTCGGACTCGCGACGCGGTTCGACGGACAAGTGCTGGCCTCGCGGCGCGGCGGCGAGGCGCCGCGCATGAAGCCAGCGTTATGGACTTATGGTTAATGGAGCCTTACCGGCGCCGCGGCTGAAGCGGCGAGCGTCGGGTAATCGGTATAGCCCTTGGCGCCGCCGCCAAAGAAAGTCTGACCGTCCGGCGCGTTGAGCGCGCCGTCGCGGCGCAGGCGCTCGACCAGATCGGGATTGGAGATGAACGACCGTCCGAAGGCGACGAGATCGGCGGCGCCGGTCTCGACCGCCTCGATCGCCATCTCCCGGCCGTAGCCGTTGTTGGCGAGATAGGCGCCGCGAAACGCCTTGCGCAGCGCGGAATAATCGAAAGGCGCAAAGTCCCGCGCGCCCTGGGTCGCACCCTCGATCACATGAATATAGACGAGCTGACGGGCGTCGAGCTGACGGACCAGATATTCGAAAAGCGCCTGCGGATTGCTGTCGGCGATGTCATTGGCCGGGCTGACCGGCGCAAGCCGGATGCCGATCCGGTCCGACGGCCAGATCCTGGCGATCGCGTCCACGACTTCGAGCGTGAGCCGGCAGCGGTTCTCGATCGAGCCGCCATAGGAATCGCTGCGATGATTGGTCGCGTCCTTCTGGAACTGGTCGAGCAGATAGCCGTTGGCGGCGTGGATTTCGACCCCGTCGAAGCCGGCCTTTTTGGCCAGCTCGGCGGCGTGGACGTAATCGGCGACGATTCCCGGAATTTCCTCGGTTTTCAGCGCGCGCGGCGGCGAGGTCTCGACGAATCCCTCGGTGGTGAACACGCGCGATTTCGCTTGGATCGCGGAGGGCGCGACCGGCGCGCCGCCGCCCGGCTGGAAATCGACATGGGAAATGCGGCCGACATGCCAGAGCTGGATGAAAATCTTGCCGCCGGCCTCATGCACGGCGTCGGTGACAAGGCGCCAGCCCCGCGCCTGTTCCTCGGTATGGACGCCCGGCGTCTGCAGATAGCCCTGCCCCTGGCGGGAAATCTGCGAGGCCTCGCTGATGATCAGCCCAGCGCTGGCGCGCTGGCGGTAATATTCGGCCACCAGCTCGTTGGGAGCGTCCGTTCCCGCCGTGGCGCGGGAGCGGGTCAGCGGCGCCATGACGATGCGGTTGGCGAGGCGAAGCCCGCCCAGGTCGTAGGGCTGGAACAGCTTGGATTCGGATGGCATGCGCGCTCCTTTGTTTTCCGGTGAAGCCGATTTAGGGGCGGGAGGCGAGCGCGGCAATGGCCCGCGCGCGCTTGGGCGCGGCAAGGCCCTTCATGCAAAAATGAAAGTCACTCCGATCCGAGCGCCGAGAGATAGAGGTCGAGGATTTCCTCCTCCTCCCGCCTTTTCGTCGCGTCCTGTTTGCGGATCGAGACGATTTTCCGCATGATTTTCACGTCATAGCCATTGCCCTTGGCCTCGGCGTAAATGTCCTTGATGTCGTCGGCGAGCGCCTTCTTCTCCTCTTCGAGCCGCTCGATGCGCTCGATGAAGCTTTTCAGATGGCCGCCGTCCAGCGTGTTCGCGCCCATATCGTTCCCGCGGAATGTTAAGGAGTGAGGGAGCCCCTGAATAGGCGTCGCGCGGCGCGGGCGTCAAGCGGGCGCCGGCTCGGCGTCGCTTCGGGAGCCGTGGAATTCGACCCGCCGCGTCTCTGGCCGGGCGAGGATCGGCGGCAGGATGCGGGCAAGCCGCGCCGCCCAGGCGGCGCATTGCTCCGGCGTTTGCAGCAGATCCTGGCGAATCTCGATCAGCGCGCCGGGCAGGCCGCGCCGGGTCGAATGTTCATACATGCTGTCGCCGCGCAAAGCCCCGTCATAAGGCTCATTGTCGCCGACGACGAGGTTTTCGCGCCGCAGCGCCTCGATCAGCGGCAGGGCGAGGCGGGGATCCTTGTCCCAGAGCACGCCCACCTGCCAGGGCCGCGCCCGGCCCTGGAAATGCGGGGTGAAGGTGTGGACTCCTATCAGGGCCGGAACCGCGCCGCGGGCCAGCGCCGCGTCGATCAGGCCGGCGCAGGCCTCGCGATAGGGCCGCCAGAACGCCTCGACCCGGCGGGCGATTTCCCTTGCGCCGATTCGCGCGTTGCCCGGGATCAGCGCGCCGTCGGAAATGCGCATGACCAGAGTGGGATCGTCCTCGCCGCGATTCGGGTCGATCAGCAGGCGCGAGAACATGGCGAGCGCGGCCGGGGCCCCGGTCAGGGCGGCGAGGCCGCGAACGACGGATTCGGCGCCGATGTCATAGGCGATGTGGCGGCGCAGCGATTCGCGCGACAGGCCGAGATCGCCACAGGCGGGCGGCAAGGCGTTGCTGGCGTGGTCGCCGAAGACGATCAGGCGCGCGTCCGCCGCGCCTTCGACGAGAGCGAAGGGCCTGAACGCCGTCTCGGCGGCCGGTGGGGCGACGTCGGAAAGGATTTTCAAGGCGGGCGACGAATTTCGAATTTTTGCAGCCTTTGTAATGTAATTCGCATCGACGCGGTCGGGCAATATCGTTAAAAGGCCTTGGCCCAAGCTGCGGCGTTCAAGAGTCAATCGCCACTTTCGGCTGAGGCGGAACGGGATCATGGCAAGGACAATCGGAATTTGCGCGCTGGCCGCCCTCTTCGCCCTGGGCGCGGCCCCGGCGCGCGCCGATTTCCGCGTCTGCAACAATTCCAGCGCCCGCGTCAGCGTCGCCATCGCTTACACCAATGGATCGCATTGGGTGAGCGAGGGCTGGTGGAACATCAAGAACGAACATTGCGAGACTCTGCTGCGCGGCCCGCTCGCCGCCGAATTTTACTACGCCTATGCGATGGACGAACGCGGCGGCGAGTGGAAAGGCAAGGCCTTCATGTGTACGCGCGACCGCGAATTCCGCATCGAGGGCCGCGAAAACTGTTTTCTGCGCGGCTTCGACCGGACCGGCTTTTTCGAAGTCGACACCGGCAAGGACGCCCGGAACTGGACGGTGCAGCTGACCGATCCCAATCCGGCGCATTGAGCCCGCGACAAGATAAAGGAAGTGAAAATGAGCAGGCGCCGCCGCCGTTGTAAAATCCTGGCCACGCTCGGTCCGGCCTCGAACGACCAGGCTTCGATCGAAAAGCTCTGGCGCGCGGGCGCCGATCTTTTCCGCATCAATATGAGCCACGCCGATCCGCAGGCCATGCGCGAGACCGTCGCGATGATCCGCGCGGTGGAAGAGCGGGTCGGCCGGCCGATCGGCATTCTGGTCGATCTGCAGGGTCCGAAATTGCGCGTCGGCTCTTTCGCCGGCGGCGGCGCCGACCTGATCGCCGGACAGAATTTCACTTTCGATTCGGACCCCACGCCAGGCGATTCGACGCGCGTCTGCCTGCCCCACCCGGAAATCCTTCTGGCGCTCGCGCCTGGCCATAACCTGCTGATCGACGACGGCAAGTTGCGCCTGCACATCGTCGAGGCCGCCGCCGACAGCGCGGTGGCCAGGGTCGATGTCGGCGGGCGCATCTCCAACCGCAAGGGCGTCAGCTTGCCCGACACCGAAATCGCCGTCGCCGCGCTCACCGCCAAGGACCGGATCGATGTCGAGGCGGCGGTCGCGACCGGCGTGGACTGGGTCGCTTTGTCCTTCGTGCAGCGCGCCGCCGACGTGCTGGAGGTCAAGCGCATCGCCGGCGACCGCGCCCTGGTGATGGCGAAGATCGAAAAGCCGCAGGCGATTTCGCGGCTCGACGAGATCATGCTGGCCGCCGACGCGCTGATGGTGGCGCGCGGCGATCTCGGCGTCGAAATGCCGCTCGAACGCGTGCCCGGCCTGCAGAAGCGCATCACCCGCGAGGGCCGCAGGCTCGGCCGCCCGGTGGTCGTGGCGACGCAGATGCTGGAAAGCATGATCGCGGCGCCGGCCCCGACCCGCGCCGAGGTTTCCGACGTGGCGACCGCCGTGTTCGAGGCTGGCGACGCCATCATGCTCTCGGCGGAAAGCGCCTCGGGCAAATATCCGGTCGAATCGGTGACGATGATGAACCGCATCGCCGAGGAGATCGAACGGGACCCCGTCTATCGCGCGATCGTCTCCGCCCAGCGTTCGGCGCCCGAGCGCACCGGCGCCGACGCCGTGGCGGTGGCGGCGCGCGACATGGCGCAGACTCTCGACCTCAAGGCGATCGTCGCCTGGACCGCGTCGGGCGCGACGGCTTATCGCGTCGCCCGCGAGCGGCCTTTCGCGCCGGTCCTGGCGCTGACGCCCAATCGCGACACGGCGCGGCGGCTCACCGCCGTCTGGGGCGTCGAATCGGTGGTCACCAAGGACGCCGACGATCTGGACGACATGGCCGACCGCGCCTGCAAATTCGCGGTGCGCCAAGGCCTCGCCTCGCCCGGCGACCGCATCCTGATCATCGCCGGCGTGCCGTTCGGAACCCCCGGCGCGACCAACATGCTGCGCCTCGCCTTCATCGCCGACGACGGCAAGCGGGCGGAGTAATCGTCACGCCGACATTCTGCCCGCGAGGCGGCGCAGGAAGGCGACGCCTTCTTCGAGCTGGGCGATGTCGATATATTCGTCGGGCTGATGGGCCTGATCGATGCTGCCGGGGCCGCAGATCACCGCCGGCAGGCCGATCGCCTGGAATTGTCCGGCTTCGGTGGCGTAGGGCACGGCGATGGTGTGGTTGGCCTTGGCCAGCGCCATCGCCAGAGTCGCGGCGTCGGATTGGCTCTCCGCGCTCAGGCCCGGCGCCTCGGTTTCGACGAAGGTTTCGATCCGGCAGTCGGGAAAATTTTTGAAGCGCTCTGCTGCGAGTGCGGCGCAAAAAGCCTCGAATTTCTCCAGCGCGCGATGGCGCGGCGTCTCGGGCAGGCCGCGGAACTCCCAGAACAGCTCGCAAGTCCGGGCCATGATGTTGCGCGCCGTGCCGCCCTGGATCAGTCCGACATGGACGGTGGAAAAAGCCGGCTCGAACCGCCCGCGCGGATCACGCTCGGCTTCGAGTTCGCGCCCGATCCGCTCCAGCGCGCCGACGAGTTCGCAAGCGACATGGACGGCGCTGATTCCGAGCCAGGGTTTTGAGGAATGGGCCTCGTGGCCGGTGACGCGGGTGCGATAGGTGGCGACGCTCTTGTGGGCGTCGGCGACCTGCATCATCGTCGGCTCGCCGATCACGGCGAAGGCGGGGCGCGGCAAATCGTGGCCGAAGCGGCGAAGCGCATCGAGGCAGCCGGCGCAGGTCGTCTCCTCGTCATAGCTCAAAAGGATATGGATCGGTTTTTTGAGCGGCGCGGCCATGAATTCCGGCGCCATGGCCAGGCAGAGGGCGTCGAAACCCTTCATGTCGCAGGTTCCCCGGCCATAGAGGCGGTCGCCGTCGCGGCGCAGCACGAAGGGCGGCGAGGTCCATGGCTGGCCGGCCACCGGCACCACGTCGGTATGGCCGGAGAGCACCACGCCGCCGTCGATCGCCGGGCCAAATGTGGCGAAGAGCGCGGCCTTGTCGCCTTCCACGTTGGGAACGCGGACGACGCGGGCGCCGAGCCCGAGAAGATAATCCTCGACGAAATCGATCAGTTCGAGATTGCTGCGCGAGGATTCCGTGTCGAAGGCGATCAGCCGGCCAAGCAGCGCAATGGCCCGTTCGAGCGTGGAATCGGCGGCGTCAAAGGTCATGCGGATCGGTTCTCGCCTCCGGGCCGGCGGATGCCCGCGGCCGGATCAGTTCAGGATGCGCCGCTCCATCGGGCTGTCGAGAGAGAAGGCCGGAATTTCGACATCGAAGGCGCGGCCGTTGGCGTCCACCATGCGGTAGCTGCCCGACATCAGCCCGGAGGCGGTGGTGAGAGCGCAGCCCGACGTATAGCTGAATTTGTCGCCTGGCTCGATGATCGGCGTCTCGCCGACGACGCCGGGCCCGCGCACCGTCTCGACCCCGCCGTTGGCGTCGGTGATGCGCCAGAATCGTTCGAGCAACTGGACCTGGATGTCGCCCTGATTGGCGATCTCGATCGTATAGGTCCAGAAATAGCGGCCCATCCCCGGCTCGCTGCGTTCGGGGGCGAAATGCGGGGTGGCTGTGACCCGGATGCTGAAAGTGGTCGCGCGGTACATGAGGCGAATTTGCCTTGGCGGCGGCGCGGCGTCGAGCGAAATTTTGACCCGCTCAGGCGGCGGGGCGCGCCTGAAGCCTGCGGGCGGTCGAGACCCCGACCAGCACGACGATGCCGCCGGCCTCGTTGGTCACGCGAATCTGGCCGCCGCGGGACTGGCTGGCGGCCAGAACGTCGATCTCCCGCCAGACGGCGGCGAGATCGGCGAGCCGCAGCGATTTGACATCGTGCCGGGCGCCGGCCGGATCGATCGTCTGGAAATGATAAAGCTGCATGCGGGTCTCTTTTGCGCCAGTCGTTTCGCGACGCTGGCGCTCATAGCAAAACAATATGACGGCCAGATTATGCTGGAGACCGAAAAATGTTCCGGGCCTGGAGTTTTGAACTCTTATCGCGCCCACGGTTTACGAGGCCTTTAATCGAGCCGAATTACCGCGTCAATAATCGAATCGGAAAAAAGATTGCATATTCATGTCTTCGAAGAAGACTTGATTTGATGGCGACACGGCAAATTTCCTACGCAGCCGCGAAGGGTCTTTCCTCCGGCGGGCGCAGACGGGACGCTTCAGGCCGCAGCAGCGGCTGAAGGAGATGTTGGGCGAGATGGCGGACGACCGGGACGCATAGCCCGTCGCCACATAATTCGTATGCCGCGCCGGGGTTCGGGGGCAGCATATAAGAGTCGGGCAAGCCCATGAGCCGCGCGGCCTCGCGCGGCGAGAGCAGGCGGGCGCGGATGCTGTCTTGATGGACTTCCAGAATCGTCTGGCGCGAACTGCCGCCACGCGGAGTGCGCAGGCAGCCGGCGAGACCGTCGAAGCGAACTTCCGCCCTTTGCCGTTTCGCGCCGCCTTCGTCGACGCGGGTGCGGCGATAGACGGCGCCGACGACACGCGCGCCGCTTTCCTGAATCTCCTCGATTTTCCGGCGATGGGATGGCGCCATCAGCGCCAGCAGGCGCTCGGTCGCGGCGGGCGCGCGCCACGGCGCCTCGGCGGGCGCGTCTTCGAGCAGATCGGCGAGATCGGCGTTGCGGCGCGCCGGCTCCGGCAGGCGCCACCAGATCCAGTTTTCGGCCAAACCGTTCGGAAGGGCGCCATGAGCGGCGCGCAGCGAGGCGGAGGTCCAGAGCGGATGAGGAGTCCCCGCGATCAGGCCGTCATCCCCATGGGCCAATGGGCCAGACAGGGATTTCCGCACGGCGACGAAAAAGACGCGCGGGCGGGACTGCGGGGTGAACCAGCGCGCGTCGAGCGTGAGCGCGCCGACGCGGTAGCCAAGGCCGTCAAGAGCTTCTACCAGCGCGCAGAAATCGCGCTTGCCATGGGAGCTGAGCACGCCGGCCACATTTTCCAGCACGATGGCGCGCGGGCCGCGGCCTTCGGCGCCAAGCGCCCGCATTTTTTCATGGAACAGCCAGAAGGCGCCGCTGCGGGTTTTCACCGCGTCGTCGGCCGCCCCCATGCCCTTGCCGCCGCCGGCGAGCGACAGGTCCTGACACGGAAAGGACGCCCAGGCGAGATCGGCCCGGCCGGGAATCGCGCGCGCCTCAATGGCGGCAAGGTCGCCTTCGGCAAATTCCGCGCCGCCCCAATTGGCGCGATAGGCCGCGGCCTTGTCGGCGTCGATGTCATTGGCGAACAGACAGGTCCACTCATTTCCAAGCCCAAGGCGGGCCATGCCGCCTCCGGCGAAGAATTCATAGAAAGTCAGATTTTGGGGCATTGCGCGCGAAGGCCGGATCGAATCACGCTTCCATCAGGTCACAGCGGCGCGCTTTTCGCCAGCGCCCGCGACCAACCGTCCCCAGAAAGCGCTTCCCGCCCGATCCATCACGCATTCGAAGGCGCGGCGCTCGGCGGTGGCGCGCTTTTCGCCGCCGTCATATTCGATCAGCGCGGCGCGTTCTTCGTAAATCTCGCGCAGGTCCTCGGAAAGCAGGTCGAGCAGATCGCGCCAGTCGGCGGGCAGCGGCCGCGCGCCGCCGGAATGAAGAGCGAGAGACAGGCTTCGCGCCATGGGCGCCTCCGAAAAAGCATCGTCAATATTGTTCTTACTTTGTTCTTGACCGGAATGCAAGAGCGCGCGCGATCGAGATTCGCCGGTCGGTTGCGTTGACTTTTCCGAGCCCCTGCCCCTATAAGGCCGCTCGCGATTTTCGGCCTCGCGCCGGGGTCGTTTTTGCCGTTGCGACCGGCAGGAACAGCGCGCGCGAGCTTTTACCATACGGTGGCGTTTGGCCCAGCGGCCACACGCCAAGAAGAACCGGAGCATTCCCGTGAAGCGGACTTTTCAGCCCTCCAAACTCGTGCGCAAGCGCCGCCATGGCTTCCGCGCCCGCATGGCCACCGTCGGCGGCCGCAAGGTTCTCAACGCCCGTCGCGCGCGCGGCCGCAAGCGCCTTTCGGCCTGACGCGCCGCCGCCGGCCCGACCGGCCTTCGCCATGACCCGTCAGCCGGACGGCCAGAACATTTCCGCGCACGCCAGTCCCGGCGTGCGTCCTGGTGTCTTGCGGCTCAAAAAACGCGCCGATTTCGTCGCGACCGCCAAGGGGCGCCGCCTGCACCAGCGTAATTTCGTGCTGCAGGCGCGCGAACGCGATCCGGCGTTCGAGGGCGAAACGGCTCGCGTCGGCTTCACCGTGACCAAAAAGGTCGGCAAGTCGGTCGTGCGCAACCGCATCCGCCGCCGTCTGCGGGAGGTGGCGCGGCTGACCGAGGCCTCGGCCTTCGCGCCCGTTTGCGACTATGTCGTGGCGGCCCGGCGCGAAGCCTTGACCGCCCCCTTCGACGACCTGCGCGGCGAATTTCTGCGCGCGCTCAAGAAAATCAATCGGGCGGGCGAGAGCCGGCCTTCCAACCTGCCGGCCGGCGGCCGCAAGCAAGACAAGTAGACATGCAGCAGGACACCCGCAATCTTCTCCTCGCCATGGCCTTGTCGCTCCTGGTCATCCTCGGCTGGAACCATTTCTATGGCTCGCCCAAAATCCACGAGGCCCGCCAGACCACGGCCCAGCTTAAGCAGATGGAGGCCGCCAACCCCAATCCGGCCGCCGCGCCGGGCCTCGCGCCCATCCCGCAACCGCTGAGCCGCGCCGAGGCGCTCGCCCAGAGCAAGCGCGTCGCCATCGACACGCCGAGCCTGTTCGGCTCGATCGCCCTGAAAGGGGCGCGGCTCGACGACCTGTCGCTGCGCGATTACCGCGAGACGACCGACCCCAAGAGCCCAAACATCGTCCTGCTCTCGCCCGCCGGGGCGCCGGACGCCTATTTCGTCGATTTCCATTATGTCGGGCAGGCCGGCGAAACGCTGAAACTGCCCGGTTCCGAAACGCTGTGGAGCGCCGAGGGCGACAAGCTCACGCCGTCGACGCCGCTCACCCTCACCTTCGACAACGGCTCGGGCCTTCTGTTCAAGCGCAAGATCTCGGTGGACGACCATTACCTGTTCACGGTGACCGACACGATCGCGAACCAGGGCAAGGCGCCGGTCTCCTTCTTCCCCGACGCCAGCGTGACCCGGCAGGGCGAGCCCAAGACGTCGGGCTACAGCGTGCTGCATGAAGGCTTCATCGGCGTGATCGGCGCCGACCAGCCCTCCACGGAAATCACCTACAAGGCGATTTCGAAGGAAAACAACAGCGCCAAGGTTCTGCCGACCGACTCTTACGCAACCGGCGGCTGGCTCGGCTTCACCGACAAATATTGGGCGACCGCGATCATTCCCGACGCGACCGAGAAATACAAGGGCTGGTTCCGCGAATTCCCCGGCGTGCTGCCGCAATATCAGTCCGACGCTTTCGGTGAAGCCAAGACCCTGGCGCCCGGCGCTCAGATGGTCCTTTCGACGCGCCTGTTCGCCGGCGCTAAGAAATCCAGCCTACTCGAATATTACGAAAAGCAGCAGGGCGTCAAAAAGCTCGATCTGCTGATCGACTGGGGCTATTTCTTCTTCATTACCCGGCCGATGTTCTGGCTTCTGGAAACGCTATACAGATTCTTCGGCAATTTCGGCGTCGCCATCATCGCCATCACGTTGATCGTCAAGGGTCTGTTCTTCCCGCTCGCCAACCGCTCCTATCTGTCGATGGCGCGGATGAAGGAAGTCCAGCCCAAGATCAAGGCCCTGCAGGAGCTTTATCCCGACGACAAGATGAAGCAGCAGCAGGAGATGATGGAGCTTTACAAGCGGGAGAAGATCAATCCGGTGTCGGGCTGCCTGCCGATGGTGATCCAGATCCCGGTGTTCTTCTCGCTCTACAAGGTTCTGTTCGTCGCCATTGAAATGCGTCAGGCGCACTTTTTTGGCTGGATCAAGGACCTGTCCGCGCCCGATCCGACCAATGTCTTCAATCTCTTCGGCCTGCTGCCCTTCGACCCGACCGCGATGCCGGCTTTCGGCCATCTGCTGCATCTCGGCGTTTGGCCGCTGATCATGGGCGTGTCGATGTGGGTTCAGATGAAGATGAACCCCGAGCCGACGGACCCCGTGCAGAAGACGATGTTCGCCTGGATGCCGGTGATCTTCACCTTCATGCTCGGCTCGTTCCCGGCGGGCCTGGTGATCTACTGGACCTGGAACAATGTGCTTTCCGTCGCCCAGCAGGCCCTGATCATGAAACAGGCCGGCGTGAAGTTCGAATTGTTCGACAATCTGCGCAAGACTTTTTCGCGCTAGAGCATATTCCCAAAAAGTTGCAGACTTTTTGGACAAGAATATGCGTGAAAACAACGAAATAACAGAGCGCGTTCGAGTCTTTGATTTTCGAACGCGCGCTCGGCGAAGACAGGCCTCGCCTCACAAATCCGTGCGGCTGCGCAGCGCCGCCGCCAGCGTGCCTTCGTCGAGATAATCCAGTTCGCCGCCGACTGGCACGCCATGGGCGAGGCGGGTGCATTTCGCCGCATAGGGAGCGAGCAGTTCGGTGATGTAATGGGCGGTGGTCTGCCCATCGACCGTGGCGTTGACGGCGAGGATCACCTCTTTCACCCCGCCCTCGGCGACCCGCCCCACAAGTCTTGCGATGTTGAGATCGTCGGGGCCGATCCCGTCGAGCGGCGACAGCGCGCCGCCGAGCACATGATAGCGCGCGCTCAGCACGCCGGCGCGCTCCAGAGCCCAGAGATCGCCGACCGTCTCCACCACCACGATGACGCTTTGATCGCGGCGCGGATCGGCGCAAATGCTGCACGGATCGGCGGTGTCGATATTGCCGCAGACCGGACAGGTCACGATTCGGTCTTTCGCGACCCGCATCGCTTCGGCCAATGGCCCGAGCAGCTCCTCGCGCTTGCGGATGAGATGCAGGGCGGCGCGGCGGGCCGAACGCGGACCCAGGCCCGGCAGGCGGGCGAGCAATTGGATCAGCCGCTCGATCTCGGGCCCGGCGATGCGTTCCGCCATGTCAGAACGGCAGTTTCATCCCGGCCGGCAGGCCGAGGCCCGCCGTCATGGCCTTCATCTTTTCTTCGAGCAGGCTTTCGGCCTTGCGCTTGGCGTCGGCATGGGCGGCGACGATCAGGTCTTCGAGAATTTCCTTTTCGTCTTCCT
>JAJYCZ010000141.1 GCA_021777915.1 Pseudomonadota bacterium | reverse complement strand
GAGCAATGCGCGAATTCCGAGCAAGTCGATCGCTTCGTCGAAATCGATCGCCGGGCGATCGGACACCCGTTCTTTCGGCGCGCCGAAGAGCAGATTCCCGCGCACCGACAGATGGGGAAAAAGGCTCGCCTCCTGGAAGACATAGCCGAGCGGGCGACGATGCGTCGGCAGGAATGTCCCGCCATCCTGCCAGATTTCGCCGTTGATTGCGAAGTAGCCATCCTTCACCCGGTTGAGCCCGGCGATACAGCGCAGAATGGTGGTCTTGCCGCATCCCGAAGGCCCGAACATAGCGGTGACGCCCTGCGCCGGCGCCTCGAAGGCGGCGTCGAGGGCGAATTTGCCCAACACGCCGCGAAAGCGGGCGCGGATCGCGTTCGGCGCCATCACTTCTGCCTCGCGAAAAATTTTTCGCTCAAGATCATCGCCAGGATCACGACAAAGGCGAAGCCCACCATGCCGCCGGCCAGAAGATTGGCCTCGCGCCATTGCATGGTCTCGACGAAATCGAAAATCGCGGTGGACAGCACCCTCGTGCGGCCGGGAATGTTGCCGCCGATCATCAGCACCACGCCGAATTCGCCGATGGTATGGGCGAAGCCCAGCACCGCGCCCGAGAGCAGGCCGGGGCTCGCCAGCGGCAAGGCGACGGTCCAGAAGGCCCGCCATGGCGAGGCGCGCAAAGTGGCGGCGGCCTCGAGCGGCCGGTCGCCGATGGCCTGAAAGGCGTTGCGGATCGGCTGGACCACGAAAGGCAGGCCGGCTGCGACCGAGCCGATGACCAGGCCGGCGAAGGTGAAGGCCAGCGTGCGCGCGCCCCACAGGCCGGCAAGCGCGCCGCCGGGACCGTCAGGCCCGAGCAGGATGAGGAGATAGAAGCCGAGCACGGTCGGCGGCAGAACCATCGGCAGCGCGACGACGGCCGCGACGATCTCCTTCCAGCGGGCCCTCGAACGCGCCAGCCACCAGGCGAGCGGCGTCGCGACGATCAGCAACGCGACCGTCGTGACGCTTGCAAGCGTCAAGGTGAGGCGAATCGGCTCCCAGATGTTTTGCAGGGCGTCCATCGCCGATCAGGGCAGTCCATAGCCGTAACGCTCGATGATCGCGCGCGCCTCCGGCCCCTTGAGGAAGGCGAGAAACGCCTTGGCGGCGTCGTCATCCTCGCCCTTTCTCAACAGCACGGCGTCCTGGAGGATCGGCGCGTAAAGATTGGCGGGAACCACCCAGCGCGTTCCGTCCGACGTCCGATAGAGCTGCGACAGAGCGACAAAGCCGGCCTCGGCGTTTTTGGTGTCCACGAACTGGAAGGCCTGGCCGATGCTGTTTCCCTGAACGATTTTCGGCTTGAGCGAATCGTAGACGCCCAGCGCCTTCATGGCTTCGATCGCGGCGGCCCCATAGGGCGCGGATTTTGGATTGGCGATGGAGAGCTTCGCAAAGGCGCCTTTCTTCAGTGCGTCCTCACCCTTGGTCACGTCGATGACCCTGCTCCACAGCGCCAGCTTGCCGATGGCGTAGGTGAAACGGCTATCCGCAACGCCGAAACCGTTGGCGACCGCGTCTTTCGGGCGGTCCTCATCCGCGGAGAGTAAAATCTGGAAAGGCGCGTCATGGGTGATCTGCGTGTAGAAGGCGCCGGAGGCGCCGAAACTCATGAGAACGTCGTTTCCGGTCTTCTGTTTGAACAAACCGGCGATTTCCTTGGCCGGTTCGGTGAAATTGGCCGCAACCGCGACCTGGACCTGCGCCGCCTCGGCATGAAGGCCAAGCAGCGACAGGGCGCAGCCTGCGATAAACGCCTTCAATCTCATCGAAACCTCCCGAAATCCATCGCAGCAGCATCGTCGGACGGCCAGCGCGCGACCAAACCGCCGAGGTCCGATCATGCACGCCTATGACGGCGCCGCAACATCAATATGAGCTTTGATTACAAATTGCGCAAACCGAACACAGGGCACATAACTGAACAATAAAAAAACCAATGCAGCACATTAGACTACAAAACTAAATACATCCAGCGTATCAAATGCCAATTATGCAAAACTAAACCACATTTTTATAAAAATAGCATCCACCATATTTTTCGTTTGATCAAGCTTACATCAACTAACGATTATGATGACAGCCACCGTCCCGAGCGGTTACTCAACTTAACCCCGCTGCGCGACGCAAGCACGCGCGCAATTGTTCATGAACCGGTTTGAGCACACGGATGTTGCGCCAAAGCAGAGTCAAATCCAACGGCCATCGATTTGGTCGATCACGCGCGCAATGCATCGAAGGTCGCGGCCATGTCCTGCGCAACCGCTTTGTCCTCGCATAAATCCGCAAAAACGGATTCCCCCTTCAGCCACCGCGCTTCGCAACCCTCATCCCGCATCGCACGGTCAAGGCCAGCCAGGAATTCGCAGGCGCCCCAGTCGAGCCCGGCGTCGCGCAGCGACGCCCGCAATGCGCTCTGGATCAGCGAACGAATCATGCGATGCGCGCCCGACAAGGTGGCCTCGGAATCGGCCCCCGCAGCCACGGCGCGGCAAGCTTCGCGGTCGTAAGAAACATGCCCGCGGCAAGCGAGCGTCCGCACCGGATAAATCGCGCACACGCCGCCGATGACGAAGGGACACTTCTGAAGGGAGGCAAAACGCTCCTGCTGGCTTTTACCCGCGGCCAGCGCGTGAGCCTCGGCCAGTTTCGCGCCCAGATCGACGCCGTGACGGGCGAAGGCTGGCGCGGTCAGCCGCAGGAATCGCGCGGCGAGAAAGATTTCCGGCGCCGTGGCGGAAACGTGGAGGCGGCAGCAGCTGTCGCAACCGCGCGCGCAGGCAGGTTCGGGCTGGCCTTCGCTCTGAATTTCACTATTCCGGTCGAAGCAATCGAAGGCGTGGGCGGTCAACGCGTCCACCAGACGCGGATCGCCGCGCCCGGCCGCCAGTATCCGATCGAAACTCGAGCGCATGGCCGAGAAAAAGGCTCGGGGTCCGCCGGCTTCCGCCTCGGTCACGCCAACGTCTCCATCTCCGGTATTTTCGGCGGAAACAGGCCGGCCTGGAAACAGACGCTCATATGCTCGACCCGCGCGATCGCCGCGCGCGCGGCCGCGGGCTTCAGGTTGGCCTCGGCGTTTTTCTTGAACAAGGCGATCCAGCGATCGAAAAATTCCGGCTTAAGATTCATCGACAGGTGCGGCGTGAAGGGGCTTCCCGCATAGCGCGACGTCCCGAGCAGCGATCTCGACCAGAAATTCCGGACAATCTGGAAATGATGCTCCCAGTCCGCGACATGACTTTTGAACACCGGCCCGATCAAGGGATCCTGCATCGCCTCGGTATAAAATGCCCGAACCGTCGACTCGATCTCGGCTTCGGTGGCGTCGATCGTCTCGGCGCCGCGCTCGGCCTGGCCCGACGGCAGGTTTCTTGCGCGGTCGGGAACCAGGGCGGCGATTTCCGGCGCGGCGCGCCCCATCCGAAACTCCACGTTGAGCGGCGGATCGTATTTGCCGACGAGGTCGCGCAGCATGTGATGTCGCTGCCGGGCGTTGTCGCGGGCGCTCCAGAAGCATCCGTCAGCCAGTCCTGCCGCGAGCGCCGGTTCGTCCGCGCGTAACCTGCTGGCTTCGCTCTCCATATTTTCAGCCTCGAAGCAGAGCACCGGAAAAAGAAACGCGCCGATACGGCGAGTCAGAACGACGACGCCAGGCCCCGCCGGAGGATCGCCAGCGGCGAAGGCAAAGCCGGCGAAAGCGGCCGAAGCGGCGTCGGCGCGAGGCGGAATCGGACCGGCGCGATGGGCGGGAGGCAAGGGCGAATGGTCTTGAAGCGGCTGCATGTCCGATCCGTTCAATGTTCGGCGAGGGAAACCATCCCGGCGATTGCATTTAGCGGGCCGTGTTTTTTGCGTTCGTCACTCGGGATTCGAAGCCGCGGCGAGCCAAACTCGCGACAATGCGTGATCGGATTGCGACGCGTCTTGTCGCTATCGCGCTCTTTGCGTAACGCCTCCCGGTCAACCCATCCCGGAATTCGCTCACGAGGCCGCGTCGTCAACACCGCGGATCTTCCGCCCATTCCTCGCCCCCGATTTCAGCCGCGACGAAACATGACGCGCGACACACGCCGTTCTGGTCTGGAGCTTGCTTGCCAGGGGAGACTTCGCCGAGGAATGAGATGCCCCTGTACTCATACAAATGCGCCGAATGCGGAATCGAGTCCGAACTGCTGATGCGTTCCAACGAAAGCGCCATTTGTCCAGCCTGCGGCGGTGAAAGGATGGAGCGCCTTCCGTCGTGGCTCGCGCCGGAGCTGAAATCCAACGCGATCCGCAAATCCTGGCGCGCCGCGGCCGCCCGTGGCGGCGATTTGAGCAATTTCAGCAAGAGCGAGCGCAACAGTTTCAAGAAATAAGCGCCGCCCGTCTCATTGTCGCGGGCAAAAGGGCGTCGCGGGCGCGAGCGCTCCGAGCGGCGGGAATCTCAACCACGCCGGCGACGGCCAGCCCCTCCTCCCGCCGGCGCGCGACGAATTGCGAGAGCAGCGCCTGTTTCGCCGAACCGTCCTCGCCCACCACAACGCCGATGCGCACGGCCCGCACGCGCCCCTTCGGGCTCATGGCCGTTCTCCCGCCGCGCAGTCCAAAAGCGCCGCGCGCCGCGCGGCTTCGATTCTGACCGCCTTCACGGTCGCCATGGCGATGGTCCGGCAGCGCTCGTCGGCGCCGGCGAATCCTTCGGCGCGGGTGCGCGGGTCGATTTCGACGAGCTTGACGCCTTCCGGCGCGAAGACAGAATCGCGCGCAACGCCTCGCACAAAGCCATCCATCGGCGCGAAGACCGGAACGTCTTCGTGCCGGCCGATGAGAAAGCCCTTCGGAACCCACATGCCGATATCGACCGGCGTCCGCCATATGCCGGCGCGGTCCGAATAGACGAATCGCTCGCGCCCCGCCCCGCCAAGCGGACGAGAGGCGCCATCCGCTTCGTCGGTCGCGCCTTTGCGGATCAATTCCCCGATACGCCCGGGATGCGTTTCGACCGCGATGTCGCAATTCTCGCCTACGACAAATTTCGGTCCAAGACCGACCGTGATCTTCGCGAGGCGCCGAAAATCGGGCGTGATCCGGTTCTTCTGCATTCGCGCGTCCACCAGCACGTCGGTTTCACGCAACGCGAGGAGATCGGTAAAAGAAAGCGGCGTCACCGCCACGCTTTTCTTGCGCGCGACGATCGAGGCGATTTCGAGCAGGTTCTCCGCGCAATAGCCGACAATGCCGCCAAGTTCGGCATGGTCGTCGAAAAGGGCGTCGTGGAAGGCCATGCCGCGACGAATGACAGGCGGATGGGAATCGTGACTGAGAACGACAGCAAATCCCGCGCGATTCAGGGCGACGCCAACCGCCGAGGCGATTTCATTGGTTCCCATCACCACGGCGAGACGCCGGCGCTGGAACGCGATAAGGTTGCGACTTGCTCCAAGCATCGGCGGCCCCGGACAGCACAAGGATGACCGGGCAATGCAATAGGCAAGCCAGACAGGAAAACAAAAGTTCATCAATATATATTCTGGTTACAGCGATAATGGCGGGCTTTCGGGCCGTACTGGCGTCGCATTGGCGACGAACGTGACGGATTGAAGCCAAAACCGACATTTCAGGCGCCTTCGGAGCCTCGCCGGCATCGATATCGCCGCCGCTCGGCGCTCGATGACGTCGAAGTAAAAACGAATATGGACTCCGAATAAAGCAATGAAAAACGATCGCCCCAAGTCCGTCGCATGGAGCCGTCGCCGATCGTTATCGGGGGGCCGGCGCGCCTCATCCCTGAAAGGCGCCTCCAATTTAAGCTTGTGACCGAAGCGATGCGGGGTCTAGTTTGCACCGCCAAAATCGATTTGGCGCCATTCAGCAAGGAAAACGATCATGAAAATCTCGGCCCGAAACGCCTTGCCCGGCAAGATCGTCGAAGTCAGGAAGGGCGTGACCACCGCACATGTGCGCATCGACGTGAAAGGCCTGATCGTGACCTCCGCGATCACCAATGAAGCCGTCGAGGAACTCGGCCTCAAGGTCGGCGACGACGTCCACGCCATCATCAAGGCTTCCGACGTCATGGTCGCAATCGGCTGACAGGGTATTCGCCTCGGACGCTCGTCCGGGGCGTTCTGGTGATCGTGGCGCGAAACCTTACCGCTCCAGGCGCTTCCATTCATTGAGGACGACAAATTTGCGTCCCTGTCCGCTGTTTGTTTTTTTTGAATAAGAAACAGACTCCCGTTAACTTTTGCGGCCCCCATTCAATCGTCAACGACAATCTGGCCACACAATATATTGCGCGCGAAAGCCCCTCCATTTTGACAGTCGATTTTGACGGCCAGCGGCGCGGTCCGTCGAATCTGAAGCAAAGTTACAGCTTTCGAAGCCGTCGTCGGCTCCGCATGGTCCCGCGCGGCTTGTCGCAAAGTCGACAAAACGCATCCCGCGCGTCCGGTTCCCGGGCCTTTCCTTATTGGCACATTCGTTGCTGACCAATGTGGAACAAGGTTTCGGAGATCGTCATGATCACGCTTGCGCCCAACGCCGTTACCGCGGCGCGCACGATTGTGAAAAAAGCTTCAGCGCCGACGAAGGGCCCGCGGGTTCAGGTCGAAGCCGGCGGTTGCCCGGGTTCCGCCTGCAAGATGGACCTCGAAAACGAGGCGCGCGACGACGACAATGTCGTCGAGGCCGACGGCGTGAAAATTTTCATCGACGATCTCTCGCTCGGCTTCTTCGAGGACATGAGTGTGGATTTCGTCCCGTGCCTCGAGAGGTCGGGATTCGTCTTCGAAAACCCCAACGCCACCACCCAATGCGGTTGTGGAAAATCCTTCGCCTGAGGCCGCCACCCCGATGACCGTCGCCTATCTCGACAACAACGCCACCACGCGCGTCGACCGCGAAATTGCCGAGGCCATGTCGCCCTTCTTTTCGGAATCCTTTGGCAACGCCTCGTCGAACCATGCGCATGGCGCCGCGGTGGCCCCCGCGCTGAAGGAGGCCCGCCAGCAGGTCCAGGCCCTGCTCGGCGCCGAATTCGACCATGAAGTCGTCTTCACCTCCGGAGGCACAGAATCCAACACGACCGCGATATTTTCCGCGCTGGAAACCGCGCCGGAGCGCAACGAGATCGTCACCAGCCTGGTCGAACATCCATCGGTCCTCGGCGTCTGTCAGCATCTCGAACGCACCGGCCGCGCCAGGGTCCATTACATTGGCGTGAACGCTTCGGGCGACCTCGACCTCGATGCTTTGCAAGCGTCCCTGTCGGACAAGACGGCCCTGGTTTCCATCATGTGGGCGAATAATGAGACCGGGAGGATTTTTCCCGTCGAGGAAATCGCCTCCCTCGCGAAATCGGCCGGCGCCTTGTTCCACACCGACGCGGTCCAGGCTTTCGGCAAGATGTCGATGGCGCTGAAGGAAACGGCCATCGATCTCATGTCCTTGTCGGGCCACAAGATCCATGGCCCCAAGGGCGTGGGCGCGCTTTACCTTCGCAAGGGGGTCGAGCTCAATCCGCTGTTTCGCGGCGGCAGGCAGGAGCGCGGCCGTCGCGCCGGCACCGAGAATGTTCCCGGCATCGTCGGCCTGGGGGCCGCGGCGAAACGCGCCCGTCGGACGCTGGCGGAGGACATCGCGCGCATCGAAAATCTACGCGATCGATTGGAGGCGGGCCTGCTGGCGTCCGCGCCCCTCGCGCGGGTGAATGGCGGCGGCGGCGATCGTCTCGCGAATACCTGCAACATTTCCTTCGATCATGCGGACAGCGAAGCGGTTTTGCACGGACTCGACCGCGCCGGAGTCGCGGCCTCTTCCGGCTCGGCCTGCGCCTTGGGCTCGATGGAGCCAAGTCATGTGCTCCGGGCGCTGAACCTTCCTCCATCCGCCTTGCAGGGCGCGATCCGCTTCTCCCTGTCGCGCGAGACGACCGACGAGGACATCGCAAAAGTCCTCGCCGTCCTGCCCGACATCGTCGCGCGGGTTCGCGAGAAATCGCCGTTGTGGGCGGACGCCCGTCCTTCCCGGGTCGCGTGAGAACAAAATGTCCGGTCTCGTCTCCCATCGCATCCAGATCAACGACACCACGCTGCGCGACGGCGAACAGGCGCCGGGAGTGGTGTTCACTTTGCCGGAAAAACTCGCCATCGCGAGAGAACTGGCGCTGGCCGGCGTGGACGAAATCGAGGCCGGCGCCCCAGCCATGGGCGAGGAAGAAATTGAAGCCATCGGGGCGATCGCCAGAGAAATTCGCGGCCCTCGCGTCACCGCCTGGTGCCGGCTGAGCGAATCCGACGTGGACGCGGCATTGCGCGCCGGCGTGCGCCATGTGAATATTTCCGCGCCGATGTCCCGTCTCCAGATGCGGGTCAAGCTGAAAGCCGATCCGGGCGAAGTCGCCGCGCGCGCCACCCGCGTCATCGGCTACGCCCGCGAAAAGGGCCTGGAAGTGGCGCTGGGCGGCGAGGATTCTTCACGCGCCGACCTGCGGGACATCGCTCTGATCGCGGGAGCGGCGCGGAAACTCGGCGCGTTCCGTTTCCGCTTCGCCGACACCCTCGGCCTGCTCGATCCTTTCGCAACCTACGAATATATCCGGCAGCTACGCGAGGCGACCGATCTTCCCATCGAGTTCCATGGCCACAACGATCTCGGCCTCGCCACCGCCAATACGCTGGCGGCGATCCGCGCGGGGGCGAGCGCGGCCAGCGTCACCGTTCTGGGCCTTGGCGAACGCGCCGGCAATGCGCCGCTGGAGGAAATCGCCGTCGCCCTGCCCCGCACCGCCGACGCCCGGAGCGGAATCGACCTCACCCGGCTGGAGCGGCTCGCCGGTCTGGTCGCCCAGGCGGCGCGCGAGTCCATCCCTCGGGCAAAACCAATTGTCGGCGCCGACATCTTCACCCATGAATCCGGCATTCACGTCGCGGGTCTGTTGTCCGACGTCCGAACCTACCAGGGAATCGACCCCGCGACGCTTGGGCGCCAGCACAAGGTCGTGATCGGAAAGCATTCCGGTCTCGCGGCGATCAAGGCGGTCTGCGGCGCCGCCGGTCTCGATATCGAAGGCCAGGTCGCCGCCGCGGTTCTCGCGCGGGTCAAGGCGATCGCCAAGCGCACCAAATCGCTGGTTCCCGAGGCGCGCGTCCGGCAACTCGCGCGTGAGGAATCCGCGCGTCGCGAGCATTTTGATAAAATCTAGGAATCCCGATCGGCGCGAGGCGTCTTGTGGAATGAAATGACCGACCGCCGGGCGCCAGGAAGACGGACGAGGCTCATTGCCACGGCTCGAATCCTCGCTGCGTTTCGCCTCGATGAAGTCGGGAAACGTCGCCCTTGGGCAAGCCCGGCTCCGGCGCGAGCGGGCGCGTTGATGCGGGCGGGAATCGAAACGGCTCACAGTCCGGCGATGGA
>JAJYCZ010000140.1 GCA_021777915.1 Pseudomonadota bacterium | reverse complement strand
TGGCGGAGGTCTTGGCCGCGCTCTTGGCGGGAGCCTTGGCCGCGCTCTTGGCGGGAGCCTTGGCCGCGCTCTTGGCGGGAGCCTTGGCCGCGCTCTTGGCGGCCTTGGCTGCGCTCTTGGCAGCGGCCTTGGCGGCCGGCTTGGCTTCGGATTTCTTGGCTTCGGCTTTCTTGGCGGCGCCCTTGCCGGCCGCTGCTTTGGCCTTGGTCGCGCCCGACTTTTTCTCCGCCTCCGCGCCGCCTTCCGCGGGCGCCGCAGGTTTTTTCGCCGCTGATTTCTTCTTCGGTGATTGCGCCATCATATCCCCCTTTCGCGCCGCCGGCGCATGGTCTGCCCCTTCGAGCGCGATCAGCCTAAACCTGTTCAAAACTCTTGCAAGAGAGCGCAATAGGCTTGACCGCGCCGCGCGACGTATTTTTCGCCGCATCGGCGGCGCGCGACGCGAAAAAATCCATTCCGCAAACGCCATTTCAACCGCGCGGCAAAGCGTTTGGCGCTGCGCGTCGAACCGTCCTTGTTGCGTCCAGCAGCGCCTCGCGGAGGCCGGCGCGCGACCTACTGTCCAGAAAACACGAATGCGAAGCGCATCCAAAAATTTTTGAAACATGCATATAAAACAGCATCTTATTTCGATGTTCCGCATTCAGCGCCACGATCTTTTCGCCGCCGTGCGCGGGTGGCGTCCTGGCTTGCGGCGCGCGGCGCGCGCATTGATTCTTCGTGATCGTTTTCGCGCGTCATGGCGAAAAGCGCGATCGCCCAACGATCTCGCCAGGAAAATCGCGCAAGAAGAAAAAATTTTTGTTGAAAGGGAAAACGCGCCGCAAAAAACGCGGCGCGCCGGTGAAATTGCCGTTTGGGAGCGCGAAAAAAACGCGCGACTCAGATGCCGAGTTTCGCTTTCAGAATCTCGTTCACCGCTTGCGGATTGGCCTTGCCGCCGGTCGCTTTCATCACCTGTCCGACGAACCATCCGAGCATGGTCGGCTTGGCTTTCGCCTGTTCGACCTTGTCGGGATTCTTCGCGATGATCTCGTCCACCGCTTTTTCGATCGCGCCGGTGTCGGTGACCTGTTTCATGCCGCGCGTTTCCACGATTTTTGCCGGGTCGCCGCCTTCAAGCCAGACGATATCGAACAGGTCCTTGGCGAGTTTGCCGGAAATCACATGGGCGGAAATCAGATCGGCGATGGCGCCGATCTGCGCCGCCAAAACCGGCGAGTCCTCGATCGATTTTCCTTCCTTGTTGAGCCGCCCGAACAGTTCGTTGATCACCCAGTTGGCGACGAGTTTCGCGTCGCGGCCCTTCGTCGCCTCCTCGAAATAATCGGCGGCGGCGCGCTCAAGGATCAGCACGCCGGCATCATAGGGCGAGAGCCCGTATTGCGCGATGAAACGCGCCTTCTTCTCGTCCGGCAGTTCGGGCAGATCGGTCGCCAGGACATCGACATAGGCCTGGTCGAATTCGAGCGGCAGAAGATCGGGATCGGGGAAATAGCGATAGTCGTGCGCTTCTTCCTTGGAGCGCATCGAACGCGTCTCGCCCTTGCCCGGATCGTAGAGCCGCGTCTCCTGATCGATGGTTCCGCCGTCCTCCAGAATGCCGATCTGGCGGCGCGCCTCGACATCGATCGCCTGGCCGATGAAGCGGATCGAATTGACGTTCTTGATCTCGCAGCGCGTGCCGAAACTTTCGCCCGGCTTGCGCACCGAGACATTCACATCCGCGCGCAGCGACCCCTGCTCCATATTGCCGTCGCAGCTTCCGATATAGCGCAAAATCGTGCGCAGCTTGGTCACATAGGCTTTCGCCTCGTCGGCCGAGCGCAGGTCGGGCTTCGACACGATCTCCATCAGCGCCACGCCCGAGCGGTTGAGGTCGACATGCGAGTCGTTGGCGCCGAGATCGTGCAGCGATTTTCCCGCGTCCTGTTCGAGATGCAGCCGCTCGATGCCGACCTTGATCTGCTCGGTCGGCGACAGATCGACCAGCACCTCGCCCTCGCCGACGATCGGGTTCTTGTACTGGCTGATCTGATAGCCCTGCGGCAGGTCGGGATAGAAATAGTTTTTCCGGTCGAAGACCGAGCGATGGTTGATTTGCGCCTTGAGCCCGAGGCCGGTGCGGATCGCCTGCTTGACGCATTCCTCGTTGATCACGGGAAGCATGCCCGGCATGGCGGCGTCCACCAGCGACACATGGCTGTTGGGCGCGCCGCCGAACTCGGTCGAGGCGCCGGAAAAGAGTTTTGAACGACTCGTCACCTGGGCGTGGATTTCGAGGCCGATGACGACTTCCCAGTCGCCGGTCGCGCCCGCGATCAGTTTCGATGAATGAGCCTGGCTGTTCATGCGTGGTCCACTTTCCTGTCCGACTTTTCCTTCATCAGACGCTCTTCATAAGCGATCGACCATTCGATGATCGCGCTCCACAGCGAACGCGCGAGATCGGGGTCGAGCTGCATTTCCTTCGCGCGCGCGGCGACGCGGGCCAGCACTTCATCGACGCGCGGCGGAATGCGCGCCGGCCAGTCGATGCGGCTCTTGATGTCGGCCGCCGCCTCGATGCAGCGCTGACGCTCGGCCAGCGCATCGACGAGAGCGGCGTCGATCGAGTCGATTTTCTGGCGCAATGCGGCCATTTCCGCATTGGTCGCCGAAGCCTTCCTGTCCGCGCCGCTCATCTTTTCAAGCCCACCACGGCTCGGGCAAGGCGATCTTTGGCGCCGCCTCCTCGATGGCCTCGCCCAAAGCGAAAAGCGTCTCCTCGTCAAAAGGCCGTCCGATCAGTTGCAGGCCGAGCGGCAATCCATCCGAGGACAGGCCGGCGGGAACCACGAGACCCGGCAGGCCGGCCATGTTGACCGTCACGGTGAACACGTCGTTCAGATACATTTCCACTGGGTCGGCCGCGCCCTTTTCGCCCAAGGCAAAGGCCGGCGACGGCGTCGCGGGGGTGAGGATCGCGTCCACGCCGGTTTGGTAAGCCAGGTCGAAATCGCGCTTGATGAGGGTGCGGATTTTCTGGGCGCGCAGATAATAGGCGTCGTAATAGCCGGCCGAAAGCACATAGGTGCCGATCATGATGCGCCGGCGCACTTCCTTGCCGAAACCCGCGGCGCGCGTCAGTTCGTAGAGATCGACGATGTCCTTGCCGGTCTTGCGCAAGCCATAGCGCACGCCGTCGTAGCGCGCGAGATTCGAAGAAGCCTCGGCCGGCGCGACGATGTAATAGGCCGGCAGGGCGTGCCTGGTGTGGGGCAGCGAGATCTCGCGGATTTCGGCGCCTGCCGCGCGCAGCCATTCGACGCCGCGATCCCACAAAGCGGCGATCTCGGCCGACATGCCGTCGAGGCGATATTCCTTCGGAATGCCGATGACCTTGCCCTTGACCGAAGCGCCGACCGCCTTCTCGTAATCCGGCACGGGCGCGTCCACGCTGGTGGTGTCTTTCGGGTCGTGGCCGGCCATCGAGCGCAGCAGGATCGCCGCGTCGCGCACGTTCTGGGCGATGGGGCCGGCCTGGTCGAGCGACGAGGCGAAGGCGACAATGCCCCAGCGCGAGCAGCGGCCGTAGGTCGGCTTGATTCCGACCGTGCCGGTGAAGGCCGCGGGCTGACGGATCGAGCCGCCGGTGTCGGTCGCCGTGGCGCCCAGGCACAGCCGCGCCGCGACCGCCGCCGCCGAGCCGCCCGACGAGCCGCCGGGGACGATTTTCGCGTCGGAATTTTTTCGCCGCCAGGGCGAAATCACCGGGCCGAAAAACGAGGTCTCGTTCGACGAGCCCATGGCGAATTCGTCGAGATTGAGTTTTCCCAGCATGGTCGCGCCGTCGCGCCACAGATTGGCGCTGACCGTCGATTCATAGCGCGGCACGAAACCTTCGAGAATATGGCTGGCGGCGGTGGTCTGCACGCCCTCGGTCGCGTAAAGGTCCTTGATGCCAAGGGGGATTCCTTCGAGCGGCCGCGCCTCGCCTTTGGCTATTCTCTCGTCGCTCGCCCTGGCCTGTTCAAGCGCCTTGTCCGGCGTCTCGACAATATAGGCGTTGAGGCTTTTCGCCCGCGCCACGGCGGCGACAAAAGCCTGGTTCAGCTCGACCGCCGAAAACTTTTTTGATGCGAGGCCATTGCGCGCTTCGGCAAGCGTCAGGCGGGTCAGATCGGACATTTCAAATCTCTCTCGGCGAACTTATTCGATCACTTTCGGCACGACGAAAAAGCCGTCCTCGCGCGCGGGAGCGTTGGCGAGGATCTTTTCGACGATATTGCCGTCGGTGACCATGTCGACGCGCTTTTTCATCGCCATCGGCTGGACGGAAGTCATCGGCTCGACGCCCTCGACATCCACCGCGTTCAGTTCCTCGACGAAATCGAGGATGGAATTGATCTCGTTCTGAAGGAAGGGCGCTTCCTCGTCGCTCACGCGAATGCGCGCGAGATGGGCGATGCGCCGCACCGTCGCCAGATCGACCGACATCTCAGAACTCCGTGCTGGATGAGGCGGCCTCGACCGCCGCCTGTAAGGTTTCAGCCTATACAGAAGCCGCCGCCCCGGCGCAACGATGGCGCGGCCGCCGGAGGGTCAGAACTCTATGGCTTCGCCGATCCGCGGCGTATGGATTCTGGCGCGCGAGCCCTGCATCGCCGCGACAAAAGCGTCGGGCGTCTGGTCGATGATCGGGAAAGTGCCGTAATGCATCGGGATGACGTGGTGGAAATCGAAAAAGCGTTTTGCCGCCAGCGCCGCCGTCGCGCCGTCCATGGTGAAGCGGTCGCCGACCGGGATCAGCCCGATTTCCGGGCGGTACATTTCGCGGATCAGCTCCATGTCGGAAAAGATCGCGGTGTCGCCGGCATGATAGACGCGGGGACCATGCTCGGGCAGCAGGACCACGCCATTGGGATTGCCGAGATAGACCGGGGAGCCATCGACAAAAGTGCTCGCCGAATGCAGCGCCGGGGTGAGGGCGATGGAAAATTCGCCGCAGGGGATGACGCCGCCGGTATTGCCCGGATTGATGTTTTCCGCGCCCTTGCCGTGGAGATACATGCAGACCTCGAAATTGGCGACGATCTGCGCGCCGGTTTTTTTGGCGATCTCCGGCGCGTCGCCGATATGGTCGTCGTGACCGTGGGTAAGCACGATATGGGTGACGCCCGCCGAAACCTCGTCCACGCTGCCGGTGAATTTCGGGTTGCCGGTCAGGAAGGGGTCGATGAGGATGCGGGACTCGCGCAGGTCGACGCGGAAGGCCGAATGGCCGAGCCAGGTGATTTTCATGGCGGATCCCTCTGCTGAAGAATTCGCGCGAGTTTAGCCCCGCGCGAGCGCGAAGCAAGCCGCTCGCGCGGCGTCCTATTCGACCTCCACCCAGAAAAACTCCGGCAGTTGCGTCCGCGCGAAAGTGAACTGGCGCTTGGCGTATTGGCGGCTGTCGCGCTTGCCCTTCTCCACCGCCGCCTCAAGCGACATTTCGCCGCGGAGATATGCCATCAGGCCGGGAACCCCGACCGCGCGCAGCGCCGGCAGGGCCGGGTCGAGGCCGCGCGCCATCAACCGGCGGACCTCCTCCGGCGCCCCCCGCGCCATCATGCGGTCGAAACGCGCGTCGATCCGGGCGTAGAGTTTTTCGCGCTCGGGCGCGAGGAAGAGGCATTGGCATTGCGCGGCGTCGAGCAAGGCCCCCTCGCGCGCGCCGTGAAAACTTGCGAGCGGCGCGCCCGTGGCCTCGAAAATTTCCAGCGCGCGCAGGATGCGCTGCGGGTCGCTGGGGCGCAATTTCGCCGCCGTTTCGGGATCGCGCGCGCGCAAGTTTGCGTGCAGCTCTTCCGGCGCGACGCCTTGCGCCAGGACCCGCACCCGCGCGCGCACCTCCGCCGGCACGGTGGGGATGCTGGAGAGCCCGTGCAGCAAGGCCTTGAAATACATGCCGGTGCCGCCGACGAAGATCGGCAGTTTTTTCACCCGCTCGGCCTCACTCAGCGCGGCTCTGGCGTCGGCGAGCCACAGGCCGACGGAAAAATTGCGCTCGGCGCCGACATGGCCGAAAAGCAGGTGGCGAACTTCGCCCATTTCCTCGGGCGTGGGACGGGCCGAGAGGATCGTCAGGTCGCGGTAAACCGCCATGGAATCGGCGTTGATCACGACGCCGTTTTCCTCCCGCGCGAGCTCGACCGCGCGCGCGGACTTGCCGCTGGCCGTCGGCCCTGCCAAAAGGATGGCTCGGACATTTTTTCGAATCGGCACGTTGCGAGCGTTCAACCTCTGATGACCCATGTCGCCACACTGGTCGGCGCGCCCGGCGCTGAAATCCTGACGCCCGATCTCCTCGCCGCCGCCGCGAAGCGCCTGCCCGGCGCGGGGAAGGCAATCATTCTCTCGGCCGGCGAGGCCGCCGATATTCCTTTCGCACCCGGCGCCGCGCATGGCAATCGCGATGACGGCGCCTTCGCCGACGCCGCCTATTGCCGCGCCGCGTCTTCCGTGCTGCGGCTTGGCCTTGGCGCCGCGCCGGTCGATATTTTTGTCCAGCCGCTGGAGGACCGGCGCAAGAAGTTGCTGCTCGCCGACATGGATTCCACCATGATCGGCCAGGAATGCGTCGATGAACTGGCCGATTTCGTCGGCCTGAAGGACATGGTCGCGGAAATCACCGAACGCGCCATGCGCGGCGAGGTCGCTTTCGAACCGGCGCTGCGCGAGCGCGTCGCCCTGCTTGCCGGGCTCGACGCCGGCATGGTGGACAAGGCGATCGAGGAGCGCATCACTTTGACCCCCGGCGGGCGGGCCCTGGTCCAAACCATGCGCGCCCATGGGGCCTATACCGTTCTGGTCTCCGGCGGCTTCACCGTCTTCACGTCGCGCATCGGCGAGTCCATCGGCTTCCACGAGAACCGCGCCAATATTCTGGAGATCGAGAACGGCCGGCTCGCCGGCCGCGTGACCGAGCCGATTCTCGGCAAGGCGGCCAAGCTCGCGACGCTCAAGGAACTGACCGCCGCCCACGGCCTCGCCCTCCACGAGACTTTGGCGATCGGCGACGGGGCCAATGATCTCGCCATGCTGGAGGAAGCCGGCCTTGGCGTCGCTTTTCACGCCAAGCCGGCGGTGGCCGCCGCCGCCCAGGCGCGCGTGGACCATGGCGACCTCACCGCTTTGCTCTATGCGCAGGGCTATCGCAAACAGGATTTCGTGGACGAATGAAACCGCCCGTCACGGGCGGTCCTTGAGAAAGGCGAGCATGGTCTCGGCGCTGGAGGCCTGCACGCCGACACCGGAAGGATTGTCGCGCCTGTCCGGCTCGGCGAAGATTTTGACGACGCGGCCGTCATCGGCCAACATCGAATAGCGCCAGCTTCTCAGGCCCATGCCCTGCTGCCGGCGATCGACCAGCATGCCCATCAGGCGGGTGAAATCGCCATTGCCGTCGGGCAGCATGAACACTTTTTCGATTTTTTGCGCCCTGGCCCACTGGAACATCACGAAGGCGTCGTTCACGGCGAGGCAGATGACCTCATCGACGCCCAAAAACTTGAAGTCGTCATAATGCCGCTCGTAGCCGGGAAGATGGCTTTCCGAACAGGCCGGGGTGAAGGCGCCGGGCAGAGCGAAAAGGACGACGCGCCGGCCCCCGAAAATCTCGGCGCTCGTCACCGCCTTCCACTCGAACGGATTGGGGCCGCCCAGGGCGTCGTTGCGCAGGCGGAGATGGAACGTGACCTCGGGAACTTTTTCGGGCGTCATGTTTCCGGCACGGCTTGGGGCGGCGCGGGCGCCCTCACGCCATAACCGCGGCCGAACGAAATGGTTTCAGACGATTGGCGCTCAGGCCCGCCGCGGACGGACGAAGACGAAGCGGCGGTCGGGCTCCCAATAGCGGTCGGAGGGGCCGCAATCGCCGCGCAGCCACAGTCCGCCGCCGCCGCTGACCTCCATGACGAACAGGTCGAGGTCCGCGCCCGCTTCCGCCGAGTGGCTGGTGGCGATGATCAGCCTTTCGCCGCGCGGCTGGTCCCCGTAGGCGAGCCGCAAGGCCGGCCCCACTTCCGCCGGGCACAATTCCAGACCGAGCGCCAATGCCCTTTCGACGACCTGGCTGTAGAGCGCGCCTTTCTCGAAGCCGAGTTCGCCGACCGAGACGACCGTCAGGTCCACGTCGGTTTCTTGCCTGGCGCACTGGAACGCCGGCTGGCCGAGATAATTGAGCACCCATTCGCCGCTGCGGTTCTGGCCGGCCTTGAGCGCCTTGCTGTAATCGGCGGCGGTCTTTTGGGCGCCGAGCCGCAGGGTCTTCCAGATCGGGAAATCGCGCTTCCGCCCTTCGACAAGCGTCAGCTCGCCACGCAGAAACCGCTTGAGCCCCTCTTCCCCACCCAGCCGCTTCATCAGCGCCTTCATGTCCTCGGCGCTGAGCTTGGTCGGTTCGACGTCCATTGATCCTCTCCCTGGGCTGTTGCGCAACCTCTTGTCCGAGGCGAAACCTCGCAGCCGTCGCGAAGCCGGCGAATCCGCTGGATTTCGCTCCCCTTGCCGGGAGCCTGAACGTGACGGGCATTTTCTCCCGCCCGTCGCTCCTGTCAATAAGACAATAGCGCGGCGGCCAATAAACGCCTTGACGGCGGCGCCCGGACTCTTCATGGTGCGGCGCATGACGCATTCGAACATTCTTTGCGGGATTTCGATTATCGGCTAGCCGCAAAGCTGGCTGGCGCCGTCATGTCTCCTCCAAAACCTCGCGAGATCGACGCCCCGGCCAGAGCCAGGGGGAATCATGTCCGTCTCGACGCCCATAAGACTTTACAACACGCTCACCCGCGAGCGGGAAACCTTCGCGCCGCTCGACGCCAGCAACGTGCGGCTCTATGTCTGCGGGCCGACCGTCTATGATTTCGCCCATATCGGCAACGCCCGCCCGCTGATCGTCTTCGACGTGCTTTATCGCCTGCTGCGCGAGAAATATGGCGCCGATCACGTCACCTATGTCCGCAACATCACCGACGTGGACGACAAGATCAACGCCCGCGCCGCCGAGCGCCACATCACCATCCGCGAACTGACCGAAGAGACCAACCGCGTCTTCCAGGAGGATGTCGCGGCGCTGGGCTGTCTGCCGCCCAGCGTTCAGCCCCGCGCGACGGAGCATATCGCGGAAATGATCGCGATCATCGAGCGCCTGATCGCCCGCGGCCACGCTTACGAGGCCTCCGGCCATGTCCTGTTCGACGTGCCCTCCATGCCGGACTACGGCGCGCTGTCGCGCCGGCCGCTGGAGGACATGGTGGCCGGCGCCCGCGTCGAGGTCGCGCCGTATAAAAAAGGCGAAATGGATTTCGTGCTGTGGAAGCCCTCGAAAGAGGGCGAGCCCGGCTGGGACAGCCCCTGGGGTTTCGGGCGCCCGGGCTGGCATGTCGAATGTTCCGCCATGTCGCACAAGCATCTCGGTGAAGTGTTCGACATCCACGGCGGCGGCATCGATCTCGTCTTCCCCCATCACGAGAACGAAATCGCCCAGACCCGTTGCGCCTTCGGCCATAATGTCATGGCCAAGGTCTGGATGCACAACGGTTTTCTGCAGGTCGAAGGCGAGAAAATGTCCAAAAGCCTGG
>JAJYCZ010000139.1 GCA_021777915.1 Pseudomonadota bacterium | reverse complement strand
GCTTTACGCCGACCTCACCATCCGCGAGAATCTCGAATTCATCGGCCGCGTCTATGGGCTCGACGACCCGTCGGCGCGGGCGCGCGAGGCGATCGACCAGCTCGGCCTGACCGGCCGCGCCGACCAACTCGCCGGCGAATTGTCGGGCGGCTGGAAACAGCGTCTGGCGCTCGGCGCCTGCATCATGCCGCGCCCGCAGCTGCTGCTGCTCGACGAGCCGACCGCCGGCGTCGATCCCAAGGCGCGGCGCGATTTCTGGGACGAAATCCACCAGCTCGCCCGTGAGGGCCTGACCGTGCTGGTCTCGACCCATTACATGGACGAGGCCGAACGCTGCCACGAGATCGCCTATATCGCCTATGGCCATCTGCTGGCCCAGGGCGCGACCGGGGAAATCATCGCCCAGGCGAATCTCTCCACCTATGTCGTCTCGGGCGCCGATCTCGGCGACCTCGCGGAAACGCTGAAGCACACGCCCGGCGTGGACATGGTGGCGCCCTTCGGCGCGAAATTGCATGTCGCCAGCCGCGATTCCGCCGCGCTCGACCGTATCGCCCGAGAATTCGCGACGCCGGGCGTTCTTTGGCAGCGCGACGCGCCCAATCTGGAGGATGTGTTCATCGACCTGATGAGCCGGGCGCGGAGCAATTATCCATGAGCGCCCAGGAAGCCCCCACCCGGCCGCCTTACGGCGGCCACCCTCCCCATGAAGGGGAGGGAATTTCGCGCCTTGCGCGTTTTCGCGGGTCGCTCGAACGGCTTTACGCCGTGTTCGTCAAGGAATTGATCCAGTTGCGGCGCGACCGGCTGACCTTCGCGACCATGATCCTGATTCCGGTGATGCAGCTGATCCTGTTCGGCTTCGCCATCAATTCCGACCCCAAGCACCTGCCGACCGCCGTGCTCGACAACGACCACAGCGCTTTTTCGCGCCTGTTCATCGCCTCGCTCAAGGAAACCGATTATTTCGACATAGGCTATTCGCTCACCGGCCCCAGCCAGATCGATCCCCTGATCCTGTCCGGCAAGGTGAATTTCGCCGTCGAAATCCCCCAGAATTTCGCCCGCGACGTGGCGCGCGGCGAAAATCCCGCCATCCTCGTCGTCGCCGACGCCGCCGATCCCACCGCGGTCAACGGCGCCTCGATCGCCTTGACCGGCATGGCGGCGCAGGTTTTTACGCGCGAACTGCTGGGACCTTTGCAGAACCTGTCGTCGAAACCCGCGCCCTACGAGGTGCGGCTGCAAAAACGCTATAATCCGGCCGGAGAGACCCGGCTGAACATCGTGCCCGGCCTCGTCGGCACCATCCTGACCCTCACCATGCTGATCTTCACCGCGCTTTCGGTCACCCGCGAGATCGAGCGCAACACCATGGAATCCCTGCTCGCCATGCCGATCAACCCGGTCGAGATCATGCTGGGCAAGATATTGCCCTATGCGGCGGTCGGCTTTTTCCAGATGACGCTGATCGCGGGCGCGGCGCGCTTCATCTTCGACGTGCCGGTGGTCGGCAATCTCGCGACCTTCGTCATCCTGACCATGCTTTTCATCGTGGCCAATCTCTCGGTCGGCTATACATTCTCGACCATCGCCAAGAATCAGCTCCAGGCCATGCAGATGAGCTTCTTTTTCTTCCTGCCGAGCATTCTGCTGTCGGGCTTCATGTTCCCCTTCCGCGGCATGCCGGTCTGGGCGCAGAATGTCGGCTCGATCCTGCCGCTCACCCATTATCTGCGCATCGTGCGCGGCGTGATGCTGAAAGGCGCGGGCTTTTCCGATCTCGCCGCCGACACCGGGGCGCTCGCCGCCTTCACCCTTGCGGCGATGATCGTGGCCGTGCTGCGGTTCAGGCAGACGCTGGACTGAGGCGCCCGGTAAAGAATCGAACATGAGCGAAAGCCTCCAGGACATTCTGTGGATTTTCTCGATCGCCATGCTGGTGGCGATCGTCGCGCGGCGCCTGTTTCTGCCCTATACGGTCGGCCTGGTCGTCGTCGGCGGCCTGCTCGCTTTCGTCCGGATCGATGTCGGCCCGCCGCTCACCTCGGAGCTCATTCTCGACCTGTTCCTGCCGCCGCTGCTGTTCGAAGCCGCGCTCGCCCTGCGCTGGCCGAAACTGCGGGCGGACTGGCCGCCGATCCTGACTTTCGCGGTCCTCGGGACGCTCGTCGCCATGGCCGTGGTCGCCAGCGGCCTGGTCTGGCTGCTGCATTGGCCGCTTGCTTCCGCTCTGGTGTTCGGCGCGCTGATTTCCGCGACCGATCCGGTGGCGATCATCGCCATGTTCAAGGACAGCAAGTTCCACGGGCGCCTGAGCCTGCTGATCGAGGCCGAAAGCCTGTTCAACGACGCCGCCGCCGCCGTTCTCTTCGCCATGGCGCTGGCCTGGGCGCAGGCCGGCGGCCAAGCCCCGAACGCGACGGAAACCGTTTTTGGCTTCGCGCGCATCGTCCTGGGCGGCGTCGGCGTCGGGGCACTCGCCGGCGCCGCGGCCATCCTGCTGGCGCGCGGGACATCGGAACATCTGGTTGAACTGACCCTTTCCGCCATAGCCGCTTTCGGCTCCTTCATCGCCGCCGAGCGGCTTCAGGCCTCGGGCGTGCTGGCGACGGTCGTCGCCGGATTGATGGTCGGCAATTTCGGCATATTCAGCCCCGCCGACCGCTCCTTCCTCAGCCGCCGGGGCCGCGAGGCGATGGCTGATTTCTGGGAATTCGCCGCCTTTCTCGCCAATTCCGCGATTTTCCTGCTGATCGGCGCCAATATCGCCGTCATGCATTACGAAACCTATGGTCCGGTCGTGATCGCCGGCGCGATCGGCCTGACGCTCGCCGCGCGCGCGCTCGCCGTCTATCCGCTCAGCCTGCCGTTTCTGAGGAGCCGCCGCCGGATTTCGCTGAACGAGCAGCATGTCCTGTGGTGGGGCGGCCTGCGCGGCGCGCTCGGCCTCGCGCTGGCCCTGTCGCTTCCCGCCTCGCTGCCGCTGCGCGACGAAATCGTGGTCGTCACTTTCGCCGTCGTCGCCTTTTCCGTCCTGGTCCAGGGCCTGACCATGCCCTGGCTGCTGCGCCTTCTGGGGTTTTCGCCATCGGACCGCGACCCGGCATGATCTCCGGCGTCGGCCGGCCCGCGCCCCGCCCAATAACAAGACGGCGGACTCTGCATTGATCCAAATCGTTTCCACGAAAATATCCCTATGCTATTTATTTCCTGCGACATTGGGCCCGCCCGCCATGAGGGTGGGAAAGGCGCGATGTCAAAGTCGGGCAGAGGCCGGCCGCGGAACGCATTTTGCACAACCCGGCCGAGGCCCTGCCAAATTGACAGGGGAGCGTCATGGGCGAAAAGAAATTGCCTGGACTTAAAACCATTGCCGTGGCGGCGGGGCTTGGCCTCCTTGCGACGGCTGCTTTCGCGCAACAGACGGCGCCGACGACGAACGCGCCAGCCGCAGCAGCGCCAGCCTATCCCTATGGAGGCTACGGCTATCCCTATGGGGGCGGTTACGGCTATCCCTATGGAGGCGGCTACGGCTATCCCTATGGGGGTGGCGGCTACGGCTATCCCTATGGCGGCTACGGCTATCCCTATGGCGGCGGCGGGTATGGCCCCTATGGCGGCGGCGGGTATGGCCCCTATGGCCGTCGCGGCTACTATGGCCGTCGCGGCTGGGACGATTGGGATCGCGGCGGCTGGGATCGCGGCTGGATGCCATGGAACTGGTTTGACTGATCGGCCGCGCGGCGAATGCTTCGCCGGGCTGACGGATGATGCAAAACTTGACGGCCGCCGCGTTGGCGGCCGTGGCTTTTTTGGGGGCGCGGGCAGCAGCCTCAATTCAGCGCCACGCCCAACGCGATCCGTCGCGCTTGCGGGCTTTTCCCGGTGAAGCTATGGACTCGTCATGCGGCCGTCGCTTCTCGATTCCCTTTTCGCCAGCGCGAGCGCCCTGCCCGGCGTCGGCCCCAAGACCGGCAAGCTGCTCGACCGGCTGCTTGGCGAGGCGGACCGGCCGGCGCGCGCGCTCGATCTGCTGCTGCATATTCCCTTTTCCAGCATCGACCGCCGCAATCGGCCGAAAGTCGCGCAGGCGCCGATCGGCGCCGTGTCGACTCTCAAGGTCAAGGTCGTGGAGCATCGCCCGCCCCGCGCGAAAGGCCCCTGGCGCGTGCTCACCGAGGACGAGACCGGCGACCTCACCCTGGTTTTCTTCCGCGCCAATTCCGGCTGGATCGAAAAGGCGCTGCCGGTCGGGGAAACGCGCTGGGTGTCGGGTCTGGTCGAGCTTTACGACGGCTATCGCCAGATGGTCCATCCCGACCGCATTCTGGACGAGGCCGGCCTTGCCGCCCTGCCGCCGGTCGAGCCGGTCTATGGCCTGACCGAAGGCCTTTTTCCGCGCGCGATGGCCAAGGCCGCGGCGGCGGCGCTCGCCCGCCTGCCGCAACTGCCCGAATGGCTCGACGAAAACTTTTTGCGCGCGGCGCATTGGGAAAGTCTGGGCGCCAGCCTCAGCCGCTTGCACCACCCCCAGACGCCGCAAGACCTTGCGCCGGAGGAAAAATATGTCGCCCGGCTCGCTTTCGACGAACTGCTGTCGCACCAGCTCGCCTTGCGGCTGGTGCGACGGAAAATGCAGGTTCTGCAAGGACGCGCGCAAAAGGCGCCAGGCGCGCTGGCGGCGAAGATTCTCGCCGCCCTGCCCTTCGACCTGACCAGCGACCAGAAAAAGGCCGTCGCGGAAATTGTTGGCGATCTTTCCAGCGAAAAGCGCATGTTGCGCCTGCTCCAGGGCGATGTCGGCTCGGGCAAGACCGTCGTCGCCTTGCTGGCCATGGCCCATGTGGTCGAAGCGGGGCGGCAGGCGGCGCTGATGGCCCCGACCGAAATCCTCGCCCGCCAGCATTTCGCCACGCTCGCGCCGCTCGCCGGCGCCGCCGGGTTGCGCGTCGCCCTGATGACCGGGCGCGACAAGGCCGCCGAGCGCCGCGCCACGCTCGAAGCCTTGGCGAGCGGCGCGCTGGACCTTGTCGTCGGCACCCATGCGCTGGTCCAGGACGATGTGGCTTTCGCCCGGCTCGGCCTCGCGGTGATCGACGAGCAGCATCGCTTCGGCGTCCACCAGCGCCTGAGCTTGAGCGAGAAAGGCGAGGCGGTGGACGTGCTGGCGATGACCGCGACCCCCATCCCGCGCACTCTGGCTTTGGCGTTTTTCGGCGACATGGACCTCTCGGCCTTGCGCGAAAAGCCGCCCGGACGCCAGCGGATCGACACGCGCGCGGTCAGTGTCGAGCGCATCGACGAAGTGGTCGCCGGGCTTGGCCGCGCCATAAAAGCCGGCGCGCGGGTCTACTGGGTCTGTCCCCTGGTGGAGGGCAGCGAGGAGAGCGATCTCGCCGCCGCGCAGGACCGCGCGGAGGATCTGCGAAAATTCTTCGGCGATCGGGTCGGCCTCGTCCATGGCCAGATGAAGGGCCGCGACAAGGACGCGGCGATGGAGGATTTTTCCCGCGGCGCCACGAAAATTCTGGTCGCGACCACGGTGATCGAGGTCGGCGTCAATGTGCCCGAAGCGACCGTCATGGTGATCGAGCACGCCGAGCGTTTCGGCCTTGCCCAATTGCATCAATTGCGCGGGCGGGTCGGGCGGGGAACGGAAAAGTCCTCCTGCATCCTGCTCTATGCCGGCCCGCTGAACGAGACCGCCAAGGCGCGGCTGGAAATCTTGCGCGAGACCGAGGATGGCTTCCGCATCGCCGAGGAGGATTTACGCCTGCGCGGCGAGGGGGAAGTGCTGGGCGCCCGGCAATCCGGCGCCCCCGGCTTCAAAATCGCCCGCCTCGACCTCCACGCCGACCTTTTACGCGCCGCGCGCGAGGAGGCGGAAAAGATTCTCGACGCCGACCCCGAACTTTTGAGCCAGCGCGGCCAAAACCTACGGCTGCTCCTCTATCTTTTCGAGCGCGATCAGGCGCTGAAACTTCTCCGGGCGGGATAGCGGTCGAAATTTGACGCCTGCCGACCATCTGTGAATGGCGCAAAACGGCGGACACAGGACCGCCGCCGAAGTCGCCGGCAACGGCAAGGATGGGCGGAGTCCGGTCATAGCGCGAACGGCGGGAATACATTGAAAAGCGGGCTGTGGCTGTATGCCCGGGTTGCGCCAAGAGCGGAAGTTTGAGATAGCGCGTTGGAGATCCTGCTGCCGCCCCTCAAAGCGGAACTTGACCAGACGGCGGCGACCATCGTGCGCTGACTAAACTCGCACGGCCGCCGCGTCTGCTGCCGTAAGATCAGGGCGCCCGCGCAGGACCGATCTGCGGCGCGTTCACCGGTTTCGCCATGCCGTAGAAGATCACGACGCCCTGACCGCCACAGCGAGTAGACAGCGCCTCGTTGGGTTTGGTGGCGACGCAGCTGTCGATGTCCTGCCAATTGTTCATCGCCCAGACATTGCCGGCAGGATCGACGGCAATGTCGGTCTGCATCTGCAAGCCGCCGCCGACGTAGCCGCCGGGTGGCGAAATCTGATCGCCCGTCTTCATGCCGGGCGGACAGGTCTCGGTGCGGACGCCGCACAACTGGACGATCGGGCTGTTCGCCGCGGCGAAGTTGGACACCCATACATTGTCGTTGCCATCAACGACGGCGGCCCAGGGTCCAGGCAGACCGCCGCCGGTGAAAGGCGAACCCGCATAAGCCGAGCCGTCCGGTCGAAGCAGCGTGACGCTGCCGCCGAAACGACCGCCCTTCTGTTCGGACATGGTTTCGGTCAGGTAGTCGGACGCGGCCTCGACGCCTTTCAGCTTCAACCGGATGCCCATGTCGATCAGATGCATCATGCCCAACAGCCCGCTGCCGAACCGTTCGGTGACCCAAACATTGCCCTGGCTGTCGATCGCAAGACCGCTGCTGTTGAAGCCGACCTTGAATTTCTCGACCTTGCTCGGATCGGACGCCGGGAAGCGGGTGACATGGTCAACGCCGCTGTTGGACACCCAGATCCGGTCCTGCTGGTCGATGCCGAGGTGGAACGGCGCTAGAAACGACTTGCACGGCTCGGCCGAATCGGCCTCGCAAACGATCCGGCCTTTGGTCCAGTCGCCTTTGGGGAAGTGAACCAGTTGCCGTTTCTCGACGCCCAGGGCCCAGACGTCACCGCTTGGCGTGACGATGATCCCTTGCATCAGACCGAGGCGGCCATCGAAGTTTATGCCTTCCGGGGGCGTCAATGGCTTGCCGGTCTTGTCGAACACCGTGATCGACTTGCTGCCGTAACTGGTAAGCCAGGCATTGTCGTGAGAATCGACCGCGGCGCCAAAGGTGCCGCCCTCCATGCCTCCACCGGTGAAGCCAGTGGTCTTCGGCGAAAGCGCACGGCCATTTGGAGCGAATTTCGACGCGTGGCCTTGCCATAAAGAATCCTGGCCCTGCCAGCCGATCGTAAAATTGTCGCCGACCCAGAGATTGCCCTCGCTGTCGAACATGGCCTTGCCGCCCGCGCGATACCCGCCGCCGTCGAATTTCAGCGGCAGCACCCAGGCGCTGGGCTGGTAATTCAAATAGGGCATGAAGGGAGCGGGCCGCAGGTTCTTGCCTGATGGGACCGGATAGAACCTGTCGAGGAGCGCATAAACTTGTCCCGGCTGGCGCCACGGATATTTTGCGATCGATTGAGCGGCCGTCAGAATATCGACAGGAGCTTCGCCTTTGGGGGGCGCCGCCGCCGCGAATAGCTGTTTGCAGGCGTCGGCGGTTACGCGGCTGGCGCAACCGGCCAGAACGTCGGCCAAGGTCGCGAAATTCGCCATGGTCGGCGTCTGGCCGCTGTTGAGCGGATCCTGGATGGCCTCGCCCCATCCGCCGGTTTGCAAATCGACGAAATTCGGCACATTGCCGGCGGCGATGCGCAGGCCGAGCGCGTGGCCGTTGATCGCGTCGCCTTCGATGAATTGCGCGTGAGTCCAGACCGAGGCGACAGTCGTCATTTCGTTGATCGTCACATGGGCCGGCGGCTTGCCGCCGAGCACGGTCATCAGCGCGAGCGCCGGATTGTCGCCGCTGGTCCTGTCGGCGGCCGAATGGCCGCCTTTGGCGACCAGATAAAGCGAAGCGTCCGGGCCGGGCGCGCTGATCGAGCTGACGGCGAAACGGCCGTAGGCGTCGGTGTGCGCCTGCGCCAATTGCTGCGGCGCGCCGGAACCTGCGGCCAAGAGCGTCACGGTCGAACCGACGACTGGCAGTCCTCCCCCGAGCACTTGCCCATCAACAGTATCGGCTGCTGTTGCGCCCGACGCTAGGCTGAGCACGCCACCCGTCAGCAGCAAAGCAGCAAGCTTTGTCATGTAGACTACTTTGTGCATCTAACACCCCGCCAGAATTAAAAAACATTGTAATTCAATGAATTGCGAGTAGCAGTCGGTGCCGGCCGAGTTCATCTGGCGGCATTTATGCTAACTGAATGTCGACGAATGTGTCTACGCAAATTCGGCAGAGGTAACGGCGTCGTGATCACCAAAAGGGCGGGATGGCGCTGCACAATATCCAGGAATATCGGGGGGCTGGGAATGTCCGGCTGCCGCCCCTTGGAGCCGATGATGATTCCAGGCGCGAACGACCGCTCGGGGTCATAAATTCGCGTTCGTGACGTTCGCGGAATTTCCGTTAAACACGCCGTTGCGGCCGTTGGCGTTTAGGCGTTGTCCGGAGGCAAAGGATCGGCACGGGTCGTCCGCCGGCGGTGCCGGGAATGGCGGGGTTGAGCCGAAACCCGGCGTCGCGCTGGCGAAAATCGTGCGATTTTGACCACTCGCTTGACCGCTCGGCCTCTTTGGCGAAAAATTGCGCAAAGTGCCGAGTTCATGCGTCACGTCTTTCCCGCACCTTTCCTGCCGCTGCTGCTCGCTTTATCCGCCTGCAACGCCAATCGGGCAGAGCCGGAAGTGGCCATGCCGCAGGCGCCGGCCGAGACCGTCCTGCGCGTCACGTCGGGAGCGGCCGAGGGCGGCTGCGCGGCGGAAATCGCACGCTACAAAGGGATCGTGGACCATGACGCCGCGACCGGCTTTGTCGCTCAAAGCGTCGATGCCCAGATCCAGGGCGAGATCGGCGAGGCCCAGCGCGCCTGCGACGCCGGCGACCAGTTGCGCGCCAGATACCTTTTGCGCTCCAGTCAGCAACGCCACGGTTATCCGCAGGGCTGACCATCCGGCCGAAGCCATTCCTGTGTCATTGCGAGCGAAGCGAAGCAATCCATACAACCTTTCAACAGGCGCAACGATGGATTGCTTCGCTTCGCTCGCATTGACGACGATGCAGCCTTTAGAGATTGCAACGTTATTGTCCGCATTGACTCCAAGCCGCAAAAACGTCGCGCAGATAAATCTTGATGAAATCCGGCATCCTCTCGGGGTCGATCCCTTGCGGGCTGAACACGGCGTGCAGGCGCAAAAGCTCGGGCTCTCGTTCGTGCGCCAGAAAATCGGCGGCCCGGGCCAGAGCCTCATGCGCCGTGAGCGCCAAAAACCTTTGCTGGATGCAGGCGATCCTGGCGCCGGAGACGACGACGCACCATTGCGGGCCCGCCGGCGCCTCGTCGGGCGCAAAGCC
>JAJYCZ010000138.1 GCA_021777915.1 Pseudomonadota bacterium | reverse complement strand
GTTGTCGCCTCCGATATCCCGCCATTCCTGGAGCAGGACGGACGCGAGATTTCCTATCGCGATCCATCGTCGGAGGCGGACTGGTTTAATGCCATTGTCGCCAAAACCCAGGCTTCGGCCGCAATTCGGCGAGGGTCGCGCGCTTGGTTTCACGACGGACGGTTTGCTGCATTCGCAGCGCGCGATTGACACGAAAGACCCGCTGCTCGGCGAGATCGGCTTTTTCGATGCGCGCAACCGCAAACCGTCCGCCTTCACCCGCTATGTCACGCTCAACTGGCGTCGGGGCGTCGGCGCGCCTTTCGGTTTGATGACGACCCAGCTCAACCGTGGCGCCGTCATTCTCTCCAATCCCGCGGCAGCAACCTTCGCCGGCCTAGACTCAATCCTGGTTGCGCCTCTGTTCATGGATCTCGCGCGCTTCCATTTCAAACGCTTCGGGGCGCCCGCGCGGCTGCGCCTCGCCGAGGCGCCCGACATTTTCCACGCCACCCAGGCGGTTCCGCTGCGGGTCGCCGGCGCAAAAAACATTTATACCGTTCACGATATCGTTCCGCTGAGGCTGCCGGACAGCACGCTGGACGACAAGAAATTTTTCCTCAACATGGTCCGTAATCTCGGCCGCACGGCGGATTTGATCGTGACCGTGTCCGAGGCGTCGCGCGACGATCTGATCAAATTTTGCGGCGTGCCCCCGAACAAAATCGTCAACACCTATCAGTCGGTGTCCTTTCCGGACGAACTGCTGTCGCAGACGGATGATGAGGCCGCGCGGCTGGTCAAGGGCTCGTTCGATCTCGATAAGGGTGACTACTATCTCTTTTACGGCGCGCTCGAGCCGAAAAAAAACGTCGGCCGGCTCATCGACGCCTATCTCGCCAGCGGCAGCGCGCGCAGGCTCGTCATAGCCGGCGGCCTGGGCTGGGAATATGAGCAGGACCTCGCCAAAATCGACGCAAGCAAGACCAACGCTCTGAAAATCGTGCACGGGCGAATCGCCCCTGATGAGCGCATCCGCCATCTTCGGCATTTGCCTTTGTTCCAGCTCACGGCGTTGATCCGCTGCGCGCGTGCGGTGGTCTTTCCCTCCCTTTATGAGGGTTTTGGCCTGCCGGTCCTGGAATCGATGCTTTTGCGCACGCCGGTCATCACGTCAGACGGATCCTCACTCAAAGAGGTGGCCGGCAAGGCCGCGCTGCTGGTCGACCCAGTCGATACACGTTCGATCATGGCGGCAATGCAAAAGGTGGACGCCGACGACGCCTTGTGCCGCGTCTTGTCGGACGGCGGGCCCACTCAGGCCTCCAGGTTTTCCCCCAGCGCCTATCGGGAGCGTCTAAGCCACGCCTATGGACGCGTGTTGAATGGTGTGGGCCGCGACGCAAATTGACGGAGATTCTGTTCCAAACCGATGAATTTCTTGTCCGCCGGGTCGGCTGCGGCCAATCTGAAGCCTGCTTTGTGACTTTTGCGTCCTTTGCCGATCTTTGCTCCCTAAACCAACCGGGTTTCGGCGAATCCTTTTTCCGCAGACACGGTATCGACGCGATTCATGTGATCGTCGCCGTCAACCGATGGTATGCGCACGACGGTTTCGAGAGCGCGCTAGAGGCGATCCGCGCGGCCGTCGTCAGCTATAAACGGGTGATCACCTACGGCTCGAGCATGGGAGGCTATGCCGCGATTCGCTTCGCGGAGACCATCGGCGCGCAGGTCGCGCTGGCTATATCGCCCCAATATAGCGTAACTTCGGCATCTGCTCCTTTCGAAACGCGTTGGCGCGATGTGACGCGGCAAACCCCGCGACTCGCGTGGCTCGGCCCTCATGGTTCGACGACGACGCAGCCGATTGTTTTTTTCGACCCTTACGATCTCGACGTGTTGCATTGGCGGCTCATCGCCGCGCATTATCCGCGCGCGCGGGCCGCTCCTCTACCGCATGCGGGCCATCCCGCCGGCGCTTACCTCAACGAGACGGGCGTCCTGGGTGAAATTCTGATCGCCGCCGCGCAGGGCTCGACTGTGCCGGACGCTGTTTTTCGCCTCGCGCGGAAACGTCGGCGCGAATCGGGGCAATATCTGTTCACATTAGCGCGCCGCCTCGGTCCGCGCCATCAAGCCCTGAAGCTTCGCCTGGCTCAGGAGGCCTGCGCTGCAAAGGAAGACGCGGCGTATTTGATCTATTTGGCGTTACTCATGGAAAAATGCGGCGATAGGACTGGCGCCGGCAAGTTGCACGAACATGCGCTGCTGCGACTGCCCAATCATCCCGTTTCGCTCGCGGCTGCGGCAGGATTTCATCTGCGCGGGGGCGATTTCAAACGCGCGATTCTGTATGCACGCCAAAATTTTCGTATCGGCCGCTCGCGCGAATCGGCTGCGCTTTTGGCTGCGGTGCTGGCGAGCGCTGGGCGTTTTGGGGCAGCCAGAATTGCCCTAGAGACCACGAAAACTAGTCCTTTCGATCAGTTGTTGCTCAAGGAGCCGCTTTTGGGACGCCACTTGGCCGCGCGGCGCTTGACTGCGCCTTGCCGTTTCGAATCCGCATTTGCGCATATGGATGAATGGGCTCAGAGGCGAAAATGGCTCCGGCGTTTTCGCAAATTGATGATGACGCCGGCATAAGCCGCTGCGCCCGATGCGGCTGTTTCAATTCGAGGATCCTGGTGATCGCGACGCTGCCTTCGCCGTTGCAAGATGGCATTGCATCTGACAAACGTTCCCCAGTATTGAGCTGCGCCGTTTTCAGAGCGCAAAAGTTACCTCGTTATCTGCAGGAGTTAATCGTGAGAAAAATTATTCCGGTAATCATGTGCGGCGGCGCGGGCACGCGGGTCTGGCCGGCCTCGCGCGAGACCATGCCGAAGCAATTCATTCCCCTGCTCGGGACATCCTCGACCTTTCAGGAGACCCTGCTGCGTCTCGATCCGGAGATTTTCGCCGAGCCGGCGATCGTCACCAATCACGATTACCGCTTCCTCGTGCAGGAACAGATGAAGGAGATCGGGGTTTCCGGAGAGATCGTGCTGGAGCCGGAGCGCCGCGATTCCGCGGCGGCCGTGGCGGTCGCCTGCGAACTGGCGAGCCGGCGCTCCCCCGACGCCGTCGTCGCGGTCTTCGCCGCCGATCACGCCGTGCGCAATGTCGAGGCCTTTCGCGCCCTTTGCCGCCAGGCCGGTGAAGCGGCGGCCAAGGGCTTCATCGTCACGCTCGGGATCAAGCCCACCCATCCGGCGACGGGCTATGGCTATATCCGCCCCGGCGCGCTGGTCGTTCCCGAATCCGGCGTGGCCAAGGTCGAGGCCTTCGTCGAAAAGCCCGACGCACCGACCGCCGAACGCTATATCGCCGAGGGCTATCTGTGGAACTCCGGCAATTTCTTCTTCCGCGCCGATGTCATGCGCGGCGAATTGCAAGCCTTTGCGCCGGAAATCGCGGCGGCCGCCGAAGAGGCCTTTGCGAAAGCTCAACACGATCTGGGCTTCTTGGCGCTGGATCGAGAGGCCTTCAGTCACGCGCCAAAAACCTCGATCGATTATGCGGTGATGGAGCGAACCCAGCACGCCGCCGTCATTCCCGCCGACATCGGCTGGTCCGACGTGGGCAACTGGCAGGCGGTGTGGGAACTCTCCGAGCGCGACGCGCGCGGCGTTTCGGTGCGCGGCCAAGGCGTGGCGATGGACGCGAAAAATGTCCACATCCGCTCGGATCATGGCCTGACCGCGGTGCTGGGGGTCGATGACGTGATCGTGGTCACGACCGACGACGCCGTCCTGGTGCTGGGCGCGCAACATGGCGACAAGGTCAAGCAACTGGTGGACGAACTGAAGCGCCGCAAGCTCAAGCAGGCGCGGGAACATCGTCGTCTCTATCGCCCCTGGGGCTATTACCAGGCGATCGACGGCGGCGAGCGCTATCAGGTCAAGAGAATCGTGGTCAAGCCCGGCCATAAATTGTCGTTGCAGAAACATTATCACCGCGCCGAACATTGGATCGTGGTGCGCGGCTCGGCCGAAGTCACCCGCGACAATGAAGTCAGGATGATCCATGAAAACGAGTCGATCTATCTGCCGATCGGTTCCGTCCATCGCCTCGTCAATCCGGGCAAGATCGACCTCGAACTGATCGAGGTCCAGACCGGCTCCTATCTCGGCGAGGACGACATCGTGCGGCTTGAGGACGTCTATCACCGCTCCTGATTCCGCCCCTTCAAGCGAGCCGTCCCATGTTCCCGAAACCCGTCGCCTCCCTCACGCCCAACACCTTCGACTATGAGCGCCTGCCTTTGGTGAAGCCGACCGGCTTTCGCGAATATGACGCGCGCTGGCTGTTCGGCTCCGAGCTCAATCTGATGGGCGTGCAGGCGCTGGGCCTGGGCCTCGCGACCCTGATCTTTGAGATGGGCGTCAGGCCGCGCCTGGCGACCGGCCACGACTACCGCTCCTATTCGGCCTCGATCAAACAGGCCTTGATCTGCGGCCTGATGGCGGGCGGCGTCGAGGTGGTGGACATCGGCCTCGCTTTGTCGCCGATGGCCTATTTCGCGCAATTCGCCCTAGATTGCCCGGCGGTCGCCATGGTCACCGCCTCGCATAACGACAATGGCTGGACCGGGGTGAAAATGGGCGCCCAGCGCCCGGTGACTTTTGGGCCGGACGAGATGGCGCAGTTGCGCGACATCGTGCTCGAAGGCCGGTTCATGCCCCGTTCCGGCGGCGGCTACCAGTTTGTCGAGGACTTCGGGAAAACCTATCTCGACGATCTCGTGAGCCGCACGAAGCTGACGCGCAAGATCAAAGTCGTCGCGGCCTGCGGCAATGGCACGGCGGGGGCCTTCGCGCCGGCGCTGCTGGAGCGGCTGGGCTGCGAGGTGGTCCCGCTCGACGTGACGCCGGACTATGATTTTCCGCGCTACAATCCCAATCCCGAAGACCTGGAAATGCTGCACGCCATCGCCGACAAGGTGCGCGAGACGGGCGCCGACTTGGGGCTAGGGTTTGATGGCGACGGTGACCGCTGCGGCGTGGTGGACAATCGCGGCGAAGAAATTTTCGCCGACAAGATCGGCGTCATGCTTGCCCGCGACCTCTCGAAGCGCCACGCGAACGCGACTTTCGTCGTCGATGTCAAATCGACCGGGCTTTTCGCCAGCGATCCGGTGCTGAAAGCCCGGGGCGTCACGACCGATTACTGGAAAACAGGCCATTCCTACATCAAGCGCCGCGTCAGCGATCTCAATGCGCTGGCCGGTTTCGAGAAATCCGGCCATTTCTTCTTCAACACTCCGGTCGGGCGGGGCTATGACGACGGTCTGCTGACCGCGGTCCATGTGCTGGAAATGCTCGACCGCAACCCGGCGCTGTCAATGGCCGAGCTTTATGCCGATCTGCCCAAAACCTGGGGCTCGCCGACCATGTCGCCGCATTGCGCCGACGAGGTGAAATATGACGTGGTCGAAAGGGTCGTGGCGCGTTTCGAGGGGATGCGGGAGCGCGGCGAAAAGATCATCGGCCAGCACATCTCTAGCCTCGTCACCGTCAACGGCGTGCGGGTGACTTTGGAGGACGGAACCTGGGGTCTGGTGCGCGCCTCGTCCAACAAGCCCGAACTGGTGGTGGTGGTCGAAAGCCCGGCCTCGAAGGAAAATCTCCACGCCATGTTCGAGGCGGTGGACGCCATCCTGCGCGAAAACCCTGAAGTCGGCGCCTATAACCAGACGATCTGAGCGGGATGGCGGGGAGGCTGTTTTCTATTATGCCGCCGCGTTAAAGAGTGTACATAAAATCCATTAGCTTCGTGAAGAAAACATCGTGTGTCGGCGATGTATAATGGGTAGTCTTTTCGCAGGCCGCTCGCGCAACGGTGTTCTCGCGATCGGCAAATGCACAAATTGTTTCGCGCCAGGACGGGCCGTCGAGAGGATCGATAAAGGTTGCGGCTTTTTGTGTTACTTCACGAAAAATCGGAATATCGGAAGCGATCACTGGCGCGCCAAGGCCAAGCGCCTCGGCCAATGGCAAGCCATAGCCTTCCGCGAAACTCGGCATCAAAAGAGCGCGTGCATTGGCAAGCAACTTGCGGAGAGCATCGCGCGGAAGCCCCATTTCATGGCGGACGCAACCCTGTAGACTTTTCCTGCGGTTCAGCAGTCCGAGAATATGCGCGTTTTCCCAGCCGGGCGCTCCGATGAGAACCAGACGCGCGCCTGTGCGCTCTGCAATTTCAGTCCATTCTTGAAGAATCAATAGATGGTTCTTCCTCGGCTCGATCGTACCGATCGAAACAAAATAAGGACGAGCGGCCAGCATCGGATCATCGTCGCGCGGCTCGCGCCCATGGCCGACTGGCGAAGGCAAATGGCCGACATGGATGGGCGGCGCGCTTCGCCCGCGAGCACGGTATTCGCGCTCAAGTCTTTCGCGCACATCGTCCGAGGAGGTCACGAGCGCCTTGGCGTGCGTCACGATCGTATCCACGCGGCGTCTAAAGCGATCTTGATAGCCGGCAGGGAAAAATTCTGGAAAATCGAGTGGCAACAGATCGTGCGCCATGAACACTGGCGTCACGTCCGGCCGATGCGCCAGCCATCGGAAGAACCGCGGAAATTCGAACGCGCTTTGGGCCACGTTTAAATAAAGCGCGCCTTGTGGCGCACGCCATTCATCGATCGCGATACGTAAGGCCGATTGCCGTACTAAAGCACGCCAGCCTTCATCGCGGCATTTCCCGCGCGTCGGCGCTGCGCCACCTTCTCCGACCAGCCATGCGCGCAAAGCCAGCCATTGGGTCGAATCCTCCGCCTTTTCAAAATCCGCGACCTTGGCGTCGAAACGACCAACAAGGCGCCTCATCCTCTGCGGCGATAAAATATGCGGTTGCCATAATCCATAATGGGAGCCACACGCAATCCGGTCGTTTTCGACGAGCCAACGCGCATAAGTTAGATCGACCCTGTCAATGCCGGTCATCGCGAGCCGACTGAGGCGAGAAACGAGATGGGTCGCGTCATAAACAAGTGGTCGATGCATAATAGGGGATGTGCCGTTTGATGTTGAAAAGCCCCGACGGGCGTCGCTGGGGTAAAGGTTAGGCGGTGAAGGTTAGGCTGCCTCAGTGATTTGAACAAGAGAACGAATCTCCGCGTATTGCGGATTCCCGACGGCGGGGAGTTATGCCGGAATCGATCCGATAGGCCGCGCAACGCGGCGAAAGCGCCAGCCAATACGTCGCGCGCGGGTTCGTGACCGCAATTCGTCGACAATTTCGGGATACCGATCAAGGGTTTCGATGAGCTGCGCCGTCGGCCCGCTCGGCTCGATACGGCCGCGCTCGTATTCGTAGAACGCGCCCTGGCCGACTTTGAGCAGCGCGCCGGCTGGTCGTTGCCACAGATTCGAGTGTTCCTGCTGCGCTCTCGCTGCTGCGCTCTCGCTTGTTGCTCTCGCTTTGCGCCTTTTACCTGCAGGCGCTATAGTTGTATCGTACATCATCAGTACACACCTCGAAGCAGGGGCCTGTGCCCACCACCCGCGTTTTCCGAAACGGCAATTCGCAAGCTGTCCGAATTCCGGCGGAGCTGGCCTACGAACACAGCGACATCGATGTCGAAATCGAACGCGTCGGCGACGAACTTCGCATTCGGCCAGTACGGCGCTCCCTCGTCGGCGTGCTCGCCAAATTCGCGAAATTCTCCGCCGGCTTCATGGCCGGCGGCCGAGGCGACCACGGCCAAGCCGAGCGGGACGTCCTGTGATGGCCCGTTACATGCTCGACACCAAAATGTGCATTTACCTGATGAAGCGACAGCCGGAAGAAATCGTCCGACGCTTGGCGCAATGCAGCGTCGGCGACGTCGTCATTTCGGCGATCACCTACGCCGAACTCGAACACGGCGTCGTGGCGTCGACGGACCCCGCATCTGAGCGCACCAACCTCGAAAACCTCATCGAGGACATACCGGTCGCGCCATTCGACGCCACCGCCGGAACGACCTACGGGCCCATCCGCCTCACGACCCGCGACAGCCGCGCAGACCATCTCGACAAGCTGATCGCCGCACACGCCGCCGCGCTCGGCACAACCATCGTGACCAACAATGTGCGCAATTTCGCGAAATACCCCGCCGTCATCATCGAAAATTGGCTGACGCCTACGTCCTGACGCCGCCGCGATGCCGCGCCACGGAGGCTTATGCCGTTGGCTCAGATTTATCTATATATAGTGGCTGCGCCTCCGTTGTGACCGTTTTCCGGGGATATTCGCGGCCGACAATTTGCCAATAGCTCCTTCTTGTGATGACGGTGGCGTCCTTAAGCGTTCCCGCCGATGTGGAACGATCGCGACGCTCTCGCGCCGTTGCTGAAAGCCATGCATCGCAAGAGCCCGTGGGTGAAAATGTCCTTCGTCGACGGGGGTTATCAGGGTGATGAAGCCCAGCGCTTATACCAAGTCTCATTGATTAGAACCCATGCGCCCAGTCTCGCAGGCCGATGGACATGATGCGCCACGGCTGATCGATGAGCTTGTTCCAGGCGTGGCAGCAATGGTCGGCCGCGACAATCTTACCAAATCCGAGACCGTCACAGTCGTGGCGATCGAGCGCGGCGCGCCGTCGCTCGTCGAGGCGCGCGAGGTCATCGCCGCCTTCCAAGCGATGATCCGCAAGAAATCGTTGGTTGATCTCGACCCTTGGCTGGAGCGGGCTCGGTCAAGCCTGGTCGCGTCTTTCGCCAACGGCGTCACCAAAGATCGCGCGGCCGTCGCCGCCGCGATCGTTTCGCCCTGGTCCAATGGCCAGACGGAGGGACAGATCACCAAACTCAAACTCGTGAAGCGTCAAATGTACGGCAGGGGGAAAATCGACCTGCTCCAGGCGCGCGTCATCGGCATGCAATAGAAGCGATCACCATCAAAATTGCGTCAGAGCCAATTTTGCGGGCCGATTGACAGTCTACGTCCGCCGCTTTCATCGGGCGCGCCCGTAAGGCCGGCGTAGCGGGCGACAGCTCGTCGGTCTCGCAGGCGCCGTGAGAGGATCTCATGAACCAACATATCGGCTGTTTCGACGCCGAGGCCGACGATCCGGGCAAGCAGTTTGCCCGCGACAAGCCAACTGGACAGGCTCATCTCAATAACGGCAACGAGGGTGGAGTTTTGCTCGAAAGCGGTCATCGATCGGCTGGAATCATTTACGGCTGCCATGTGGCGCTCCCTTGATCTCGGTCGCTGGCGGTCGGCTGCGCCTTTCGCCGGACGCCCCATAGTATCTTCCGCCGGCTCCTCGCCTGGCTGGCTCTTTTGTCGACTTCAATCTGGGCCGCTATCGCAACGGAAATCGACGATTGCGATCAGCCAATCGCCGCGTGATTGGGGTTCTTCACGGGCGACTAAGAAATGGCGTGTGCTGGCGTCATCCGTACCAAAGGCACGCCATGACATCCAAAAACGCTCTTTCTCGTGCTTACAATATGCTGACAAAGCGCCGTCTTGTGGGTATTGTCAGCAAAAACGGCCCCGAAGGGCCGCTTTTATCCGCTTGATGTTATTGATAAGATCTGGAGCGGGCGAAGGGATTCGAACCCTCGACCCCAACCTTGGCAAGGTTGTGCTCTACCCCTGAGCTACACCCGCATCCGTGGGACGGCGCAGGCGCGCCGT
>JAJYCZ010000137.1 GCA_021777915.1 Pseudomonadota bacterium | reverse complement strand
CCTTTCTGAGCAGTTCGTCGCGGTGGATGTCGTCGCGGGCATAGGCGACCCTGGCGCCCTGGCTGAGCTTGTAAAGCGGCGGCACGGCGAGATAGAGGTGGCCCTGGTCGATCAGCTTGGGCGTCTGCCGGTAGAAGAAAGTGATCAGCAGCGAGGCGATATGGGCGCCGTCCACATCGGCGTCGGTCATGATGATGACCTTGTCGTAACGAAGGTCCTCGGCGCGGTAATGCGAGCCGGTCCCGACGCCGAGCGCCTGGATCAGGTCGCCGATCTGCTGGTTGGCCGCCATTTTTTCGCGCGATGAACTGGCGACGTTCAAAATCTTGCCGCGCAGGGGCAAGATCGCCTGATTGGCGCGGTCGCGCGCCTGTTTGGCCGAGCCGCCCGCCGAATCGCCTTCGACGATGAAAAGTTCGGAGCCCTGCGCCGAATTGTTGCTGCAATCGGCGAGCTTGCCCGGCAGCCGCAACTTGCGGGTCGCGCTCTTGCGCGCGACATCCTTTTCGGCGCGGCGGCGCAATCGCTCCTCGGCGCGCTCGATCGCCCAGTCGACCAAAGCCTTGGCCTGGGCCGGCGACCCCGCGAGCCAATGGTCGAAAGCGTCGCGCATGGCGTTCTCGACGATGCGCGAGGCCTCGACGCTCATCAGCCGGCTCTTGCTCTGGCCCTGGAATTCCGGCTCGCGGATGAAGACCGAAACCATGGCGGCGCAGCCGGCCATCAGATCCTCGGCGGTCACGGCGGAGGCGCGCTTGCCCTGGCCGATGCGCTCGGCATGGTCCTTGAGGCCGCGCAGCAGTGCGAGCCTCAGGCCGGATTCATGCGTTCCGCCGTCCGGCGTGGGAATGGTGTTGCAATAGGAATGGATCGAGCCGTCGTCTTCGGCGAGCCAGGCCGCCGCCCATTCGAGCGAGCCATGGCGCTCGGGCTTTTCGATTCGGCCGGTGAAGAACTGCTCGGCGACCAAAGCCTTTCCCTCGATGTCGGCGGCGAGATAGTCCTTGAGGCCGCCGGGGAAATGGAAAACCGCCTCGGGCGGCGTTTTGCCATTGGGATCGAGCAGGGATTCCGCGCATTTCCAGCGGATTTCCACGCCGCCGAACAGATAGGCCTTGGCCCGCGCCATCTTGAAGATGCGCGCGGGCGAAAAGGTGGATTTCTCGCGGAAGATGTCCGGATCGGCCTTGAAGCGCACCTTGGTGCCGCGCCGGTTGGGGGCGCGGCCGACGGTTTCCAGTCCGCCGAGCGGAACGCCGCGCGAAAAAATCTGGCGGTAGAGCGTCTGCCCGCGCGCGACTTCCACTTCAAGGCGCTCGGCCAGGGCGTTGACCACCGAAACGCCGACGCCGTGGAGGCCGCCGGAGGTCTGATAGGCGCCGGAATCGAATTTGCCGCCGGCGTGCAGCGTCGTCATGATGACTTCGAGCGCCGATTTCTTCGGGAATTTCGGATGCGGATCGACGGGGACGCCGCGCCCGTTGTCGGTCACGGACAGAAAACCCTCCTCGTCCATCGCGACCTCGATTCGGGTGGCAAAGCCGGCGACGGCCTCGTCCATCGCGTTGTCGAGCACTTCGGCGAAGAGGTGGTGGAGGCCGGTCTCGTCGGTCCCGCCAATATACATGCCGGGGCGTCGCCGCACCGGCTCAAGCCCTTCCAGCACCTCGATCGAGGCGGCCGTATAGCCGGCCTCGCCCGGCGGAACGGCGGAAGCCTTTTTCGCTTCGGCTTTCTTCACCGGCGCCGGCTTGGGCGCGCCAAAAAGATCCTGTTCGGTCATGATCCCGCGAAAATCTCATCGGAGGCGAATCGCCCCCGTAAACCCATCTTCCCCGATTCGGGCGAAACGAGGAAGGCGCGGCCGGACGCCGCATTCGACCCGCGTGACTAGCACGAAAGCGGGCGAGATGCGAACAGAACGAAAACAATTTTTCATTTTTCCCGAAAACCATCCGCGCGGCCATGAGGGTCCTTGGCCGCGACGCCCAAGAACTGCTAGGCTTTTGCTGGGCGATCCCAAAAGGGGAGGTCTGCAAGCGGGAGGGATGATGGCGCCGCGGCTGCTGCTGGTGGACGACGATCCGATCCTGGCGATCCTGGTCGCCGATTGGCTCTCGGAATGCGGCTGCGAAGTGGTCGGTCCGGCGCGGACGGTCAAGGCGGCGCTGGAGCTGGTCGAGCAGGAAGGCGAGGCGCTCGACGGCGCGCTGCTCGATGTCGCGCTCGAAAGCGGCGAGTCCTATCCGGTCGCCGACGCCCTGGCGCTGTATGGCGTGCCTTACGCCTTCGTCACCGGCCATGGCCTGGGCGGTCTCGCTGCCGGCTACCGCAACGCTCCGGTCCTGGCCAAGCCGTTCCAGTTCGAGGATTTGCAGGGCACGATCGACCGGCTCGTCGCCTTGCGCGGGAAATGATTCACGCGCTCGCCCTGGCGTGCGCCAACCGCTCGCGGAAGGGTTTGCACGCGCGCTCTGGCCTGCGTGAACCGTTCGTGGAAGCGCATGATCATTGCGCCGCTTCGCGCGCGAGGAGGACCGAGAGCTTGCGGCGCAATTGCTCGGCGCTCACCGGCTTGTGCAGCAGTTCGAAGCCGCTGGACGCGATCTCGGCGATATGTTCGGTCGCGGTGTCGCCGGTGAGGATCAGGGTCGGAAATTCATGGCCGGCGCGCCGCGCGATCTCCTTGGCCGCGTCGACCCCGCTCAGGCCCGCGCCGAGGCGATAATCGCTCAGCAGGGCGTCGAACCGCCAGCGGCGGGAGGCCGCGACCTCCAGGGCGTCCTCGCCGCTCGACGCGGCAAAAGTTTCGCAGCCCCATTTGCGCACGAGATTCTCCAGCCCGTTGCGCAGGATCAGATTGTCCTCGATGATCAGGACGCGTCCGCGCGGGTCTTCATAATGCACGGGTTGCGCTTCCGTCGTCAGGGCGCCCTCCGTGGCCGGGAGGGAGAGGGAGAAGCGCGAGCCGCGCCCGACCCTTGAACTGACCTCGACCTGGGCGTCGAGCAGATTGGCCAGGCGGGCGACGATCGCCAGCCCCAGGCCGAGCCCCTTGCCAAGGTCGCGGCCGGGGTTGTTGAGCTGGATGAATTCCTCGAAAATCTCCTGCTGTTTCTCTTCCGGCACGCCGACGCCGGTGTCCACCACATCGATCCGCGCGCGGTCGCCGCGCCGGCGCAGGCCGATCAGCACGCCGCCGTTCGGCGTGTAGCGAAAGGCGTTCTCGATCAGGTTGCGCAGGGCGCGCTCCAGCAGCGACGGGTCGGCGAGGGCGTGCAGCGGGCGCTTGATCACCCGCATCTCCAGGCCCTTGTCGGCCGCCTTGGCCTCATATTCCGAGGACAGCCGGTCGAGCAGGGCGCCGAGATCGACCGCTTCGATCGCTGGCTCCACGACGCCGGCGTCGAGGCGGGAAATGTCGAGGATGGCGGTCAGCAGCCCGTTCAGCCCGCCGAGCGCCTGTTTCATCATCCGCGCCGTCTCCAGCGCTTTGGGAACGGCCGCGACCTGGCGTTCGATCAGGGCGAGCAGCAGCACCAGCGACTGAACCGGCTGACGCAGGTCATGGCTGGCGGAGGCGAGGAATTTGGACTTGGCCCGGTTGGCGCGCTCGGCTTCGAGCGTCGCCGCGCGCAGGGCTTCCTCCAGCTCCTTCTGCTCGGTGATCTCGGTGGCGGCGCCGAACCATTGCGCGATGCGGCCGTCGGCGTCGCGATGCGGCATGACGCGGGTCAGGAACGGCCTGAACCTCCCGTCGGCGCCGCGCAGGAGAATGGTCATGCCCAGCGGGCGCCCGGTGGCGATCGAGTCTGTCCAGAGATCGAAAATGGCGGACAGGCTTGCGGGTTCGACATAGGACATCCAGCCCAGATGGGCGGGCTGGTCGGGCGGGGCGCCGGTATAATCGTACCAGCGCTCGTTGAACCAGGTGATTTCACCTTCGGGCGAGGCGATCCAGACCAGTTGCGGAATGGCGTTGGCGAGCGAGCGGAAATTCTTTTCGCTCTCGCGCACGGCATTTTCCGCGGCGCGCAGCCGGGTGATGTCGAGAAGCGTGACGAAAATGCGCTCCGGCGCGCCGCTCGCCTCGATTTCGCTGCTCCAGACGCTTTCGATCCAGCGTTCCTGGCTGTCGTCGCCGATCACGCGATATTCGATCCGGCCGCTCGCGGCGCCTTTGAGGCATTGCTGAATGGCCAGGGCCGCGCGGCGGCGATCGTCCGCCGGCACATGGTCGAGGAGCTCGTTGACGACCTCGTTCATTTCGAGGCCCTCGGGCGGCGTCGCTGGCGAATAGCCAAGAACCCGCGCGAAATTGTCGGCGACATGGACGCGGCTCCCGGTCATGTCGAATTCGACATAGGTCAGGCCGCCGGCGTCGGCGGCGTGGCGCAGGCGGGTCTGGCTCTGGCGCAGCGCGGCCTCGCTTTCCAGAAGCGCCAGTTCGGCGCGCTTGCGTTCGGTGATGTCGGTGCGGATGGCGACGAATTGCCGGGCGCGGCGGCGTTCATCGAGGAAAGGCACGATGGTGGTGTCGACCCAATAATGGGAGCCGTCCCTGGCGGCGTTGCAGACCTCCCCGCGCCACACTTCACCCGATGTGATCGTGGTCCACATCCGGCGGTAAAAATCCCTGGATTGGAGGCCGGAGTTCATGATCCGGTGGTTCTGGCCGAGCAATTCGTCGCGCGAATATTGGGAGATGGCGCAGAATTTGTCGTTGGCGTAAGTGATCGCGCCATTCTGGTCGGTCACTTCGACGATGGCGTGTTCGTCGAGGGCGGAAATCCGCGCCTGAAGCTCCAGCCGCGCCTCGGCGGCGCGCCACGCGTCGAAATTGCGGTGGAGCGCCTCAGCCGCGAAGGCGACGGCAAGGCCGCACAGTACGAACACCAGCAGCGCCGGACCGTCGAAGGGCGCGTCGAGCGCGTGGGCCAGGACTTCGGCGCCGGCGCCGCCGAGGATCAGCGCCGTGAGGCCGGCGCGAGATCCGCCCGCCAGAGCGGCGGCGATCACCGCCGGATAAAGCGCAAGGAACGGCGACGAGGCGGCGCGGCCCGCGATCAGGCCCGCCTGGCCGGCGAGGCCCAGCGAAGCGGCCAGCAGTCCGACGCCGAGGGGAAAGGCGAGGGGCGCCCGGCGGCGCAAAGCGGCGATTCGGGTCAGCAGCATCCGTGACGTGGCCAGCCAGTCGCCCGCCTCCCCGCCTGGATCCTTGCGATCGGCGGCAAATTCAATTTGCGCCTGATGCGGCACGCTGCACCTGCACTGAAAGGCCTCTACGAATTCCGCGTGTGGAAATGGCTGCACGACCGCCAAAGAAACAGGCGGGTGAGCGAACATGGGCCATATTGGCATGAAATGGGCGCAAAGCACAGTTCGATGAGGCGTCGTCGCCGACGCCGCCTCATCGAACCGGACGAAGATCAAGCCGGGCAACCGGAATTTCTGCGCCGCGCCTGCAAACCCCGAATTGTCGCGGTCATGGCGAGCAAAGCGGCGACGGTGGCTCCCCGGAGGCCGAAAGCGCGCAGGCGAACGCTATGAAGCGAAATTCATTTGCCTGACGGCGCGTCCGCGCGCTAGAGGAGCGGCAGCCAGCCAGGTTTTTCCGGAAAACGCGGGCCGTTTTTTCCGGAAAGGCAATCCTGCCACGATCAGGAACCCGGGTGGAAGATCCTTGGCGCGCCAATGATTTTCCGCGCGGTCAGGGACGATCCGATGAACGCAACCGAGCTTCGCGCCACCATTTCGCTTGCCGCGATCTTCGCGACGCGGCTGCTCGGGCTGTTCATGATCTATCCGATCTTCGCGCAATATGCGCGCGGCTTGTCCGGCGCCGACGACCGGATGATCGGCCTGGCGCTGGGGGCCTATGGGCTGACGCAGGGCCTGCTGCAAATTCCCTTCGGGATGCTCTCCGACCGTATCGGCCGCAAGAAGGTGATCGTCGGCGGCCTGCTGCTGTTCGCGCTGGGCAGCGTCGTGGCGGCCATGTCCACCTCGATCGACGGCGTTCTGCTCGGCCGAATCCTGCAGGGCGCGGGGGCCATCGGATCGTCGGTCCTGGCCATGGTGGCCGATCTCACCCGCGAGGAGGTGCGCACCCGCGCCATGGCCGTGGTCGGGATCACCATCGGCTTCTCCTTCGCGCTCGCCGTTCTCGTCGGCCCGCCGCTCGCCGCCGCCGCCGGCCTGTCCGGCATGTTCTGGGCCACCGCCGGCTTCGCCCTCGCCGGCATTGCGATCGCGCTGTTCGTCACGCCAACGCCCGATCAGGCCGTTGCGCGCGGCGTCAGCGGGGCGAACTTCAAGCGGGTGTTGCGGGATAGCGAATTGCTGCGGCTCGATTTCTCGGTTTTCATCCTCCACGCCATTCTGACGGCGAGTTTTTTGATCATCCCGTCGGCTTTGCATCAGGCCTTGGGCCTTACGGCGGCGGGCGAGTGGAAATTCTATCTGCCGGTCATGGGCGGCGCCATGGCGCTGATGGTTCCGGCGGTCATCGTCGCCGAGACCCGCGGGCGGATGAAGGAAGTTTTCGTCGCCGCGATCGCCACGATCCTGGCGAGTCAGCTGGTGCTCGCCGCCGCGCCGGCGAGCGGCGCGGCCGCCGTGGGCGCGCTGATCCTGTTTTTCACCGCCTTCAACGTCATGGAGGCGATATTGCCGTCGCTGGTGACGAAATTCGCGCCTTCCGCCGCCAAGGGCGCCGCGACCGGCGTCTTCTCCAGTTCGCAATTCGTCGGAATTTTCGTCGGCGGCGCCGCCGGAGGCTGGATGCATCACGCCAATGGCGTTCCCGGCGTGCTTGTCCTGACCGTCGCTCTGGCCCTGATCTGGCTCGCCGCCGCGGCCTTCATGCCGCGTCCCCCGCAGCGGCGCCGCCGGACGGACGCCGTCCAGCCCGGGATCGAGAAGGCCTGACGACGCCCGATTTTCCGCGCGGCCTCTGGCGGTTCGGCCAGGGCCGCCCCTATATACCGCTGGCGCGCAATTTCGCGCGGTCTTCGGAACGGGGCGGGCTCATGAAACGGACAACAATCGGCGCGGTTCTGGCCATTTGCGGCGTCGCGTCGCTCGCGGCGCCCGACGCCGAGGCGAAGGGCTGCATTCGTGGCGCGGTCGCGGGCGGCATCGCCGGCCATTACGCGGGCCACCACGGGGTCGTCGGCGCGGTCGCCGGATGCGTCGCCGCGCGCCATTATTACAAGGAAAAGGCGAAGCAGGGACAGGAGCAGCAGCAGCACGCCGCGCCGGCCGCGGCCGCGCCGGCGCAATGAGCTGATCGCCAAGCAAAAAGGGCGGCCGTTCGGGCCGCCCTTTCGCGTTTCGTGAGCAGAAGCTCAGTAGGAATAATACATGTCGAACTCGACCGGGTGCGGCGTCATCTCCATGCGATAGACGTCGGCCATCTTCAGCTCGATATAGCTGTCGATGAAGTCGTCGTTGAACACGTCGCCGGCCTTGAGGAAGGCGCGGTCCTTGTCCAGGCTGGAGAGCGCCTCGCGCAGGCTGCCGCAGACCGTCGGGATCTTCTTCAGCTCGCGCGGCGGAAGGTCGTAGAGGTCCTTGTCCATCGCCGGGCCGGGATCGATCTTGTTCTTGATGCCGTCGAGGCCGGCCATCAGCATGGCCGCGAAGGCGAGATAGGGATTGGCGGTCGGATCGGGGAAGCGGACCTCGACACGCTTGGCCTTCGGATTGTTGGTCCACGGAATGCGGCAGGAGGCCGAGCGGTTGCGCGCCGAATAGGCGAGCAGGACCGGCGCTTCGAAGCCCGGGACCAGCCGCTTGTACGAGTTGGTCGAGGGATTGGTGAAGGCGTTGAGCGCCTTGGCGTGCTTGATGATGCCGCCGATGTACCACAGGCATTCCTGGCTGAGGTCGGCGTATTTGTTGCCGGCCATGACCGGCTTGCCGCCCTTCCAGATCGACTGGTGGACATGCATCCCTGAGCCGTTGTCGCCATAGATCGGCTTCGGCATGAAGGTCGCGGTCTTGCCGTAGGAATGGGCGACCATGTGGATCGCATATTTATAGATCTGCAAATGGTCGGCCATGGTGGTCAGCGTGCCGAACTTGAGGCCGAGTTCGTGCTGGGCCGAGGCCACTTCGTGATGGTGCTTCTCGACCTTGGCGCCCATGGCCGCCATGGCCGCGAGCATTTCGCCGCGCATGTCCTGGGCGGAGTCGACCGGCGGGACCGGGAAATAGCCGCCCTTGGTGCGGACGCGGTGGCCGAGGTTGCCGCCCTCGTAGGGGGTGCCGGAATTGGTCGGCAGTTCCGCCGAATCGAGGATGAAGCCGGTGTTGTAGGGGTCGGCGTTGAAACGCACGTCGTCGAAGACGAAGAATTCGGCTTCCGGGCCGAAGAAGGCGGTGTCGCCGATGCCGCTGTTCTTGAGATAGGCTTCGGCCTTCTTGGCGATGCCGCGCGGATCGCGGTTATAGGGCTCGCCGGTCAGCGGTTCGAGAACGTCGCAAACGATGGTCAGGGTCGAAGCCGAGAAGAAGGGGTCGATGGTGGCGGTGGCCGGATCGGGCATGAGCTTCATGTCGGATTCGTTGATCGCCTTCCAGCCGGAGATCGACGAGCCGTCGAACATCTGGCCTTCGGAGAAGAATTCCTCGTCGACCAGCGTAATATCGAAGGTCACATGCTGCCACTTGCCGCGCGGGTCGGTGAAGCGGAGGTCGACATATTTAATGTCTTCGTCCTTGATTTTTTTCAGGAGGTCCTTGGCAGTCGTCATGGATGCGCCTCTTCTTTTGAGATGACGTTGAAGGAGAGAAGTTCGGGATGAGCGGCTTTAGACCGCGTCGGGACCGGTCTCGCCGGTGCGGATTCGGATCGCGCCCTCGATATTGGAAATGAATATCTTGCCGTCGCCGATGCGGCCGGTCTGGGCGGCTTTGCGAATGGCTTCGATGGCGCGGTCCACGGCGTCGTCCGTCAGAACCAGCTCGATTTTGACCTTGGGCAGGAAATCCACGACATATTCCGCGCCGCGATAAAGCTCGGTATGGCCCTTCTGGCGGCCGAAACCCTTGGCCTCGGTGACGGTGATTCCGTGCATGCCGGCTTCCTGGAGGGCTTCCTTCACCTCGTCGAGTTTGAAGGGCTTGATGATCGCTTCGACTTTTTTCATGCCTGGGCGGTTCTCCAGTCTCACGCGCCGGCTTGCCGCTCCGTTTCGCGTTCGGCGCAAGCGTCATAGCACCGCGTCGCGCGGTGGAAAAGCGTCCACGCGGACATTTTGGCGTCAATTTGATCAATTCGGCGGCAAATTGCCTATCCGTCGATGAAAAAGACTGTGAAATCACTCATTTCATGCCCGGACGCGCCTCACGCCGGGCCTGTGGCGAGCGGCAGATCGGCGCAGCCGCCCCAGTCGCACCAGGAGCCGTCATAGACCGGCGCCGGTTCGCGGCCGAGCGTGGCGAGCGCCAGCGACAGGATCGCGGCGGTGACGCCCGACCCGCAGGTGGTCAGAACCGGGCGGGCGATGTCGACTCCGGCGTTGTCGAAAGCGGCCTCCAGTTCATGAGGCGGCTTCAGCCTTCCATCGGACAGCAGCGCCTCCCAATGGAGATTGAACGAGCCGGGAATCCGGCCCGAGCGCACGCCGGCGCGCGGCTCGGCTTCCTCGCCGCGAAAGCGCCCGGCCGAACGCGCGTCCACGATCTGCGGGGCGCCCGTCTCACCGGCTCGCGCGCTCGCC